>JALHOR010000054.1 GCA_022842885.1 Anaerolineae bacterium
CTCTCATGATGAAAAACCAAATGATGAGAGTGATAATTTCAGTGTGGATGATGATAAATTCTAAAGGCGAGTTTCACTCGCCTCAACAAAGCTACCGCCTTTAGGCGGTATGTAGTTTATTCGGGTAGTGCCTCGGTACTGCGAATACAAATAGTCGTGTACCAACCCAAGCGGCTCATCGGTTGGATTAAATCCAGATTGCGGCGGGCGCTGCTCCTAAAGGAGAAAATCACAGGCGGCTCGCAAAAAAAACGAACATAAATCGTTGCTGACTGTTCGGTATTGCGGCAGCCTATATAGCGGCGGTCTAAGGCAGTTGGATGTTCCACTTGGGCGAGATGTTGATGCCGACATTCGACAAAATCCACCCACTGGCGAATGCCGGTTAAATCGGTGTAGAGAATACCGCCGCGGGTAATCGTGATGATTTGCTCGCCGGGAATGACGAGTTGGGACATGAGAGACATAGGGTAATTTTTGCCAATGCCAATAAATCACGCTGATAAGGACACGACTGCCCATCATACACCAAAAAACACCCCTCCGTAGAGGGGCGTTCTGTAATACGCGCTACTTATTCAAAACCTTCCGGCACAACAGCTTCATCATATTCCACTTCGGGCAGGGGGGCGCCTTCGCACTGCCAGAAGATTTCCCCGTCCATCTGCGTCAAATCATGAATGTTCGATACAGTGTCGCGCTCAGTATCAAAGGTGAACATGGGGTCAACCGTCATTTCTTCCGGCGAAATGCGCCCCATGACCCGTGTCACAAAGTTATATTTTTCTGCCAGCAGTTGCAACCCTTTATCTTGCGGACGCAATTCCCGTAAATCGCTGGTGTGCATGGCATATTCGGTGATGAACGCCCGCCCTTCGTACAAATCTACGGTGGCATCCACTAATTGCAGATAATTTGTGCCACCAAAACTAAAGAAATCGCCGCGTATATCTTCGTCCTCAACCACCGGATGCGCCCAATTGGTTGGCACTGCCTGAGCATCAGCAAAAATCCATGTCAAAACGCTCATATTGGGATTGGCGGCAACGGCAGTCAAACGCAGCGGAATCATTGGTTGAGTAGATTGATACGTCATGACGATGGGCTGAATATCCTGCACGCCTTGGTCGGGCTGTAACTTCATCGCCAAAAAGACCATGCCTTCGTCATTATAAACCGTAATCAAGGGTTCCATGTCGGGCGTCACGCGATAATTATTTTGATTCAGCCAATCAATCATGGCGCGTGGGTCAGGGCTGGTAACAACATCATAGGCATAGGGACCTGCTGTACCAGATGCTAATACGGTCACACTGTCTACGCTATCGGTAGAGCCTTCCGACATCGCCATTGATGGCACTGGTGGTAGGGGCGCACAAGCGGGCATGGTGGGCGGCATAAAAATGGGCGCGGTCAAACTGCTGAGTTCGTCAAACAAGGCAATTTCGGCAACATCCACATCGGGCGTATTCGGCACCGGCACGACCCACGAAAAATCGGGGGCGCTGCCCGTATAATTAATCTGCACATAGGCGCTCATCGTGCCATCATCATTAACCGCAAAAATAATGCGCTCTGCCTGCTGGTCTACTGGGATATTCTGGCAGAATAACCCGCCGCACGCTGATACAGTGGCAATCGCCACCAGCAAAAACATACTCCCTAACAACACTATTCCAAACCGCATTTTTGACATACTTCCCCCCGATAAAAAATTTAGGCGTTATTCGATAAACGCCGCGTCTCCCCAAAGTGTTCCCGGCGCTATAATTTTGCTTTGCGTAATTCGTCCATCAGCGCGGGCAATTTTTTGAACTCGGTCTTGATACCCGTAATATAGTCTTCCCATTTTTCGTATTCGCCCATGGCATCATACAATTCTTCGACCACTTGCAAATATCCGGCAGCTTCGGCATAGGCGCTGCGATTGCGTTGGTCTATCCGATTGCGAATGTGCTGCCGATAAAAAGGCAGTGATTTTTCTGGGTTATCATGGCGGGTTTGTTGGGCAACCTCAAATTCCAAAGAGTGGTTGCTAAAGCCATACCAATCATTGCGGTTGTTAGCGGGCATTTTTTGATGCAGTGCCAGCGCGTTCCAAGCATTTTCCGCTTGTTTCTCTTGCAAATACACCTGTGTCAGCAAGGCATAGAGTTTATTTTTTTGCAGATGCGCGATAACTTCTTGATAAACACTGTCCCATTTATCCAGCAATTGGGCAGCTTTTTTGAGGGGTTCGTATTTGGCGATGTAGTGAGGTGGGTTATAAAAATCATTTAGCCGTAGTTCGAGTACCAGTTCAAGTTTCTGCGCTGTTTCGGCATAATGAATCAGCCAACTATTCAAATGCGGGTGATAATTTTTGCTCAGTGCTGCCTTCGCCAACGATAACGCTGTGTCTTCACCCGCATGAACCATAAGTGAGGGCATCAACCGCAGCAAGTTAAAACTATCGTTTAATTCTTTCCGAATGGTGTTAAGCGCCTCATCTATGCGTCCCAAAGTGAGTAATTTTTCGGTCAGCAAATAATATTGCCCATTATCACGCAAGCGTTTGAGGATAATTTCTGGGTCGGTTTCGTCGAGGGCATCTAAATCCATTAAAAAGGCTTCGTAGTTTTCAACAGCCCATTCGCTGTAACGCTGTCCTTCTTTCGTCTTTTTGGCGGCAATAATTTTCTCGCGTAGGGCGGGCAAATCGGCTTTACGAGCATGTTGCACAATCACATCCGGGGCATTTACCCCAACATCTTGCCCGCCTATATCTATATTCCAGATATAGACTTGCAGCAAACTATGCAAAATGACACGGCGTTCTGTATCATCCTCTGCCAGTTTGCCCAATGTAAGGCATTCTGCCAATTCAGCCACAATCGCATCCAACGCCTCACTAACGTTGCCTTCCTCATCGTCGTAAAACTCGTCATCATCCAAGTATTCATCATAAATTACCCGGAAAATGGCACTGGCACTGTGCCAATCGCCATTATCGGCAAATTCTTTGCCAGCCCTCGTGACCGACACAATCGTATCCGAAATCGAAGTATCGCCCCATTCGTGACTGAAATGGCGCATTGCTTGGCGTAATTCGCGCCGAAAAGTCTCGACATTAACTGCCTTTTGGCGCGTTGTGCGTCCGGCAACCGGGCGATGCACCAGCGATTCTAAATCTGGGTAGCGATTCACCATCTGGTTGATTAATGCTATCAGTTGTTCGGGGGTGCGGTCTTTGAGGCTGTCTTCCAGTGGTGGTTTGGCTTCAAACGCTTCTGGTTGATGCACATAGGTCAAGAGCAGCGCGATGATATGCTTGCAATCATCGCCATAATCATATTCGCAATCGCAAAAAGTAGCTTCAATAGCGCCATTTTTATCTAATGTGACTTTGACCCGATACGGTTTGTATTGCGAGCCTTCGCAGCGTGCCTCCAGTGTATTGCCGCGCTTTGCCGTATCGGAGATGGCGCCCTGCCGATAATATTGTTTGCCGCGCTCAAAACTTTTGCTGTTTGACCGCTGGCGAATCGTTTGTTCAGTGATGGTTGCCATGAATCGCATTTCCTTCCAACACAACCCAAAACAGAGACAGGCGTATCTCGTCTGTCCCGTATAAGATACCACAAACCAGCGGCTCATTAGAACACGGGGTTTTAGCGATATTCGTATTGGATAAACATGTCAGCCAATTTTTTGCAGCACCCTATTTAGCCAACAGCGCAACACCATTTATCCTGATTAAGTTGCTTCTGGTAGACCGATAAACTCGGCAATTTTATCAATGGCAGCATCTACAAAGAGATGAGGCATGGGAATAGCATTTTGTTGTTGCAACCATTTGAGCGATGCGGGCATGTCATCTCCGTACAAATTAAACTCGTTAATCAATACCGGGATGATGATTTTGCCTTTTTCGCGGGCATACTCGACTTCTTTGATGACCCATTGCGACTCAAGCGTGGTTGGCGCTAAGAGCAGCAGGAAATAATCGCAAGTGGCGATGCTCTCTTTTAAATCTTCGCCAAATTCCCCGGCGTGCAAATCGCGCACATCGAGAAAAATTTCTGCACCGCGCTCTGATAATTTGTCGTGCAGAATTTGCCCATAACCGGCGCTGGCAGACCGCCGATAGCTGATAAACACGCGGGGCGCATTCGTCAGTGAAACGCCGATTTTTTTCTTATGAGCAGGTTGTCTTCTGGCAAAGAGAATGCCGCCTACCAGCGCCAAGCCGGCAATGCCCGCTATTGTCACGACCAATGGTACAGATGAGCTAGTGGTATCCGCTTGGGCAACTTCGGGCAATACTTCAATCGCAAAATCATAAAACCATATTCGGACGTAGGGCGCATCACCTTCTCCAGCCATCCATAATTCCAATGTTAGTGTTTGTTTGCCCTGAACACCTTCCGCTGGCGTAATTTGCCACAGCCACTCATTGGGTCGGGTGATGCTGAGGGGCAACATGGGTTTTGCGCCACAATCCACAAATGCCGAACCACACTCCAAAATCGCAATGAGTTTATCTGGCACTTCAAATTCGGATTCGCTGTAAACGGCACTGCGCGGCGTGGAAGTAGCATCAGCATCCACATTCGGGCGCGGCACACTTTGCGTTACCGGAATAGCAGTGCGGGCGCTGGTGGGCGTCGCGGTGATAAATACGGCATCAAAAAATAATTTGAGTTCAACGATAGTTTGCTGTTTAGGACGCACCGTTTTATCATGGAAGACATAGAGACTGGAACTACCAATACCCGCAAATCCACCACCGCCTGAATCGGGCAAATTATTACCGGGGGTATTCGTGGGAGTCGGCGTGATGGTGATAACTGGCACTGGGGTATACGTTGCGCCCACGCAATCCGCCGCACAAATGCCGATTTCATCCGGCAGACAGACCGCATCGCCGCAAAACGACTCCGCAACATCCGATGGTGTTTCTGGCAAAAATTCGCGGGTTTGGGTGATGACCGCTTGCGCTGTTATGCGGGGGTCATCGGTTTCTAAAGGCGCGGCTTCAGCAGTGGCTGTCAATTGGGCAACCAAGGTCAACTCATCATCACTGGGTTCAACGCCGCCCGCGTTTTGTGTTTGCTCAAGGGCAATCTGCGTTTGATTAGGTGCTAAGAGTTCCGCCAATGTTGTTGCGGTTTGCATAATGGCAGAGATGCTTTCGGCGGTTGCTGTATGGCTAGGGGTAAAGGTGGGCGGCACGGTTGTTTTTAACAGGGTAGCAGTCAAAAGAGGTGTTGATGTTGCCGAAGGCGGAATAGGTGAATAAAGGATAGATTGGCTGACTAAGAGTAACCCCATCAGCAAAATGACCAAAAGAATGCCAATACTGATGAATATCCATAATCTGCGTTGTGGCATTTCTCGCCCCCGCTTAATAATATGATAGATATGTTATCTTACAGCAGACCTAGCGCGGCACGAGACTCCCAAACACCGGGCGCATTCCCACACCTTCGATAAACAAACTATAGGCGGCGAAACTATTGCGGCTGTTCACGGTTTGTTGATTCCCAAAGTTAAGATTCCATAAAATCATCGGACCCACAAAATCCAATTTTTGCCCCATCTGGAAGGCGCGAATCGTATGATTGGCTTGGTCAATCAGCGTAGTATAGGTCATCCACGGTTCGGGCGCTTCGCCGGGCAAATCTGCCCACGTTGCCCACCCAAATTCAGTAATCCACAGCGGCACAGGATGATTATTTTCCAGCATGATTGTTCGATAATCTGCCAGCGTATCGCGGAAGAAAAAGCGACGGTTATCATCCCAACCACGTCCTTCAATGAGGTTGCAACACGACGATTCGGGCGCATTGCCCCAACCATAGGGATGAATGCCGACTACCACATCGCTCAAACCACCTAAACCTGCGGCGTACATCTGCCGGAAAAATTTGCGGTCATCAATGCTGCCCGCCGTATCGGTGGTGGGTGCTAACCCGGCAACCACAATTTTGACGTTGGGGGCAGTGGCTTTGATGGCGTTATACGCGGGCAAAAACAACTGCATATACCCTTCGCCCGTGAAAGGCAAAATGCCGTTCCATTCAAATTTGAGATTAGGTTCATTCCAGATTTCAATCGCATCTACAATGCCGCCTGTGCGCGTTAGCAGCAATGTCAAAAAATCAGCCAATACTTGCGGTCTATCCGGCGGTCCACCTTGGTCAATGACGCTGCGTGACCAGCGGGGGGCTTTGGCAATGCCTAAGAGAATTTTATAGCCACGCGCATCGGCTGCCCGCAAATTATTTTCCAACGTTTCCATCTCACTGCTGACTTGCCCCGGCGCGTCCGGTTGCATTTGTTCCCAATTCACTTGTATTTTAATCCAACCGACGCCCAAATCACCGGTTTGGTTGAGCGCAGTTTGCCATCCGGCATCCATATATAACTGCGCCCCCATCCGTGACCGGTCTAAGCCGACGCTGGTGATTTGCGGGCTGTTGGCAATAGCCGCATCTATCGCGGCAACCACATCCGGGTTAGGCGCAACATCACCACTCGGCGCAGCAACAACATCACCCGTGGTTGCCCCACCCCCGCCGCCGCTGGCACTCCCGCCCCCGCCACCATCGCCGTCTAAGGGACCAATATAATATTCTTCGCCCACACCTTCGGCTGTCCAACCAATCACGCCGTTATAATCCACTTGCCACCAGCGCAATTGTTGTTCGGCATCGCACACGGGACCCCCGATGACGCGAAAACGCGATTCTGGGGGCATCTGCCCGATTTGCTGCCCCGCCGAAATGCCGGGGTTATCACGTAGGCGGTTGGAAACACCACCGGGTTCGACACGGGCGGTAACGCCTATTTGTAAGCGCGTCGGTGGTGAACCGGGGCAAATATCGCCATTGCTGCCCACAATCGTAGGGAATGCCGTGGGGGTGGGGGTGCTGGCGCTGGTCGGTGTTTCGTCTTCGTTATCGGGTTTGCCATCCCCATCCGTATCCGGTCGAAGCGGGTCAGTCCCCAGAACATTGACTTCAGTGCCATCGGTCAGGCTATCGCCATCCGTATCGCGTTTAAGCGGGTCAGTCCCCCAAATGCGGACTTCTTCGCCATCATTTAAACCATCGGCATCGGTATCGGCGTTATTGGGGTCTGTTCCCAACTGCCCTTCACGGATATTGCTTAACCCATCGCTATCGGGGTCGGATAAGGCAATTTCCGTCGCCACCACCGGAGTTTGGGCAAGCGCCGTTTGGAAAGTGGCGGTCACGGCTTGGGCGGTCACGGTTTGGGTTTGTGCCAAAAGAGCGTTGTATTGGCTGAATAAAAATAGCGAGAGCAGCGCACACAACACAATCGCCAAAATCAAGAAGCTCAAAATCCAGATGGGAAAACGCGGCTTGACTGTATAATCGCCCGTCAGGGTTTGCGGCGGCACTTTAGAATCAAGAGGCGTGACGACGGCTTCAAACGGATACGACCGTTCTACACCCAAAAATGGACGCCCACGCGGTTTAATGCGAATGCTGGCGTAATCACTTTGTCCGGGTGCCAACCGATACTGCTTACCACTCATTTCTAACAGCAGCATTTGTTCGCGGTCACGCGCTTCAATCATGTAACTGGTATGGGTATTGCCTGTATTGGTGATGGTCACTTCCGGGCGCATCTTGCCCCGCGCCCGCGTGGGATCTAACAGCGCCGTAAAACCTTGGAAAGGCTGAATAATCAACGTGCCTTGTTCAGCAACTGCCTTGAGTTTGATAAGTTTGCCATCACGAGTTTTGACTTCATTACCGGATTGGTCTCTTTGCATTTGGGCGCTGGCACTGACGTGAATTTCAAAAGCGTGCGCCCCGGCACTGCTGCTGCTTGCCAACGGGGGATGAAACGTAATCGAAGTGGTTTCGCGGTTATTGGGCAGCAAATACAACGGTGCGGATAACACGGTATACCACTCTTGCGGCAGCCCGTTGACCTCGACTTTAAAATGGTCAACGCGCTCGCTCTGGTTATGCACTTCCAGCGATAAGGTGATGCTGGAACCGGGCGCAACGGTCACAACTTTGATGGGTACAGACAGCCCGATTTTATCTTGTTCCGCAGGCTTTAGTTTGGGCGGCGGTGTTGTATCTTTGGCGGCTTGCCGCGCTTGTAAATCCGTCGAGATAGCATCCGGGTCATCTACGTTGGTAAGTAGCGGGGCAGCGGTTGCCGGGATAAATTGACCATAGACCATTGGCTGTGGCGCACTGCTTCGGGGGGCAACCGCCGGCATTCCCGGCGCGGCGGGCATCGGCATACCGTGAGGTACAGCTACTCCGGGCGGTTGTCGGAAAGTGGGCTGAATAGATTTCTGGACATTTTGCTCTAAACGCAGCCAATAATCGCCGATGCGGACAGTTTTATCGGTTGACCACACTTCGGCAACCCCCGGCATCATGCGCGTTGTTCCCAACCAAGTGCCGTTGGTCGAATTTAAATCTACAATGCGATAGGCATCCCCTAAGCCTTTTTCGATACGGGCATGGCGGCGCGACACGCGGGGACTATCTAATTTCAGCATTTGCTCATCGCCGCGTCCTAGGCTAATCACCTTGCGGTCTAGCCGAATTGCCAGCGTGGGGAATTTTTCGCTGTAGACCACAATCCGGTCATAACCTACTTGGTCATCGGTGACGGGCTGCGGCGTATACATGGGCATTTGCGAGGGCAATTGTTCGCTCATTGCCACAGTTTTCATGGCATCTAGCCCCACTGCCCCCGCCCCCGCAGGTTGCAGATTGCTCAGGATATTTTGCAGCGCCCGCGATAGTTCAGCGGCATTTTGGTAACGATTATTGGGGTCTTTTTCCAAACAGCGGACGATAACACGCTCTAAATCCAGCGGCATTCCCGGACGCAGCAATGATGGTTTTGCTAAGGGGTCGCGGGTATGCATTCGCACTGCTTCGCCCATAGAGCGCGGCGTATACGGGGGCTGCCCAGTGACCAGTTCATACATCACCGTGCCGAGTTCGTAAACATCGCTACGAACATCAATGCGCCGTCCTTCGGTTTCTTCCGGCGACATATACGAAAAATCCACATTGGCTTGGTCGGTGCCAAATTGTTCGCCCACTTCGGCAGCTTGTGCCAAGCCGAAATCGGTGAGAATCGGCTGACGAATCAGGCTGCCATCGCCACTGCTAGACGGTGTTTCGCGCATGACAATGTTATCGGGCTTGATGTCCCGATGAATCAACCCTTGCCCATGAGCATAATGCAGCGCGTCAGCAAGTTGGCGCGTGAAATCAATAATTTCGCTGTATTCGATGGATTTGCCATCCGTGCGTAAGCGGCGCATATAACCCCGCATAGAGCCGCCCGTGATGAATTCCATCACCATGAAAAAATAATTTTCAATCTGCTCAAACCCGATAACGCGAGCAATATTGGGATGGTCTAGCGTTTGGCAGATGCGGGCTTCCTCACGGAAACGGTCACGAATGACTTCATTTATCGCCAAGGTTGGGTATAACATCCGTAACGCGACTTGGCGCTTGGAACGAGTTTCGGTGGCATCGTAAACTGCTGAGACAGGACCCCTGCCCATGAGGCGCGTAAGGTTATAATGGGAAATTGTGCGTCCGACCAACGGATCGTCGGATTTTTTCTCTTGGGCTGCCGGAGCCGCCTCTTTTGGTGGTTCAGCGGCGGCAGCGGCTTTCCCGCCCGATTGCTGGGGCGCACCTGTTCCGGCTGTTCCGGCGGCAGGTGGCGGTATTTCAAGATCTGAATCGCCCATGAAGGTTTTTTCAATGGCATCGGGTTTCGCAGCAGCCCGGCGTCTTTCTGTATCGGATAAAACCGATTTTGCACCGGGGGCAGGCTTGGCGGGCGACGCCGGTTTTGCGGCTAATTGCGCGGCTGGGCGGGCTGAACGCGATTGTGAATCGCCCTTATCGGCGGGTGAGGCGCTTTCGTCTGAATCTAAAATAGACAGCATTTGCTGAATATTGCTGCTGGAAACCGGCAGATTGCTCGCTGGTTTTTCCGGGGCGGGCGGCTGCGGTTGTTCGGCAGTCGTTTGTGAGGGCGGTGGGTCGCCGGGCTTGGCAGGGACAAGTGGCTTGCCCTTACCGGGAATTAGTGGGCTGCCGGGGCGCGGCGGCGTTGAGCGTTGATACGCTGGTTTGGCAGTCAATGGTGTTTTGCCCGGTGTCGGCGTAGCGGCAACCGCAGGCGGTGTCGCAGCACGGGCGGGCGGGGCGGGCTGCACGGGAATTTTTTCAGTTGGTTCTAAGATTTGCGGCGGCTTAGGTGCTGCTGGCGCAGGGGCGGGCTGCACGGGAATTTTTTCAGTCGGTTCTAAGATTTGCGGCAACTTAGGCGTAGTCGGTGCCTCCGCTGCGGGCAAATCGTCATCCATCACATCCTCAGCAATGATTTCAGAGGGGGCTTGCTCAATATCTATATCTGGCATGATAACCGGAGCGATAATAGGCGCGGCAGCTTCTTCGCTGATTGTTTCTACGACGGGCTGTTCAGCAATTTCCAGCCGCGCCCAATAATCCCCAATTCTAAAAACTTGTCCAATCGCCAGCACCTGCGAATCACCACCGGAAAGGCGTGTATCGTCTAGCCAAGTGCCGTTGGTTGACCCTAAATCGGCAATGAGATATTGGTGATTAGGCAGCACATCCAAACGAGCGTGCCGCCGCGAGACTTTTTCGCCAACAAGTTGTACTTGTTGGTCTTCGGCAGTGCCAATCGTCAGCGAGACAACTTCTGTTTCTTTCGCTTGGGGCAGCAGAATGGCAAAAGCCGGGTGGTCTTGGCTGAAAAAGACGAGACGCAGTTTGCCTACCGAAAAATCGTCGGTAGCTGGCATAGCGATACCTGCCGGGGGGTCTAGCGGTAATGGCTCCGTCATGTCGGCAGTTGCCATTGTATCGGTTGAGGCTTCGCTCTCAAACGCCATCAGCGTGCCATGCAATTCCTGATACATCCGACGCGGATTCAGATTTTGGAGTGCTAGCATCAAGGCTTCGGCAGTTTGGTAGCGCCGCAGCGGGTCTTTTTCCAGTGCCTTCAGGATAATTTGTTCCAGCGATGCCGGAATTTCTGGGCGCAGTGCCGATGGCGGCGTTAGCGGGTCTTTGCCGTGCATTCGGGCGGCTTCGGCGATATTGTGGGGCATATACGGCAAGCGCCCGGCAGCCAATTCATAGAGCAGGATACCCAAACTATAAATATCGGAACGATTATCGGTACGGTCGCCCAAAGCGTGTTCCGGCGACATATAGGGATAAGTGCCGGCAGGTTGGTCAGTATCGGCGTTTTCATCGCCCGCGGTCAGCCGTGCCAGCCCAAAATCAGTTAAGACAGGCTGATTATCCAGAAAAGTAACGGATTTCGTGGCGGGGCGCAGGACGACATTATCGGGCTTGATGTCACGGTGAATCATGCCTTGGCGATGGGCGTAATCGAGCGCGTCTGCCAATTGGCGCGTAAATTCAATGGCTTCTGGCAGTTCCAACAACTGCCCTTTTTCCGATAAGCGTTTGATATATGCCCGCAATGTGCCGCCCGATAAAAATTCCATGACCATGAACAGGTCATCATCGGTTTGCTGATACTCCAACACTTTCACAATGTTGGGGTGATTCAGGCGGGCAACGGCGCTAATTTCGTCTAAAAATTTCTTGCGGAAACTTTCTTGGGAGGCAAGATGCGCGTGCATAAATTTGAGCGCCACATCCCGTTGTGAACGCAAATCTATCGCCTGATAAACGGCTGCCATGCCGCCCTGCCCCAGCAGTTTATCTATGCGGTAATGTTCGATAGTTTTGCCGACTGGACTTCTATCAGGCATGATGCACACTCACATCTTCAAGAGGATACGTGCTTGTATTATAGCCAGCAAAGCACCTCACAATCAAATACAGATGCGGTATTGTCTAAAATTGTTTGAAGAATGTATCCACAATGGCGCTCCACTCTTTTTCAAACGACATTCCCATCGCCCAATGCCCATAATCTATTTCCACATATTCTTTGTGTCCACCTAATCGCTCAAAATTGTGTTTTGTCACCGCTGGCGATACCATTTTGTCGCGGGTTTGGTTAATGACCAACACAGGCAGAGGGTTATTCTCCAAAGCAATCGCCGGGGGCGTTCTAAAGGTGCTGTCCATATAGCGTAGTGTTACCCATTGAATCGGATAGGGGTCGTGCTGATAGTGCCGATAAAAATCGGTGTTGCGCTCATCTACCATCTTGCTAAATTTCCCCAATAACTTGTAGGGAATCCGTAAATTAGGTAACACTGAGGCTAACAAATGAACCAAAGTAGCGAACAATTCAGGTAGCTTAGGCAGCCCGGCAAAAGCGGCAAAACGGGAAACTGCCAGCGTATCGGCTGGATTGCCAAAATCGTATAAATTATGGCACACTAGCGCACTCACGGGCGCACCGGCTGCGGCGGCTTTATAGGTCAGCGCCCCGCCCAAACTGCCACCTGCCATGAACAATTTGCCACTGTAACGCTGCCGCGCCCAACAGGCAGCATCCACAATATTCTGAACAAATTGACTCATCAAAAAATCACCCCGATCCCCTTCTGATAGCCCTTGTCCGCGCTGGTCAGGCAAAATAACGGTATAGCCACAGTCATATAAGGCGAGTGCCAACGGAATAAATAACCGCGAATAACCGCCACCCCCATGATTAAAGATAATCGTTGGAGCATCGTTATTGGGTTGTTCGTAAACATCCATGTGAATCTTAACCCCGCCAGACACAATACAAAATTCTTGGCGCAGGCTATCCGCGCGAACAACATCCGTCGGTGAATGATAAATACGCCAATACTCACGTTGGGCAGCACCTATAAGCGGCATTGTGACTTGCATCGTGATGGAACCTTTCATCGAAAATAGTACCTGTTTCAAAAGTTGGATGTAGGCTGCATGGCAACCAGCAGCCTCTTTTCCAGTGCTTTCTTGTTGTTTTTATCAGATTAGGCTATTCTGATGTCGGGTGCAACGCAGAATGTTACTTAGTAGACAAGTGTTCAATAATGGATAGACGATACCTGCGAACTGAGAAATTGCTGATTCATACCATGCTGGCGCTCATCTCGGAAAAAGCCTTCCAAACAATCACCATTGCGGAGATTGTGACTCGCGCCAATATTGCCCGTAAAACCTTTTATGCTCATTACAACGATAAACAACAACTTTTGTGGCACAGTTTGGAATATCATTTTCAATCGTTGGAGCAAGCCACTACCAACCTTAACCCCGATACCTTGCTCATGGACAATAAACCCTTAAGTTACCCTGTCTTTAAACATGTTGCTGAATATCACCTGTTTTATCGAACTATGCTTGAGGGGCAAGAGAATCCAGCTTTTGTGTACCAGTTTTGGGATTATTTAGCACAACAATCGTATCGCAAACATCAAACCCTGCGGGAAATTGCCCCTTTTATGAGTGTGCCGCCAGAATTAACAGCCGAAATTCTCGCGGGGGCATTATTGGGGGCGCTGCGCTGGTGGCTGCGCGGCGGGATGGAGGCTACACCAGAACAGATGGCGTATCGGTTTAGTCAATTGATGGCACCGGGAGTCTTGCAATCATTGGGTTTGGAGTAACAAGAATTTCGCTAGGGCGGCTAATAGAACGAGTCGCCCTAGTGAGGGTGGCAACTAGCGGATAATTGTTTGCAACATGGGGAATGTGACAAAAGTTTCTACGATGGCTGCCAAAATCAGCCCCGGAATAACGATGCCTACGCCAATTTTGAGCGTATCACCGAAGGTTTCCAGCCACGCTTGTCCCACTGTTTTGCCTTCGGGCGGACGGGTAATAATCGCGCCCAGACGGAAAATGGCAGCCGCCGCAATCGTAATCACTGGAATTTCAATGATGCCGTGCGGTACAACCCCGGCAATGAACAGCGTTAAATCGAATCCAGCGATAACAAATTGACTCAGCAGATAGCCCAAAATGAAATACGTGGGTGGCGTCAAAATATAGGTCATCACACCAAAACTGAACAACGAGAGCAGCAGCGTCGCCAGCAAAACGCGCCCATTTTGCCACACGATAAACATGAAGGTTTCGGCACCAAAAGCAGGCAGCGCCATTGACTGGAAGGCTTCCGAAATATCAAAGCGTGAGGCGGTATCCAACGGCAAACGCCATTGGGGTAACTGCCCTATCACAAACCCGCCTGCAAAGGCGACGATGAAAATGATAATCGTTAAACCCATAGCAACACGCATTTTGCCCAAGCTGTAGGGGATAGCGCGGGTGTACCAAGTGATGATGTTGGTGGCAGCGCCGCCTTTATTATCCATCGCCCGGAAATAGTGCCACAATTTTTTGCCTGTGCGCGGCAGATTCAAGTTATCAATGGTGCGTCCCAACAGTTCTTCGCGGTTAAAAATGCTGTTGCCCAAGCGCAGCAGCAGCACCACCACAATCACCATCCCGGCGGCAATTGCCCACAATGCCCCAATGCCATTCGGTGATTCGGCATCAGGCGCAAGGAACATGATGATACTTTCGCCATTAATAACCAGCGTCATGGGGATAATGATGAAACTTGCCAACAGATTGGCAGCGCGGGTACTGGTTGTTTGGCTGCTGACGACGACAGCGCCTGTCACCATGACCAATGCCTGCACAATCGTCAGCAAGAAAATTTGCACGACCAGCATAATCGGCGGCGACCAAATTAGGGTGGGTGAATTAAATAGGAAAAACAGATAGACCAACATGCCGCCAAAACTGGCAGTCAGCGGCGGGATCATGGCGGCGAGTGTTTTGCCGATATACAGTTCGGTGTTGGTCAGCGGCGTACTCAGCAGCGGTTCAAGGCTGCGGCGTTCTTTTTCCCCAACGAAGGTTTCCAACGCAATTACCAGCGAAATCGAAATGGGGAAGAAGCCGACAATCATCAGCAAAAAGGGAATAGTGCGCTCACCGATGAGTTCTGCGCCATAACCCCGCAAAAAATCAGCAAATTCATTGGCGACATTTTGCGCCAAAAACGGGAAGAAAAACGTCAATAACACGATCGGGGCGATAATACGCCAATCTCTAAAGCTATCGCGTACTTCGCGCCGTGTGATAATGAGCGCATTGCGTAAGGTCTGCGCGATGCCTTTGCGCGGCGCTATGTCCAAGTCGGTGTCATAGCCAGTGTCTAATGTTTGGGAAGTGGTTTTCAGTGTGGTCGCCATGATTAATTTTTCCGTTCCTGCGCTTCATCTTCTTGTACGACTTGCAAGTAAATATCTTCCAAGGTGCGCGTCATCTGTGTGAGGGTAACAACTTCAATCCCTAATCCGACCAAGTGCCGCAAGAGTGCCGGATTAGTGGTATAGGGGTCGGGCGTGGTGTATTGTAACCAAGTATCGCCCTGCGCGACGATAGTCACCATCGCTTGTAAATCCTGCTCTAAGCCATGAGTGCTGCCATTCACGCGCAGTTCCAGCGTGGGCACCCCGGCAAACTGGTGTGCCAATTGGTCAAGCGTGCCATTGGCGATAATGCGCCCATGCCGAATGATAGCGATATGATTGGCAAGCGTTTGCGCTTCGGTCAGGTTATGTGTGGTAATCAAAAATGTGCGTTCATCGCGCTGGAGTTCGATGATGGCATCGCGCACTTGTTTGGCACTTTGCGGATCCATCGCTGAAGTCGGTTCATCCAAGAGCAGCACCGGGGGATTGTGCAGCAGCGCCCGCACCAATGCCAATTTTTGCTTCATGCCTTTGCTATAATCCCCAACGCGGCGGTGCATGGCATCTTCTAAGCCGAAGCGGGTCATCAACTCTATGGCGCGGCGGCGGCGGTCTACTTTGGGCAAGTGATAGACATCCCCAAAAAAGTCGAGATATTCCAAGCCTTTCATGCGTTCATACAGCCCATGCTGTTCGGTCAGCACGCCCACCTGCGCCCGTACTTTTTCCGGGTGACGCACCACATCATACCCGGCAATTTTTGCCGAACCGGACGTGGGCGCAAGGATAGAGGTCATCATGCGGACAGTCGTGGTTTTCCCGGCACCATTCGGTCCCAACATTGCCAACACTTCGCCTGCACCCACCGTCAATGTCACCCCAGAAACAGCGCGAAACCCATCAAATTCTTTGGTCAAGTCTTGCGTTTCAATCATGGTTCATCCTGCCAATGTTATGAATAATAACATCATATATCGAAATCCGATGCATTGTCAAGCACATGGCGCATTGAGAGTTTATAAAAATTTATAAACGTCGCGTATATCGAATGACAACTTACCTTGTTTTTCGGGGTGGGTTGTTATACGCTGTTATGCAGCCAATCAACCTGTGGAGACTCGTGTTCATGTCTAACATTATCCTTGTTATCGAAGACAATCCTTGGAATGCCCGCTTAATTGAGGATATTCTGGAAACACTGAACTATAAAGTGTTGGAAGCGTATAATGGGGAAAGTGGCATCGAAATAGCACGACGTGAACAACCGGGGTTAATCCTGATGGATGTGATGCTGCCCGGTATCAATGGGATTGAAGTCGTTAAAATGCTGAAGAATGACCCCGAATTAGCACATATCCCGGTGATTGCCCTCACAGCGAGTTCCAGCCAAGAAATAGAACGGCGCTGTATGGAAGCCGGCTGCATCGCTTATATGACCAAGCCTTTTACCAAAAAAGTGCTAACCGAAACTGTGAAAAAATTCTTGCCTGTTTCCTGATGCTTATGGCGGGGAGGGTGCTTGCAACAACCTATCCACTGTCATCAATAAGCCCTCGACAATTCGTTCTAGGCTGTAACCTTGCAGCAATTGAAACCGCATCGTTTGCACATCCAACAATAAATACAGGACATCGGCAATATAACTGATGTCGCCTGTGGGCTGTAAGCGGTCTAATAAGCCTAAAATCGTTTGCCGCCACCAGATATGCGCGGGATGTTGCAGCATGGCAATCGGGTTGCCTTGTGTGGCGACTTCGTTTAAAAGCGCCGTATGGCGATACACATACGATGCTGCCGCCCCCATAAACCAGCGTAATGTTTCATAGGGTTGCCCCAAATTGCCCATGTGTTGCAGCGTTTGTAGCTGAAAATCGCGCATGGCTTCGTCTAGCAGGGCATGGCACAAATCGGCTTTATCGCTAAAGTGACGATATAATGTGCCTTTGCCCACGCCTGCCGATTTGGCAATGTCGGACATGGTAATCGTCTCAACGGCTTGTTCAGCGAATAAGCGTTGGGCAGTTTCCAGCAAACGCCGCCGATTTCGCACGGCATCCGCACGGGCGACTTTGACATCTGTGAAGAAAATTACATTATCAGTGTTCATGCCTATCATTATAATCCGATTTTTGTCAGAGCAACGTATAATAGTCGTATACGATTCGGCAGTTGGCATGGATTTCAGGAGGAATGACGATGAGTGAAACGAAAAATAACTGGACACCGGAAGAAAAAGCCACATTCCAGCGATTGCTACGCTATGCCTTTTCGATTTTTGCGGCGATTGGGCTGGCGTTGACCGTGGTGGCACTGCTATCGTCGGCATTGAGTGGGTGATAACATGCCTGCGTGATTGTATTTTTCACCCATGACCCTTCGCCCGCTAAATTTCCGCTATAATAGAACCTATTCATGCATAGTGATATTTTTTTGTCATTTGAATCACGGCGCATAGGGCGTGTGATGACTACTAACGGACGTTTAAACCGTATGAAACTCAACCGACTCGAACATGTTCTGACGGTGCTGACGCAGCAGCACAATCTATATCCGGCGAATTTGCCAACGGATATAGAACAACGGTCACGGCAATTGGCGAAGCTATTGGCACGCGAAGGCATTTTGGTCTTAGCAGGCGATGTTCCGGCGGCATACATGGCAGACCGTGACCACTGGCTGATACAGTGGGTACAAATTCAGGTGCAATTTTATAAGTTGCTGGCAGAAACATTTTTTCCATCGTTTGCCGGGTTTAAACCGCCTGTTTACGCTGACCGTGAACTGCCCGCGTTGGTGGTCTTTGATACGGACAATGCGGCGGTGACGGATGGCATGGCGAAAATCTTGATTCCCTATGTGGCACTGCGGCATGGGCAAAACCTGATTTTGGATGTGGAATTACGCGGCATGATGCAGATGGTCTTGCAAGAGATAGACCCGGCAAAATCGCGTGACCATGATAATTTAACTATTTTGGGTACCCCACTGTTAAAGCAGTGGTTGGCAAATCCGATTGAACAAATTCCCTTGATAGAACCAGAGCAACCGCTTTACGAAGAATTGCAAACCCAACAGCGCCAACCGATGGCAGCGCCACCCCTGCCATCGGTAGCCCCGCCAATGCCGATTCCTATCATGCCCAATAAGCCCATGTCGCCCACTTCGCAAGCGAACCCGGTGCCATCCATACCACCTGAACCAGCAGCGGCGACAGTGCCACCCAATACATTGCCGGAATTGGATAAACTAATATCGCAGCCTGCCAAAACCGAGACGCAAGAAATGTTTGCCTCTAAAGTTCCTATTTTTTATGGCAAAAAAACTGGGGGATTTGCCCCATTCCCACCGCCACCCAAAAAGAAAAATGGTGGGGAATAGGCACTGTTTTTGTGCGCCACTTGTGCCTACAATCGCAGGATAATGACACACAAGCAGGCGTTTGGTTGGGCTTATGATGCGGTGGCGATGGTTTGTGCCGATTGTCAGTTTGGTGCTGCTTTTAGACCAAATTTCTAAAAATTGGATTCTGGCAAATCTGGAATTGTACGAATCGATTCCGGTGTTGCCGCCGTTTGTGCAGATTACGCGCAGTTATAACACGGGTATCGCGTTTGGCATCGGCGATAGTTTGGGCAATTGGTATGTGCTGCTGATTATCCCGATATGTTTGGTCGTGTTCTATTTATTTTTGAACGCACCTGCCCACGCGACGACACAACAAATCGGGCTGAGTTTGGTCTTAGGTGGTGCTGTCGGCAATTTGATTGACCGCTTGCAGCATGGCGTCGTGATTGATTTTGTGCATCTGATTTTGCCGGATGTTATCTCGAATGTGTCGAATTTTGCTGACCATGCCATTGTGATAGGGGCGCTGCTGGTGCTGTTTGATAACATTCGTCAAGAACGGGCTATCCGCCGAGCAAAAGCCGCCGAGCCGGCGCAAGTTATTGGGCATGAGATGGGCGAGTAAGCTGTCATGCAGCCCACGCCGTATCCCTATATCAACACATTGTTGGCGGATGTGCTTGCCCATATGCACATGATTTTGGGCGCAAGATTGATGGGATTATATTTATATGGGTCGCTGGTGACAGGCGATTTTGATGATAATGCCAGCGATATTGATTTATTAGCAGCCGTTGCCAGCGATATAACGACCTCAGAATTTGATGCTTTAAACCACATGCATCATGCACTGATAGTCACTTATCCGCATTGGGTTGACCGTCTGGAAATTGCCTATCTTGCGCTGGATGCCCTCAAAACATTTAAGCAAAAAACGAGCCAGATTGCCATTATCAGCCCCGGTGAACCTTTTAATATCAAGGATGCGGGCAAAGATTGGCTGGTGAATTGGTACATGGTACGCGAGAAAGGCGTTGTCCTTTATGGCGTGCCGCCTACTTCTATCATTGATGCCATCTCCCAAGAAGAATTTCTGCAATGCATTAAAAATCATGCGCGTTCTTGGCGAGAATGGATGCAAGATGCTCACACTCGTCCCGCGCAAGCATACGCCATCTTAACGATGTGCCGCAGCCTATACACCTGTAAGCATGGGGAACAAATCTCCAAATTACAAGCGGCACGCTGGGCGCAGCAACAACTCCCACAGTGGTCGAATCTGATTCAACAGGCATTGCTATGGCGGCAAGCATGGCGCGAAGAAGTCCCCAACCCGGAAGCCACTTTGCCCGCCACGCAGCAATTTGTGTATTTCGTGATTGACCGCATTTTCAACCCATAATGCAAAACAACTGCCGGAATGGTGACTATCATTCCGGCAGTCATTGGTGCTGTTGCTACGCTTATTCAGTCACAATTTCGTAGGCTGTCTCACCCAACACCACAATCACGCGCTCACCGAGAGAGAAGAAATCCCCGGCTTCGGGATATTCTGTCAACAGCGCAAAATAGGCGTCGCTGAGGAAGATAATTTTTTCGGTGGTGATGGTATCCGGTGTGAAGGTCGTATCCGTCCAGACTTCGCCTTGCAGAATGAAGGTTTTATCCCCTACGGTTTGAATGGGGCTGGCGACATACCCAAAAAATTCGTCGGCTTCACTTGCTTCACCGCCAACCCCACCCGTTGTCATAGTAGACATTGGAACAATCGGAGCAGGGGCATTGGCACTTTGCAGATTCAGCGAGGTATCAGCGGCATCTACCGCTGCCGCGCCGCTGGATTCTTCAGCAAGGATTTCGGCTTCTTGGGATAAGCCAGCAGCGGCGCGTTCCCGTCCGGCTTGGCTGAGAATATCATCTTCTTCAATCAAGAAGCTGGTATACGGGGTGATGATGCCATAACGAATGCTGAGGCTGATAATGCTATCTACCAATTCTTGGCTTTCGCCGTTTAAGCGAATCGTATTCAGCAAATCACCGATGCGCCGGGTCGCCCATAAGCGAGCAATGAAGGCTTCACCCCCGGCAAATTCGCCAAACACGTTGCCCGGATAGGTGATCGTCTTTTCAACACCGTTAATCATCCCGACCAAATTCACCGTTACATTGTCACTGCTACCACGATAGCGCCCGACAATCGTCAATTGCTCCCCGGCGAATAAGTCGGAAATTTGGCGGGGATACAGCAGTTCAGTTTGTACACCATCCATCGTCAGCGTAATGTCGGTCATGACTGGGGCGCTGATTTTGTTATATAGACCTGCGACTTCTTCATCAATGCGTTCTGTGGGGCGCACATACGACCCCGAACCACGAAAATCACGCACGATAGCATCCAGCAAGAAAGTATCCACATCATCGCCCACGCCAAATGTGAAAATACGAGCATTCGATGGCGCGAGGGCGGCTAAACTGCTCAAAATTTCTGGCGTGTCTACTATGCCTTCTGTCGCCAAACCATCGGTTAGGAACAGGATGTTAAACGGGCGTTCCTGCACATAACTCAGCGCCGTAGATAAGCCACCATGAATATCCGTGCCACCTTCAGCAAAGAGCGTATAAATCCAATCTTTGGCGGCACTGGCTTGGTCTGCTGCCAGCAGTTCATTGGCATACACGCGCCAACCCGTGCTGAAGGAGACAACATTAAAACGGTCTTGCGGATTCAGATTGTCCAAAATATAAGCAGCGGCGGTTTGTGCTTGTTCCCATTTCGTGCCACTCATGCTGCCGGATTGGTCTAACACGATAACCACATCTTTCGGCACAATCTGCTCATCGCTGATGAATAGCGGCGGCTGTACCATCATCAGGAAAAAGCCATCTTCGGCGGCACTGGCACGATAGGTCAACATATTAATATCAATCAATTCGCGTTGGGTGCCATAAAAGAGTGTGAAATCGCCCTGCGGCAGATAATTCGTGGATTCAAATCCAGTGCGAATTTCGGTATCGCTCATGCGGCTGAGGACAATATTATGCGTGGGAGAATACACATTGCGGATATTATCATCATCCACCACAGTCACGCTGATGCTCATCTGCCCAATAAACCGCGCGGTACTACCTGCGTTCATCGGATAGACATATTTCAGCAAGCCATTTTCGGCTTCTAAAACTTGCCCATACGCAATTTCGATTTTACGCGATTCGCCCATGGGAATCGGGAACACGCTGGCTTGGATGACATCTTGCCCGATGTATTCTAATAGTGCCGGGTCACGATATTGGCGCACAATCTCGTTATAGATGCCACGGGCTTCATCAGCAGGCAGAATTTTGGCTTCAATGGTTTGTCCATTGACGTACATCGTCAATTGTTCAACGGCAGCCCCTTTGGGCAGCGGAAAAATAAATGTGCCTTCTGCCAGCATATCGCCATTGTTGGTGAACTGCATGGAAACTTGGGTGGTCGCAAGTTGATTTTCAATCGTGACGTTGACACGGTGATAATCCAATGTCAGCCAATTGGGGTCGGTGGCAACACCGGGCGGGGGAATGACCATGCCTTGCGCGGCAGCGGGCAAACTGGTCAGAAGAAGGGCAAATAACACAAGTAACAATCGCAATCGAGACAACATTTTTCACACTCCTTGATAAAATGCATTTGTGTGAAGAACGCTGTGTTCAGGTGCTTTGTTCCCTTTTGAGGCAGAGTATGCTACGCTCATGCTCGTAAAAAATGATAAAAATAGAGGAGATGAGGTGCAATTTAATCTGCTTACTGCCCAAGAATATGCCGCGGCTGGACGCCTTGAAGATTGGATTCATGCTTATCTGACAACCGGCGAATGGGCGAATCATGGGTTGTCGAATGGCTTAAAATTACAACAGCGGTATTGGCTTGGTCCCTTGGCATTGCCACTGGCAAAGCTCAATCGCGTCTGTGGTCCCGAAGCCGAGATGGAATATATCGAGCCTGTGGATGGATGGGAACAGCGCATTGGTATTTTGATGCAGAATATCCAAGCATTAGAAGACGTGCCACCCCTCATTATTCATCATCGAGCAAATGATTTGAGTATTCGGGATGGTAATCATCGGCATGAAGCACTACGGCGTTTGGGGTACGAGTCTTGCTATGTTTTGTTATGGTATGATGATAGTGTGTCATGGGCAAATAGCTGTTATCGTGATTAATGCCCAAACAGCAGCATGATATTAGGGACGGAATTTCTAATATCCGAGTAACTACACCATTTTAAGCATTTGGCTTTTAATAAACATTGATTTGATGGAGATACAGACCCTTCATGCCTTCTAAAATTTTTATCAGCACGGGTGACGATGCTGACAGCCGCATGTACCTAAATACTGTGCAGGCAGCGTTATTTCGTTTGAACGATTTTCCGGTGACAGCGTTTAGCCTAGAAGATGTGGTGCAGGCAGATACCGACCGCTTCGCTGCTGCTCGCAGTTTGATTGATGACGCGCAATTGTTCATTGGGATTTTTCTGGATTATGGCGCGGTGCCAGCGGGACAAACGCAATCGTCGCTAGAAGCTGAATATCACTATGCCCATGAGCGCGGCTTGCTCTGTTTGATTTTTGTGCCAGCCGAACAGCTTCAAAATGCCGATGAGCGTTTCCGGGCATTTTTAGACCATCTGATGCAGAATCATGTTATTCAGACGTTTACAGATGCCGCTGATTTGCAAGCACAAGTTGTCCAGAATATTGGCAAATTTAAAGAGACACAGCGCCATTTTCGCAAGTTGCAACCACCGCCCCTCCAATTCCTGCCAACGCCAGAGCGCGGTGAGGCAGATGTAGATATAGACCGCGTTGATGCTGAATCCGTCCCACCGGTTAATCTGGAAGATGTGGTCAAACAAGCCCTCACCATTGCCGCCGATGACCTAGAAGCCATCGTCCGCCGTGCTTTGGAATTGCATACCGCGCATCATGCGGTCAAATCGGCGGGCATTACCAATGGGATGCGGGTCAATCCTATTTTTGGTGCGCCCATGACCCAAAGCCAATTTCAATCCGATATTTTTATGATTACACCGTTTCGCCCCGAATTTGATGCGATTTATCAAAATGTGATTCGCCCGGTAGTATCCGAACTCAACCTGACGATTAAACGCGGCGATGATTTTGCTTCGCTGAGTGGCTCGATTATTAACGAGATTTGGGCGGCGGTGAATGCGTGCCGGTTGGTCGTCGTCGAAACGACCGAAGTGAACGCCAATGTTTATTATGAATTGGGCATTGCCCATACATTGGGCAAACCTGCCATTTTGCTGACGCAGGAAAAAGAAGTGCAAAAATTACCGTTTGATATTCGCCATTTGCGTTTTATCGTCTATGAGAATACCATACCCGGCGGCGAAAAGCTGGAAGCCGATTTGAAAAAAGCGATTATCTGGATTTTGAACGACCTGAAAGGACAAAGCCCCAATGGAAATGAGTAAGTTCCGTGAGGAGCATATTTTGTTGATGAAACGCACGTTGGCGATTTTGCACCATCTTTTTAAGAACGTCTCGCAAGAAACCGCAACTACATTACGCGATGGCGCTGATGGTTGGACATCGTTGGAAGTGTTATGCCACCTGCGCGATTTTGACCAGATTTTTTATGACCGCGCTGTGGCGATTCTCAGCCAAGATTATCCCAATTTACCTCCAGCTGACCATGAGGCGTTGGCAGTAGACCGCGCCTATAACCAGCAATCGCTGCCAGAGGTACTCAAAACCCTCAGCGAATCGCGCCAACGGTTCGTTACTTTTTTTGAAAGTGTGCCAGACGATGAGTGGGAACGGGCAGGGGTGCATCCCACGCGGGGGCATTTTACGCTGCATAATGCCTTGTTGCAGGTTGGCACGCATGATGTGAATCATATCGAACAAATCACCCGCATTTTGATTGGCGGGTAAAAACCGCTGTTCATTTTGAACCACAAAGGTCACGAAGGACACAAAGAATTTTCATAACCTCTGTGCGCTCTGTGGTTCAAGATTGCAGTAGATTACAAGTCAAAACTATGTTCAAAAAGCCTATCACTTCAAAAATATCTGAATATCCGGCGCGATGATTTCAGGGGCTGTGTTGTAAGCATAGGTGCGCTGCCAATTGCCCTCGGCATCCAATAAAAATGTGGAAGCCGTGTGGTCTACGGTATAGTCTTCCAACATGCCACCGGGATTATTAATCTCATACACGCCGTTGAAGGCTTCAATCACAGTGCGAATCGTCGCTTCTTCACCCGTTAGACCGACGAAATTGGCGCGGAAATTGGCTAGATATTGTAACAAGCGTTCCGGCGTATCGCGTTCACCATCCACGCTGATAAACACAAAATTGACTTTTTCAGCATCGGTGCCAAGCATCTCTTGCACGCGCCGCATTTGCGCCAATGTCACTGGGCAAACATCCGGGCAGTGGGTATAGCCAAAAAAGAGAACGGTCAATTTACCGCGAAAATCGCTCAGGCGGGCAAGTTCACCAAATTGGTTGACCAACGTAAAATCGGTAATGGCGACCGCCGGATTGATACTCATCACACCATCGGGCAGCGGTTCGGCAGTCGAACAAGCTGCCAACAGCCCCACTAACCCCAAAACAACGAGCCATACTTTTGCTAACTTCAACATAGACAATACCCCTCTCCGGTATTATGGACTAATCCCGATTATAGGCATTGCCTGTCAGACAAAGGTCATGGTCTTTGCCAGTCAAATATCACATCACCACCCTGTTCAGTACATGACCAGTGCAACGCACCTATGGTAAGATAGGCGGCAGCATGTGCTACGCCGATGAATGAGAGGATTTTTATCATGCGATTGGAGTTAACCGACCAAGTGGCATTAATCACTGGGTCAGCCCACCGGGTAGGACGGGCGATTGCCTTGGCACTGGCAAAAGAGGGGGTGCATATCATGGTGCATTATAACAGTGCCACCCCCGAACAAGTGCGAACCACGCTCCATGATATAAAATCTTTTGGTGTTGATGCTTTCGCTATTCAAGCGGATATTGGCACACCGGAAGGCGTGCAAGAGGTCATGACTGCCACCAAAGATAATTTTGGGCGGTTGCATATTCTGGTGAACAGTGCGTCGGTGTTTCCATCTGGGCATTTGCTGGATGTGACATTGGAAAGCTGGGAATTGACGATGAACGTCAATTTGCGAGCGCCCTTTTTGTTCACGCAGCAGGCAGCCCGCCTCATGTTAGAAAATAACCCGCCGGGTGGCGCAATTGTCAATATTTGTGACCAAGGCGTAGAACGTCCCTGGGTGAAGCGTCCCCATCATGGCGTCAGCAAAGCCGCCTTATGGAGTTTGACGCAAGTGAGCGCCGCCAGCCTTGCGCCGGAAATCCGCGTGAATGCCATTTTGCCGGGTCCCGTGATGAAAACCAATAATGGCATGACCGATGACGAATGGCTGCAACACGGGGAACGCACGCGCCTAAAAATCACGGGCGAAGGCGATGATGTCGGACGGGCGGTGGTTTACTTCGTACAGGAAAGTTTTATCACTGGTGCGCTGCTGCATGTGAATGGCGGCGAACATCTCTAAATCATGACGAGGATGCTTCATGACAGTTCCAAATTGGTTGACTTGGGCAAAAGAAATTCAAGCGATTGCCCAAACAGGGTTGGCTTTTACTGAAAATGTGTACGATAAAGAACGCTATCACCAATTACAGCATCTCGCGGCGGATATTATCGCTGCCCATACCGATATTGCAGTGACCCCACTGCGCGAGATGTTTGAAAAAGAGGCAGGGTATGCCACGCCCAAGGTGGATGTGCGCGGTATTGTCTTCAAAGAGGATACGCTGCTGATGGTGCGCGAAAAAATGGATGGCGGACGCTGGACAGTGCCGGGCGGTTGGGCAGATGTCAATACCACGCCCGCCGAAGCGGTGGTGAAAGAAGTGCTAGAAGAAAGTGGCTATCGCGTGCGTGCCACCAAAATTCTGGCAATTTACGACCGGAACAAACATGCTCACCCGCCGTATCTGTTTCATGTGTATAAAGTTTTTATCCGCTGCGAATTACTTTCAGACATACCGGAAAAAGCAACCACTGACTACGAAACGGGCGAACCGACTTTTTTCAATGAGGCGGATATTCCTGTAGATATTTCAACGCCGCGCGTGACAGCTACCCAACTTGCCCGTTTTTTCCAACATTTGCGCCAACCAGATTTACCAACGGATTTTGATTAGCCATTTCCAGTATAATAAACATAACGATGATTCACGGGACAATTTGGTATGTTGGACGAAGCATTACTCACATCTCCCATAACACGCACAGCTACACTCCCTTATGGCAAGATTCTGGCAGTCGGTATTAGCCATGAAGACTTTCTGGCAGGGTACAGTGGGCAGCATGTTGAATGGGTCAACGGAGTGGTTATCGAAATGCCTTCTATCACCGATAAACACGATGCTTTGAATGGTTATCTGCGAATTTTGCTGACCACTTATTTGGAATTGACCGAAGGTGGGCGTGTCTGCCAAGACCCGATGATTATGAAATTGGAAGGCATTTCATCGCGTGCGCCGGATATTTTGATTTTGCTGCCTGACCATATGACCCGCTTGCAAGACAATATTGTCATTGGCGCAGCTGATTTGGTCATTGAGATTGTGTCGCCGGGCAGCCAACGCACTGACCGCATTGAAAAATTCCAAGAATATGAAAAAGGGGGCGTCCCAGAATATTGGATTTTAGACCCCCAGTTCCAAGAAAGTGCTTTTTTTCAATTGAATGACGATGGGGTTTATGACCGCATCGCACCTGATGATGCTGGTGTGTATCATAGCAAAATTTTAAAGGCGCTGCGTTTGCCGATTGCGTTGTTGTGGCAGACACCGCTGCCGAGTGTTAAAGACACAATCGCATTCCTTGAAGCGATGTTATCCCATGAAAGAACGTAAGATTCACCCTGATAATGCTATTCTGGCAGAACTTGACCAACTCGTGGAGACACGCCAAGAACGCCTGAAAACTGTGGTGCGCCAGCGGCAGCGCGGCTTGATGGTTCTCATGGAGCATGTCAATAACCCATTTAATCTGGCGGCAATCTCGCGCAGTTGTGATGCTTTTGGTGTGCAAACCATCGCCTATACGATTGCGCCCGAACAGGATTTTGACCCCTATACAACGGGCAGTCCGGCGGCGATGTCCTCTAGCAAATGGCTTGATTATCGTAGTTTTACGGCAGGCACCGACGCCGCGCTGACCACCTTAAAAAGCGAAGGCTGGCATCTCATCGCAACCACCCTCTCCGACACGGCGTATAGCTTGTACGAGATGGATTTTACGCCCTACCCACAAATTGCCTTATTGGTGGGAGATGAGCGTAATGGGTTATCCCAGACTGCCCTAAGCATGGCAGATACCCATCTCACGATTCCAATGTTGGGGATGATTCAAAGTTTTAATGTCTCCGTTGCCACCGCCATTATTTTGTTTGAGATTGTGCGCCAGCGGCGTGCCAGCGGGCAAGCGTTTATGCTGCCCGAAGCTGAACAGGAAACCCTATTTCATCAATTTGTGCGGCGGTCTTTGGCAAAATAAATGCCGCATATTTTGCCCGAATCCCCTATCTCTTGGGGGGACAGACAACGCCTATCCGGTTACAATTAGCATATCAACATAGGAGACGTTCCGTATGTTTCGACGGTCAACACTGGTTTTTATTCTTTTTGCGCTGATTGTGGCGGGCTTAATTGGCTACAGCCAGTTTGTGCAGCAGCAACCGCCGCTGGAAATCACGATTGCGGTGACTGGCTTGGCGAAAGACTGGGTGAATGTTGCCGCCACCCGCTTTAACGCTACTTCGCCGCTGGTCAATAATGCCACCACTCGCGTGCAAATACGGGTGATAGATGCCAATGATATGGATGTTTGGCAAGGCAATTCGGGCTGGACGGTGCAAAATCATCCGGTTCTCTGGTTGCCTGCTTCCACAATGGCACTGAATTATCGCCCAAACAATTTATCATTTACGACATTAGAAATTTCAACGGCTCGCACGCCAATGGTCTGGGGTGGCTTTAGCAGTCGCGTGGCAGTCATCACCAAAGATGGACAGCGCCCGTTTGATTGGGGTGCCGTCAACGAAACCTTGGTGGCGCAGCGATGGCAGAATTTGGGCGCTCCGGCAAATTGGGGCAACGTCAATATGGCGATTAATGACCCCACTGATTCGATTGCGGGGGTTGCCGTGTTGTTATCCGGCACAGCCGATTTAACAGGCAGTGGCACACTTGCCCGCGATGCTGTCAACAGCAGCGATTTTAATGCGTGGGCAACGCCCCTCGCCGATAGCACACGCAACCTCAAGACCGTCACTCCGGCGCAGCGCATGGCACAACCGGGCGGCATTGCCAATGGGTTTGGCTTACTGCCAGAAGTGCAATGGCTCAACAGCTTGAATGACCTCAACAAACAAGAACCGATGGTATTTCATTATCCCGGTTTTCAATTTGTGTTAGATTTTCCGTTGGCACTCTGGGATGATTCACAGACCACCCCTGCCCAACGCGAAGCTGCCGCCGCTTTTGCCGCATATCTTGTTGGCAACGAAGGGCAGCAATTGGCGATTGAAAATGGCTTGCGTCCAGTCAACAGCGAACCGACTGCCGCCGATGCGCTTTTTGCGCTGGCTGAACCGAATGGCATGGTACTCGCGCCGGATTATGGGCTGCAAATCACTATTCCAGACCGCAGCATTGTGGAAACACTCTTGCGGGCATTGGATTAAGCCAGTGGCTTTCAGCGGTCAGCTATCAGCTTTGAATTTGCTTGTGCCGCCCAAACGAATGCCATTTAAAATTGGGTTCGATAAATTTCAAAAAGCATGGGGCGTGTTCAAATCAGTTGATTTTCCGTAGGGACACGGCATGCCGTGTCCCTACACATACACAGGTTTCACACAATCTGAACATGAGCCAAAACAATTAGCACTATGTTCAAAAGAGAGGGTGTCATGAAAAAAAATCTATTTCTGCTGATGCTCCTGCTGATGGCGCTGGTATTAACCAGTTGCGATGCCACCAGCAGCACCAATAATGCGGGTAGTAATGCGGGCAGCATTCCCGCGAATGCTATCGAAATCAGTATTATTTATGCGCCGGAATTTAAGGATGCCATGCTGAAGATTGTGCCGGATTTTAATGAAGCATATCGCACTGGCAAAAATCCGGTGACGGGGCAACCCTTGGCAAGTGGTGAACGCCCGATTTATATCACGGGTAAAGATGGCTCCTCTGGGACGACGATGCAAGCCGTCGTGAATGCCATCATCGCGCCCAACAGCGCCAGCGTGGAAAGACCCGTAATTTTTAATCCGAGCGTGATGCATTGGCTGGCGCTGGCAAATCATCTCAGCAACCGCGAATTGTTTAATATCTCAGAAGCGCGTCCGACGGCATTAGCGCCCGTGGTCATGGCAATTTGGGAAAGCCGCCTGCAAGCCATCCAGAACACCGTTGGTTATGAAGACATCGGGTGGGAAGAACTGCTGTTGGTCTTGGAAGCCGAAAATGGTTGGCAGGATTTTGGGCTGCCGGATGCCCGCCGCACGGTCTATTATGGGCATACTGACCCCTACGTGAGTTCGACAGGGTTATCTACGCTCATTTCCGAATATTATGCCGCAGCGCGTAAAAATGGCTTCACTGGGCGCGTGCTGACGATGGGTGAAGTGACCGATGAGGCTGTGCGCGACGGCGTGCGCCAAATCGAAAGCCTGATTCGCCATTATTCCAGCCGCACCACCGAATTTAAAAATTACATCGCTCAAGGTCCTGAATATTTGGATTTTGTGGCGCTGGAAGAAAATGACCTCATCGCTATCAATCGCGGGTTGACCGATTATAAACCGCCGGAACGTTTGGTGGCGTTGTATCCCAAAGAAGGCACCTTCTGGCACGAACACCCGATGGGCATTGTCAACGCTAGTTGGGTAACGCCGGAACAGCAAGCCGCCGCCAAAATCTTTGTGGATTATGTGCTGCTGCCCGCCCAACAAGAATTTTTGATGTCGTTTGGTTTTCGTCCAGCAAACCCAGATGTGCCGTTGGGCTTCCCATTTGAAGAACAATACGGCGTGCGCGTTGATCAACAAATTAATGTGCTGGATGTGCCAGAACCAGAAGTGGTCGCAGCGATTCAAGAGAGTTGGTCATTCGTCAAAAAACAAGCCGATATTTTGCTGTTGATTGATGTGTCCGGCTCAATGGGGCAGGAAAATCGGTTGGAGCAGGCGAAGCAAGCTGCTTTAGTCTTCATTGACCGTCTCGATACCAATAATCGCGTTGGTTTGGCAGTGTTTGATACGACCATCAATATGCTCGTGCCACTGGATAATTTAGAATCGAATCAAAATACGCTACGAGACGCGATTAATTCGCTGCAACCGTTGGGCGGCACGGCGCTGTTTGATGCGGTTGGCAACACGGTTCAAACATTAAATGCTGCCGATGAATCAGATCGTATTCGCGCTGTGGTGTTGTTGAGCGATGGGCAAGATACCGAATCGGTCACATTTGATTTGGCAGAGACAGCAACGGTGATAGAAGCCAGCCGAAATGACCTAAATCCGGTGATTCTCGTACCAGTGGCGTATGGTTCCGATGCCGATATTCGCTCTCTTAGCCGCCTTGCCACTGCCAGCAAAACAACGCTGCTTTCCGGCGACCCCAACAACATTCAACAATTGTTGAATCTGATTGGCAGTTTCTTCTAGTGATAAGCCTCAATGCCCCAGACATGCATTATAAGCGTGTTTGGGGCGAACCTTCCCTCTTATCCTCATTCCAATGCCTCCGTTTTTCGCCTGTGCTATACTAACGCCAATCCGGTATCGTGAAAGGATTTTGCTATGGATGCGGATGTCCTTGTGAAACTGGTCACATTTGCTGAGTTCATAGACTTCGTAGAACGCCCAGAAAATGCCGATTGGTTGTTTGAACTTATTAACGGGGAGATTGCGAAAAAAGTGCCAACGGAAGAACACGGTATCGCCACAGGCAATATTATTACTGACCTGAAAATTTATTTGCGTCAGAATAAAATTGGGCGAGCAGCGGTTGAAGTGTTGTACCATGTGCCTGATGATGAGCATAACGCCTATCAACCGGATATTTCGGTGCGTTTAAATCTCGCTGCCCCTATTATCAAAAAAGGCGCTGTGCCGGGAATGCCCGACATCGCTATCGAAATTAAATCACCCAACAATACGATTAAACACCTGCGTGAAAAAGCCGCGTATTATTTGGCAAATGGCACCCAAATGGTTTGGTTGGTCTTCCCAGAAAAGAAAATGGTTGAAGTGTATGAAACCGGCAAAGATGTCCAAATTTTTATCGAAACCGATACACTCACAGGTGGCGATTTGCTGCCGGGCTTTGTATTGGCTGTAAAAACCATTTTTGAAAGCTAATTGTCATGCATGTGGTGTTATTAGGCGATTCGATTTTTGATAATAAACCTTATGTGGGCTACGAAGATGAAGTCATCGTTCAACTGAAGGATGCGTTGCGCCCACAACGGCATAGTGCCACCTTGTTGGCAGTGGATGGTGCGTTGATAGACAGTGTGCCGCATCAATTGAAGCAATTGCCCGATAATGCCAGCCATCTTATCCTCAGCGTGGGTGGGAATAATGTTCTTAGCCACATGCCGATGCTGAACGAACCTGCAAGTTCGACAGGCGAAGTGCTGCTGAAAATGCGGGCGCTGCTGGATAATTTTCAGCAAGCATATGACAAGTTGTTGCACCGCTTGTTAGCGACCGAACTGCCCTTAACCTTATGTACGATTTATAACCCGCGTTTTCCTGAGCCAATGGCGCAGCAAGTGGCGATGACGGCGCTGTGTGTGTTTAATGATGCCGTGCTGCGGGCAGCATTTTCAGCCGGAGTACCCGTGATAGATTTGCGCCTTGTCTGCACAGAAGACACCGATTATGCCAACCCGATAGAACCTTCGTCCAGCGGCGGCGCAAAAATTGTGCGGGCAATGCAGCGTGTATTGCACGAGCATGATTTTTCGCAAAAGAAAACAGCCGTTTATTTTTGAATTTTTCTATACCGGAGATATTATGATACGCCGTTTATTATTTTTGCTATTGATGCTTGTGGCGGCTGCGTGCGAACCAACTGCATCATCTATCCCAACCCCTGCCACTATCGAATCAACCGATGTCTTAGGCGGTGTGCTAACCGTGACTTATCCGCAAACTTGGTCAGCATCGCAGACTGAAGGCAATGTCATTTTGGGCAGCCAACCCGGTATTTCGCCCGAAAGTAACGTGCCACCCGGCGCAGTGGCGGTCAATGTGTCGGGCATTGCGTCGGCTTTAGCGGCAACCCTCGTGACAGATGGCAGCATCACCCCGACAACCCTTTTAAATGCTTATAGCAATACCTTAAGCGATGACATCCAAACCGGAACAATCACCGAAACGACGCTTAATGGCAAAGCAGCAGCGCGGTTAGCTATCTCTGCCAATGAAGGCGATTCACTCATTATTGCCGTAGAACATGATGGGGCATTTATTGTGGTGATTGGCGTGACAGCAAAAGGCGAATTGGCACAGCAAGAAGCGGCAATCGTCGCAATTGCTGAACAAGCCACTTACGACATCGCTGCCGAATAAGGGCAAATGCTCACCATATGAATACCAGCGGCGCGGATTTTTTTGACCCGCGTCGCTGTAAAATACAGTTTAGAACATCTTAGAGGACGATTATTAGCGTTTGAAGAAGCGGCGCAGCACCCCAAACACAGCCAAGAATGCCACCGGGATTAACCAAGCAGCAGATAAATCCACCTCTAATGCCGGAGGGGTTGCTTCAGTAGTCGGGTCAAAAGCGAAGATGAAAATAAGGTCTTTTTGTGCCAGAAATTCTTCGCGGGTGAGGGTTGTCTTAGTGCGCTCCATCCATGCTTTGACCAATGGGTGTTGGCGCACAATATCAAATAAACTATCCAATTCTTCTGCATCCAGTACGCGCCGCATGAGCATACTTTCAGTGCCACTGGCAGTCTGTATCGTGACATAGGGATTCGCCAGCGTGTTTTTATACCAATCTGATTGTTCTGCCCATCCCGCCAGAATATATTTGCGTCCTTGTACCTGATGATATTCCAGCACAACCCGGCGCGGTTGACCGCTTTTACGCCCAATTGTCGTAATGACCATCATAAATTGTCCCAATAAAGGACCTAACCCCATCCGCCACAAAATGAGAGGAAAACGATAAATCATCTTCCAGAAGCCCTGCGCTGGATACGGTAATCCCAGTGAGGGGTCAATCGGCTTACGTGTCATTGTAGCCATAATCCACCTCAAACTTATTTATTTGCCTCATCTCAGTATAAGCCCAAGCCATTGCTCACACAGGTGACACTTATCAGGCATTCTGGGTGTCATTCTAAGACTCAACGCGCTCACCGCATGGGTTTCTTGTATTTTTGCAGATGCCTGTTATCCGGTATAATAAGCGCAATGCAGCAGTGATTTAGGATGAGATGGGCAGGAGACAGCGATGACCGCAAATAAAGATGCGATGCTGCGTGCCGGGGTGGATGCAGCCCGCGCTGGCAATAAACTAGAAGCTCGCACTATGTTAGAAAAAGTGCTGGAGCTAGACGAATATAGCGAAATGGCATGGTTATGGTTAAGTGCCGTCGTGGATACCCCGGAAGAAAAGCGTACCTGCTATGAAAATGTGTTGGTCATTAACCCCAATAACGAAAATGCCAAAAAAGGTATCAATAGTTTAGGCATGGCAGCGACACCCCCAGCACCTGCGCCCAAAACCGGAACAGGACCCTTTACCGCTGTGCCGATAGACGACGATGATGACCTAGACGATGACCCGCCCACTGCCAGCAGCAGTAGCAGTTCTATACCCAAGGGCAAAGATCGGGCAGGCAGCGATTATGACCAATGGATTAGCGGCTTGGGTATTGGGGGAGCAGCGCCGGGTGGTGATGCCGATCTTAACGCCGATATGTTTGATGACCGTCTTGATGATTTATTCGACGAAGATGATTTGGATAGCGCCCCAGTAGCGGCAGTTCCGCCGCCTGTTGTTCGTAAGTCCACTGCTGCACCCAGCAAACCCGCGCCAGCCCCCATCGCCGATGATTTTGATTATGGCGATCCCTTCGTGGAGGAGGAAGACGTTGATTTTGAAACTGCCGTTAGTCAAGACATCAACAAAGTGGATAGCAGTCTCTTTGAAACGACGATGTTCGATGAAGATTATGAAGAAGATGAAGAACAGCAGCCCGACCCAACTGAATTGTTTAAATTAATCCCCAAAGAAATCAACGCGACGCGCTTGCCGGGGGAACGCGAAGCCTATCCCAAACCTTTAATTGCCGGGATTGTGGTGTTGGCACTGCTCAATTTGGCAGCATTAGGGTTTCTGATAACGCAATTGGGGTAATCATATCTGGAAATGAAGCGTGGTTTTTGCTAATATTCTCCGTTGCGTCAGTCATACGAGTTCACTGAAAGGTTAATCACTGCGGCATTTTCGCAGAATAGAGACTATGGCAAACAATAAATCAGCGATTAAACGTAACAAACAAAATGAAAAACGGCGGATTCATAACCGTACTTTCCGTAATCGGGCAAAAACGATGGTCAAAAATGCGCGGGCAGCGATTGAGAAAGCCGCTG
>JALHOR010000055.1 GCA_022842885.1 Anaerolineae bacterium
TAGCGACCTCCCGCACTAACGAACTCTATTTGCAAGAACCGATGGTCACGATGCGAAATGGGCGCTACGTCGTGCCATTAAAAGCCGATTACAAAGGCAAAATACCCGGCATCGTGCATGATTCATCATCGTCCGGCGCAACTTTGTTTATCGAACCGTTGGAAACAGTCGAACTCAACAACCAATGGCGCGAATTGCAACTGGAAGAAGAAAAAGAAATTCGGCGCATTTTGGCGGCACTCACGGATATGGTGGGCGAAGACAGCGAAAATATCGTCCGCACGGTGGAAATTCTAGGGTATCTTGACCTGACCAATGCCAAAGCCCTCTATTCCCAACATCTGAATGCCGTACAACCCAAACTCGTCGGTTTCCACAAAAAAGACCATCCACAGCACCCCGGCAGCACCATCTATCTCAAATCTGCCCGCCACCCCTTGCTCACTGGCAACATCGTTCCCATAGACATCGAATTTGATACCAATACATGGGTGATGGTCATCACCGGACCCAACACTGGCGGCAAGACCGTCTCGTTAAAAACTGTTGGCTTATTGGTATTGATGGCACAAGCCGGGCTGCATGTGCCAGCAGAAGAGGGCGCATTCTCGGTGTTTGAGGGCGTTTTTGCCGATATTGGCGATGAGCAGAGCATCGAACAATCGCTTTCGACTTTTTCTTCGCACATGACCAATATCATCGGCATTTTGCGCGAATGTGATGATCGGTCGCTGGTGATTTTGGATGAGATGGGCGCTGGCACCGACCCGGCAGAAGGCTCGGCATTGGCACGCGCTTTGTTGAATCGCTTGGTAGAACGGCGCGTGACAACGATGGTCAGCACGCATCATCCCGAACTCAAAATTTATGCGGTGGAAACGCCGGGCGTCCGTAACGCCAGTGTGGAATTTAACCTAGAAACACTCGCCCCCACTTATCGGCTGATTGTGGGGCTGCCGGGGCGCTCGAATGCGTTGGCGATTGCCAACCGCTTAGGGCTTGACCCAACGATTATTCAAGCTGCCCGCGAATTGGTTGCGACTGAAGATTTGGTCGCAGATGATTTGCTGGATGAAATTCAGCGCACGCGGCGCGACATCACTGTCCAACGCGATGCCGCCGCCGAACTGCGCGATGAGGCACAGCGTCAGCGTGACGAATTACAAGCGCGGCTAGATAAAATTGAAGATGAACGCCGCGATGTGATTCGGGCGGCACGGCGTCATGCCGAAGAAGAACTTGAACTCTTTCGCAAAGAGGTCAAACGCCTGCAAAGTGATTTAAGAGTCGCCGGAATGCCACTCGAAAAATTACGGGCAATCCAAGAAGCCGCCGAAAAATTAACGACGGTGGTTTTAGAGCCGATGGATGTTGGCGAAGTAGAGCGTGTCATTGATACGGATTGGACGCCGCGTTTGGGCGACACGGTTTATCTGGATAGCCTGAATGCTGAAGGCACGATTGTCGAAATGGACACTCGTGAGGCACAAGTGCAAGTGGGCAATTTGCGCGTGCGCGTCAAATATGGCGATATACGCAAGCGCAACCGCAGTGAACGCCGCGCCGATAAACGCGGACACAAGCGCGATTATGAACCCGTAGACAAACTCCCGCCGCCCGTTGAATCACCCGGTTTTGAGCTGGATTTGCGTGGGCTGCGCGTGGAAGAGGCACTCGAAAAATTAGACCGCTATATTGACAATGCCTATCTTGCCGGATTGCCCTTTGCCCGTATCATTCATGGCAAAGGCACGGGGCGCTTGCGCGAAGCGATCCGTGAATTTTTGGGCAAGCATCGGCTCATTAGCAAAGCCACGATGGCAGACGAAAAAGAAGGTGGCGCGGGTGTGACGATTATTCATATGGTGCCACTGACGTAACTGAATCATGCTAGGAAGATGACCATGTTAAAGCGTATTGTGTTATTTGTGTGTCTGTTATGGGTGATGGCACCCGTTTTATACGCGCAACCCGGCGGTGGCGCACGCCCAACCCCGGCAATACCCAGTGGTGGCGGGGCAATGCCCGGTGGTCTCAATCCACAAGTAACACCCGGCGTGCCTAGCATCAATCCGCAAATGACACTACCAGCACCCGGCATCAATCCGAATATGCCCAATTTGCAACTGACCGTTCCGAATATTCCTCTCGCGCTGCCCACCCTGCCTGCCAATTGGCAAGATTTTGTGATGCCGACAGGCATTCCCACCAATGCCGCCGATTTACAAACGGCATTGCAAGCGTTAGATGTGCCGTATGATGTGACATTGGCAGCACCCCTGTTTGAAAATTCGCAAGTGGCATATACGGCGATTATGGGCTTTGGGCAAACATATTTGGGCATCAATGCCGCGCCGCTTTACGCGACTGAATTTTCAACCGCAGAATTGGCACAATTGACGACGCTATCCCCAGAAGCGCAGCAGTTGGCGCAAATTACGAGTCAATTTCCGGCAGAAGTGCAAGCTATTTTGGCACAAGCAACCGGCGTGGCATACGGCGCATTATTGAGCGACGGTGTGGCAATGGTCTATACAGGCGATTGCACCACTGAACAATGCACAGTCACAATGGATAATCTGCAATTCACGATTACCGAAGGCTCATTGGGCGGCTACGGATTATATCGCAGCACCAACATCACTTCTGCTGACCAAGCCTTAAACTTAATTCGCACGACCTATCCTGCGCTGGCAACCGTCAATTTAGCGCCAACAACGACTACCTCTGGGTATGCCTTTTCTGCCATTTCTGGCGAAGCTGCTAATGCCACGCTACAGGCTCATTACGCTGGTACGATGACTGTCAATAATCAAACATTGGTGTACGCGCTGGTCGGAATCGGCACGGGCTATGCCGACATCGTGCGCCCGTAACAAAATACCGCCATTAAATATGCTACACTAAAGGCACAGCGCAGGCTGTGTCTTTTTGTTGATAAGGTTTACAGCTATGGTTATTCAATATCATTTAGAGCGCAGCACGCCGGAAAGTCAGGGAATCGCTTCTGATGCGATTCTTCAATTGGTTGAGGCGTTGGAAAAACAACCAAATGAATTGCATAGTTTTATGCTGCTGCGGCATGGCAGCATCGTCGCCGAAGGCTGGTGGTCGCCCTATCAACGTGGCTATCCGCATCTGTTGTTTTCACTTAGCAAAAGTTTTACCGCCACTGCCGTCGGTCTGGCTGTGAATGAAGGCTACTTTGCCATTGATGACCCGGTTTTGGCGTTCTTCCCGGATGAACAACCAGCAGAAGTGAGTGATTTTCTGGCGGCATTGCGCGTGCGGCATTTGCTGAGTATGTCCACAGGTCACGCGGTGGATACGTGGGCATCTATAAAGAATCAACCCAATAATGACTGGATTAGAACGTTCTTTGAAGTACCCATTGCTTATGAACCGGGGACACATTTTCTGTATAACACCGGGGCGACGTATCTCCTATCGGCGCTTGTACAAAAAACAACCGGGATGAAAGTATTAGATTATCTGCAACCCCGCCTGTTTGAGCCGTTGGGGATTGATAATCCCACTTGGGCAGAGTCACCCCAAGGCATCAATTTGGGGGGTGTTGGACTGAGCCTTAAAACCGAAGACATTGCCCGGTTTGGACAACTCTATCTGCAAAAAGGCATGTGGCAGGGAAACCGCATTTTGCCAGACGCATGGGTCGAAGCAGCAACCGCTTTTCAGATTGCCAATGGTGATACTGCTTCAGACAGTGATTGGGCGCAGGGCTATGGCTATCAATTCTGGCGCTGCCGCCATGATGCGTATCGCGGTGATGGCGCGTTTGGTCAATATTGTGTGGTCATGCCAGAACAAAATGCTGTCCTTGCTATCACGGGCGGCTTGGATGTTTTCGATATGCAAGAACCTCTGAATCGCGTTTGGGAGATTTTGCTCCCAGCGATGCACGCTGCCCCCTTGCCGGACGATATACCAGCGCAGCAAAAATTGTCCGACAAGTTATCCTATCTCGCGCTGTCCCCGCAACAAGGGGCGTTTACAATGCCCATAGCGTCGCAGGTTTCCGGGCAAATTTACGCGGTTGACGCTAATCATTTGGATATTGAGACGATTGCCCTGAACTTTAATGAAGCGGATTGCCGAGTCAGCATCAAAACAACAATGGGGGAAGAAACAATTCCATGTGGTTACGGGGGCTGGCAGCATGGCTACACGTCGCTATTTAACGGACAGTGGTTATCCGGTGCTACACCGGTCATTGCCAGCGGTGCTTGGACAGCCGAAACGCAATTTACGATGCTCATCCGGCTGTATGAAACGCCCTTCTACTATAAGGTGGTTTTTCATTTTGTGGGTCACGAGATGTTGGTAGAAGCTCAAGTTAATGTATCGCTGGAATCGCTTGCACCGTTGCTGCTGACAGCACAACGCCGATAAAAGTATTGCTAAGTTCCGAGTGCTGAGTCGAAGCTACTCAGTGAACTTCGCTGCTTGCGTCGTCATCTGAAAACCGACGCCTAGCCCAAGAATAGGAAACCGATAATGCAACTCAATAAAATAATTGGGTAATTTGTAGGGGCGACCCGATGTGGTCGCCCAATGGCGGGAGCGCACATCGGCGCTCCCCTACGGTTGCCAAATTTAAATTTTAATCTCCATAATCGGTTCTATTTTTATTGCTTTTCTCTGCGTTCTTGGCGCCTTCGCGGTTCAAAAGATTTTCTTCGTGTGCTTCGTGCCTTCGTGGTTCAATCGTTGTTGCGGTTCAAATGGTTTTGGTGGTTTGCGTCATTACACACCCTGCCCAAGCGTAATACTTTTCGCTAGAATAGCACGCGCTGTTTGACTCTTGGGGGTTCTTGTGCGGGCGGTTATCCTGCGTCATCATCTAGCGGTGCTGCTGTTCTATGCTATTTTGGCGATTATCATCACATTTCCGGTGATTATGTCGCTGGATACGCAATTTTTGGGCGGCGATAACAGCGATGCCTACGAGATGGCACGGCATACTTGGTGGTTCAAACATGCCTTGCAAAATGGCATAGACCCCTTCTGGCAGAGCAATCTCGGCTATCCCGATGGCTTTTCGGGCGTGTCGCTGCAAGCCGATATTCTGCAATTTTTCCCCATGTGGTTCTTCGCGTTTTTGATGCCGCTGGCAAGCGCCTATAACATCACCATTTTGTTGACGATGGCACTCAACGGCTGGACAGTGTATTTGCTAGCACGTTATCTATTGAATGCCCTCACCTCCCAGTCCCCTAATGGCGAAGCGGTATTCCAGAATACGATTCCGGCGCTCATTGCTGGCGTGGTGTTCATGGCAGCGCCTACGTTTCAGGGGCATTTGTTTGAGGGTCATGCTGGATTGATGGTGCAATATCCCGTTCCGTTGTATCTGTTGGCACTCTTTAAACTGACTGAAGGCAAAACCCTGAATTGGCGTTGGTTAGGCGCGGCGATTCTCTTTTTCCAGATGAGTCCTTCGGGTCATATGCTACAAGTGATTTATATGCTCATGCCTGTGACTGGGCTATTTTTGCTGGCACGCTTGTATGTGCGTGATTGGGCAGGTGTGCGGCGTATTCTGCTCATGGGCAGCATCAGCAGCGTGATATTGTTGATATTCCTGATTCCTTTGATTCAAGAGACATTGCAGCAAACCAGTTATACCGACGCAGGCGGTTATGTGCGTTACAGCGCCGATTTGTTGGGCATCGTGTCGCCATCATTTTTTCATCCAGTATTTGGAGAACTGCTGCCCTACACCCGCGAAGTTTTGGGTGTGAATCTGGGCGAAGGCTCGATGTATGTGGGCATTATCGCTGGTATTTTGGCGGCACTTGGCGCAATCAAATTCAAAGCCGCCCGCTGGTGGCTGCTGCTGGCAGTCGTCACTTGGGTGCTGTCATTGGGTCCCGTGCTGAAAATTCTGGATGAACCCATCAAATTCACGATTGGCGAATATGAAACATATCTCACGCTGCCGCTGGCACTGGTGCAAAATTTACCGGGCTTGAGTTTGGCACGCACGCCGGGGCGCTTTAACTTCGCGCTGGCGTTGGCGTTGGCTGTGTTGGCTGGATACGGCGCGGCGTATTTGTGGGAACATTTTTTCAAAAAGCGGCTGCCCGCTAAACGTCTTTTCCAATGGGGCGCTGTGGCGCTTATCACTGCCGGAATCGTGTTTGAGTATCAGATGTTTTTCCCGCTGCCCACGCGCCCGGCAGCTATTCCGCAGGCAGTCTATGATTTGCAACAACGGGATGATATTCGGGCGGTGTTCAACATTCCGTATGAGCATCTATTAGGCGCGAAAGATGCCCTTTTTTTGCAAACCGCCCATGAAAAACCACTTATCGCCGGGCATGTCACCCGCGAAACGCCCGTGAATCCGGCAAAATTGCGACTGCTGCAAACCACGCTTGACCCGGCACTGCTGAACGCCGCAGGTGCTGATATTATCATTTTGCATAAACAGCGTGCCGACCAACTTAAAACGTTGGAACAGTTAGAGGTACTGCTCGCTGAAAAATTCTCACCACCCATTTACGAAGATGAGCAAATCGCCATTTATGAAACCGCTTTAACCACTTTAGCGCCAAGCTATACCGTTCACATTAGCGACGAGACGCGCATCCAACAGCACTATACCGCCGATTTTTATACCCCTAATGCCGCATGGATTGAACTAACTGCTACACTTTCGGCTGATGCGCTGGGGCAAACGCTGCTGATTTATTTGAATAATACGCCAATTCATTCTGTGACGATTCAAGGGACACAGACGATTCGTGTTCCCATAGCTGTAGATGCCAACGGTTATTATCGGGTACGCCTGTCGTTAGACCCGCCCTGCCCAGACAGGCATCATCCGGCGCTGACATGCCGCCATGTCGAGATTGGTGCTGTGGCACTGCGGCGCATCAACGATGGCTTGGTTTATAATTTAATTCGTTACGAAAATAATATCGAATTGGCAGCGTCGCATGTTGGGGCGCAGGGTCATGATAACGTGCATATCCGCTTGTGGTGGCAGTTTGGCGCAGCGATGCAAGATGAAAATTTCCGGCGCTTCGTGCATGTGTTGGATGAAAATGGCAACCAAGTCGCAGGTTACGACAGTGCCTTAATTACCGGTCATAGCGATTGGCTGGAAACCATTTCGCTGGATATAGCGCAACTACCGCCGGGGGACTATCAAGTTCGCACCGGTTGGTATCACTTCGCCGATTTGCGCCGCTTCGCTGTCCTCACGCCGGATATTCCCGGTGGGCAAGACGCCGCGCCTATCATTGGTGAATTTGCAATAGAATAAAGTCTATTCCTCAAAATATTTATCTTTAACACAAGGATATTCCCATGAATCCCACCTCTTTATATATTGGTGAACGCTTACGCTTGGCAGCGCCCCAACCCGGCGATGCTGACATCATGGCACGCTGGACAGAAGATAGCCATTATTGGCGAATGCTAGACGATGACCCTGCCCGGTTACTGACGGCGGGCGAAATGGATAGAAGTCCCGGCGGCGCAGAGTTTCGCTTACGGACGTTGGCAGAAGATAAATTAATTGGATTTGTGGCGTTGTTTCATATCAATCATCGTCATCAAAGCGCCATGATGGCAATTGGCATTGGCGAACCCGAATATCGCAGTAAAGGCTATGGCAATGAGGCTTTACGGCTGATATTGAATTATGCTTTTCGGGAATTGAATTTATATCGGTTGGGCTTAAACGTCTTTGAATATAACACTGCTGCCATCCGTGCTTATGAGCGTGTTGGCTTTGTGCGCGAAGGCGTGCGCCGCCAATCCATCGTGCGCGATGGCAAACGCTACGATGAATACCAATATGGCATCTTATATTCCGAATGGGCAGAACGCTATTGGAGCGACGAAGCATGAGCCTACTACTGCGACCAGAAACACCAGCAGATTTTGCGGCGATTGCGACGCTGCATGTGCTGGCATTTGAGGAACGCATGGAGGAAGCGGTTATCGTGGCATTGTTACGCCAACGCCGAGACTATGACCCCGAACTTTCTTTAGTAGCAGAACTCGATGGGCAAGTGGTGGGTCATGCCCTCTTTATGCCGTATCGCGTGCGCTTGTTAAACACCGAGATTCGGGCTGTTTGCCTTGCCCCCATTGGTATTCATCCTCGCTTCCAGAAGCAGGGTATCGGCGGCAAATTAATTGCCGAAGGACACCGTATCGCCCAACAGAAGCAGTATGCCTTCAGTTTTCTGCTAGGGCATACCGATTATTATCCGCGTTTTGGTTATCGTACCCACTTGTTCGGCAGTGCCGCGCTCACTGTTGCGCCGGATTCCACAGCGGATTTGTTGCAGGTAAAGCCTGTACGCGAGAGTTATCTAGTGGCTTTAGTTGACTTGTGGCAGCGCGAAGAAGCTAACGTTGATTTTGCACTCATGCCGAGTCTATCGCTGGTAGATTGGCTGAGTCCCAATCCGATGGTGAAAGCCGAAGTCTATCTGAAGCATGGAGCAATTGTCGGCTATACCCGCATCCAAATAGGCGAAACGCCGCGTGTACTCGTTTTTCTGGCACGCAATGCGGCAGCGGCAAAAGCGATGGTTGCGACTCTCTCTCCACAGAATCAGCCTATCACTTTGCCGTTGCATCCATTATCAGCATCAGCGCAAGGTTTAGGGTTGCCCAAAGCTGAAGCATGGGCAGCCGCGATGGCATGTCCGTTGGTCGCTGGCATTTTGGACGAGTACATCGCGCAAGTCACCTCCGGCAACCGTCCGCCGGGACGCCCAATTTGGGGAACGGCGTTTGAGTTGGCGTAATTTGGGGGCAGACAAGGCATCTGCCCTTAATATTTTTTCTGCCCACTGCTACCGAATAGTATCCGCTGCCCGGTCAAAACTGCTGCCCAACACCGAGAAGAAAAATAACAAGACCAGCAGCAGCAACCATAACGCGATGAAGGGCCACAAAATGCCCGCGATGATGGCGGCAATGGGTCCATTATCCAGTGCGGCAACCACAGGCTGCACAATCAAATCGGCAATAGGACGTGCCATGCCAACATTGACCGCCCGATTGCCCATATTAACAATGGCGGGAATTATATATTGGTCAGCGATGGTTGTGACGCTACCTAAAAAGAAAAGCAGTGCCGCCACACCCAAGGCAACAATCAGATACGTTCTCCAATGAATCAGCCCTGCAATCATGTTAATCTCTCCTTCTCACTATAGGCTCGTTATTGCCCGCTGCGCCATGCTAACGGATAAACAAACTGCTGATTGGTAATTTTATTTTCGACAATTTCTGCACCCGTGAATAAGAGTGTTTCGCTATTGGTGGTCAAATCGTACACCACCAATTTCATGTAGGTGTCGCGGTCATTGATGGTTTCATAGGCAACCAATGCTAAAGCGGTGCCTTGCGGTGATAGCACGCCGCGCCCATAAACACCACGAGCAATGCGGCTTTCCGCACCGGTCAACAAATCCAACCGATATAAAGCACTGCCTGCCCCACTGGTCACATACCATAATTGGTTGTAATCCGGCGAGAAAATCATCTCATCTATGATGGCGCTACGTTCCGCCAATGGCAGTTCAATCGGGGGTAACTCTGGTGCAGCCAGTTCTAATAACGTTAAGCGAGCATTGTTATTGGCATCATTGCGAACCATCGCCAACCAATGATTATCTGGCGTGAGAATCGCTGTATGGTTGGTTCGCATATAGGGCTTGGTAGAAACGCTAGAAACCACCGCTTGCCCATCAATCACGGGGGCAATCCCCATATCCGATAGCGCCAGCGAATAAATACTGACGGTATTGTTCGTCAAGCCATCCGGTACAGTGAAATACACCCTATCCATGCCAGCGGTGGCAAATAATTGATTCGTCATGGCAGGTGCAAAATAGCGTCCCGGCGAAACATCGCTCATCACTTGCGTCATGGAACGACTGCTGGGGTCTACCATGTATAACTGCCAGCGGGTCCGCCCATCGCCCATCTCGCAGCGATGCCCCAATATCGCTGCCAACCGACCATCAGGCAGTATATCTACACTGGCACTGGTGTAATAACAGCGGTCTTCGGCAGTCACCGACGCGATAGCTTGCTGCGATGTGCCGTTCCATAATTCAATTTCTGCTTCTATGCCTTCATTGTCTTCGTTATAAAAAAAGGTCACGGTGGCAACCGCCGCATTATCTATATCAAACGCGGCAACCGCATCCAATGTCGCTAAGGTTTCATACGTGCTGGTAGTACGGATATGCAAGCGTCCACTGGGCGACACATCCAAGTTAAAGGCATCGGCGTATTCCATATAGGCAAAACGGGCGCTATCCGGCGAAAACCGGAAAGTAGGGTTGCCGGTGCAAGTCATCGTATTGATGTCCTCATGCACGATTTGTAGCTGTGGCAAAATGCCCGTCATCATATAAATGGTGCCTTTATCGCTACCCACATAAAACGCGAACTGCCTGCCATCCGGCGATGTTGGGACATCACCACACGGCGTCACATGCGCGGTCAACGCCGGAATATCCAACACTGTTTCTTGGCTGCCATCGCCGTTGATAAACACCAATTTACCGGAACTGTTCGAGGGTTGGTCGCCGGGTTCTGCACCGGGGGCAATCCACGCCAACAATTTTTCGCCCTGTGGAATGATACTGTTTTGGGCAACCACACCATAAGCACACAACAACAACCAACACCCTAAGATGAAATACCGACGCATGAAACATCCTTTAATAAAAAATCAGGATAAATCCTTATATGTATTATAGAACCACTGCGCCATTGTGAGATAAGAAATTGGTCGGATACGGACAGTTTCAAACAATCAACTAACAATTGGGGAGGTTTAGGCAAGCATGTTCACAGCGCGTTGATATGCTGTCATGTAGCGCAGGGGCGCAGGCAATAACGGAATGGCTTGCTGCACACTGCGACAAAATAACCCCAATAGGCGTTGTTCAGACGCTGAAAAAGAATACCCAAATTGGGTGCGAATTTCCGGCGGCAGCAAACCCACTGTCAAACGAAACGTAGGATATGCCGCATATTGGATGATGGGTAGCGATTGTCCCGTTAAGAAGGGTGCGATTGCCCGCGCTTTATCGCTGACAGCAACTTCGCCGCTTTGGACGGCTTGCTGCATATAATCCAACAAACCATTATAAGTCGCTGGGAGCATTTGCCGTTTGATGACGAGCAATTCACCGACCTGCTTGGAATCGTCATAAAATGCTTGTTTATCGCTATCGCTGAGGGGGCAAATAAATGTCTCGTAGCCAAATAACGCCCCTTCTATCAGCGTTGCCTGCACCCATAATGCCTGCCGGGGATTGCGCGGATTATAGACTGCCCCTGCCGAATGTGACCCTACCGCCTGTTCCAATCTGCCGACTGCCGGACGATGAACGCGGTCAATTTCGGCAACTGCTGCTTGCACTTCGGGGATTGTGCCATAAACCAATGCCAGCGTTAGCGATAAGGTGCGGTGCAGCCGCAACAGTGGTTTTTTGAAGACATAACTGTGATGATAGACCGCTTCAGCGACCATCGGATGCGCGATTTGCATCAGCAATGCCCGCGCCCCGCCGAGCAGCAGCACACGCTCACGGTTAATGCGCCAGATAGTGCTATCCGGCGGAAAGCAAAATTCAGTTGTCAAACATGGTCTCCGTGCAATGGGCTTTTGACTATCACCTGTCCATGATACACATGCCCATCCCTAATTCCTTGCTACAGCTTATTTTATGGACAAATGTCACTTGCGAAAAAAGAACAAAAATTCTATTATAAATCCAGTGATGGTATAAAAACGGCTTATTTGAAGGAGTTACTATGAGCAACAGTATCGTTCAAAATCAATTTGGAGTGCTTAAACAAACAACGGCACTGCGCGACGAAATGATGAGTCTGCTCAGTGATGCGGATATGGCATTTCATCCGGGCGGTGATAGCCTGACTTTGGGGGCATTATGCCGCGAAAATGGCGAAATTCAACATGCCTATATTCAATCTTTCAAGACCTTCAAACTGGATTTATCGTATCGGCATCCCGACCCGACGATTGCCACCAGTGCCGCCCGTTTAAAGGCATGGTTCGCTGAACTAGATGCCGAACTGCTTAAAACACTGGAAGCTCTTTCCGAAGAGGATATTCAAAACAAACAAGTTGACCGTGGTGGTTGGTCATTCCCGGTGACGATTCAGTTCCATGTGTATCGGGAAGCACTGCTGATTTTTGGTGGCAAAGCCAGCATCTATTTACAAGTGCTGCAAAAGCCATTATCGCAACATTGGCAAGAATGGATTGGGTAGAATCAATTAACTGCCAAAAGCGCCAAGATGATTTTTTATATTCATTCTTGGCACTTTGGTCATTTGGTGATTCGCATTATTCCCGATGCGCTTCAACACATTAATTCTGGTTTATACATTCCACCACATAACGCCAATAGGTTTCCCATATTTCTGGAAAACGGGTAACATTGGGAATGTGATTCACCTCCAATAGATGTTTTGAGCCAGAAGGGGTAATCATGTAATCATTGGCAATGATTTCTAACCCAAAACCGGCGCGAATGGCTTTTGTATCCTCTAATAATTCAGCATCCACTTCCATAAAACCTGCATCAGGATGATGGATAGATTGCAACCAATCCTCACCATCCAAACGAATTTGCCAATAGCTATCCCCGATCATCATTAACCGAACTGCTTGCCCACTGATAAAGGGTTCAATAATTGTGGCTTGTTCACCAATCCATTTTTCGGTAAAGCGAGCTTTGTTCTCTCCACAATGCCAATTACCCCATTTTGCTACACGCTCAATTTCCGTATCGAACTGGACATCGGCAAGTGCATAACTGCGCTGAGGCAATGCAAAACGACTATATTCTAATGCGCGTACCAAGCAAGGGAATTTAAGGCGGCAATCCATCATCCCTTTGGCAGAGGGTAAACACCACCCACCCCAAAGTGCCAACCCCGTAATAAAATCAAAATCATCGTCAAAAATACCGTGATACACCATCTTGGAAACGGGTACAAATCGCATACTGTTGGGAGACTGTATATACAAATGCCCATCTACGATTTTTATTTTGGGCAACGTATCATACGCAAGCATCGGCATATCCAGATGTTCCCGAATCACGGAATATTCAGGTTCATCAAGCCCCACGATACACACATAATCTTTGTTCATCGCCAATTCCCTCCAACACTCGACATTTAAATATTCATCGTATCATAAAATTGGCTCTTTAAAAGTCTTAAAGGGTCAAAAAACGTTAAATTTTTTAAAGGGATAAGCTGAGGTACCACTACCTCAGCTTATTGAAAATTTATTTATCAGGGGAAGGAGAATGTGTATTTTCTGCCGCTTGTTCTTGGCGATGCAAATTTAGGCGATTGATGAAGAATAAAAACGCCGCGAATGCCAACAGCACATATAAGCCAATCAATGCAATATCCAGCACCGTTTGCCCCATCTGTTCGCCGGGTCCCAAGATGCCTTTTAAGCCAAAGATACCAAACAACATCGCCGCGCTGATGTCCACCAACGTATCGCGTTCCCCCAACAAGGGTACAAGGCTAATGAGCAGCACCATCGCAATCATAAAGAACGGAAACACTAACCGATACAACAGCGGGCGTTCAAATTCGATGCCAATAGTGTCATAACCGCCATCCGTTATAAACAGATTTTGGTTTTTGAAATCGTCACTGATGGCAAATTCTTGTGCCGCGTCCAAATTGACATCCCACAAGCGCGTGCCAGATGTTTGAATATTCCAAGCAATAAACGGCTCAAGGGTATTAAAAAATTCAGTACCATCGCTATAGATGATGCGATAGGTAACTTGTATCACCGTATTGAGCGCAAAACTATCATACGGATACCAGAAATTAAGCGAGACCGTATCGTGGTCGGTAATGGTTAATTTGTAAGGTTCTTTGATTTCGGGCCATATCTCATAAAAATTATCAATGATGAATGCATCGGTATATTCGAATTCTTCAGCGAAAAATTCTTCGGGCAGCGGTGTCACGCATATGGGGTCAAAGAAAAAATAACCGCCATCCACATTTTCCGGTGCATTTGGTGGAATAAACATCAGCCGTACATCATCAATACACGCTTCGGCAATGTCTACATCCGGGTTATCATCGCGGATATAATAAATCATTCGCTCTAATTCAAACGTCACTTGGCGCATTTCTTCGGATGACGATGGCGGCACAATATTGATGTTTAAATCTATCGAAGCAAAATCAGCCGCACCATCTTCAAATGCCGCGTCATTTTTTGCATCCAAATTTTCAATTTGTTCCTGCGTCGGACGCCGGAAAATGCCCCAATCGTTCTGAATGCCCAAAATTACAAAGATGGTGAGACCAGCAGCAAACAGAATCACCAACAGCGATGCCCGTACATTGAGTCGCATAAAACAGCCTTTCGTATGAAAATATCTTTATGCCACTCTATGATAACGCTTTATTGCGATGAGCGCAGTAAAGATCCCATGCCGGATATTTGATATTGGGAGATACAGGCAGGCACCAGCGCCGTATTCCCGGTGGTGAGCGCAATACGATGTTCGCCAGCAACTAAGGTCACGCTGCCTGCAATGCACGTTATCGCTTGGAATTTGCATTCGGTGGTCAATCGGCGGGTTTCATCCTTAAGCTGATGTCGCCATGTGCTGAAATACGTGCCTTTAACCATGACTTCCCCTTCGGGATGCACTATTTTCGGCAGCGATTCAACATTGGAAACTTGCACACCTTTTTCGATGTGCAATGGGCGCGGTTTGCCATCCAACCCCATGCGATTCCAATCATAAAGGCGATAGGTCACATCGGAAGATTGCTGAATCTCGTAAATCAATAAGCCAGGTCCCAATGCATGAATCGTGTTCGCCTGCACATATAACACATCCCCGGCTTGCACTTCGGCATATGCCAGTAAATTTTCCAAGTTGCCATCGCGGATTGCCTGTGCCATAGCAGCGCGGTCAGTACCGGGGGTGACGCCAATCACCAATTTAGCGCCTGCGTCCGCTGCCAACACAATCCAAGCCTCGGTTTTGCCACGCGGGTCGCCTTCGAGTTGTTTTGCCTGGTCATCATTGGGATGCACCTGCACGGAAAGCCATTCGGCAGCATCCAAAATTTTCACCAGCAGCGGCATCCCTTCGTCGGGATTATTGCCAACACCAATCAACTCTGTACCAAATTGTGTGACCAATTCACGCACGGTTTGCCCAGCAAATGTGCCATTGGTCACAACAGCGGTATCGTGCATCTCCCACGCTTCGCCATAGGGCTGCGAATCCGGTAGCGATTTATGCATCACTGTGGCTAATTTGCGCCCGCCCCACACGCGGGTATGCAACGCCGCTTGCAATAAGAGAGGATAAAGTGCTGTCATGCTTGCTCCTAAGGTATAAAATTAACCACAAAGAACACAAAGGACACGAAGAAACGCTTTAAAACCCCATATCCTTGCCGATAAGCTCTTTCATAATCTCATTCGTGCCGCCGCCGATAGTTCCCCAACGCATATCGAGCCATGCTTGGGCTATGGGATATTCCAGCATGCAGCCATAGCCGCCATGCAATTGCAAGCACTGATTCACGACGCGCTGTTGTAACTCTGTTGCCCACCATTTTGCCATCGCAGCTTGGGTTGCGGTCAGGTTGCCAGCGTTGTGTTCGGTGATGCAGCAGTCTATGAACACCTGCCCAATCGTGATTTGGGTTTTCATCTCTGCCAATTTAAAGCGACTATTCTGGAAAGTACCAATCGGTCTGCCGAATGCCTCACGGTCTTTACAATAAGCAATCGTCCAATCGAGCGCCGCTTGTGCCGCCGCAATCGCACCGACGGCAATCACCAAGCGTTCCTGCGGTAACTGCTGCATCAGATAAAAAAAGCCATGCCCTTCTTCACCTAAGCGATTGTCTACCGGAACATGTACATCCTCAAAAAACAGTTCGGCAGTATCCTGCGCGTGCCAACCGATTTTTTCTAAATTGCGTCCACGAGTGAAGCCCGGCATCCCGCGTTCTACGACGATTAAACTGACGCCAGTATGCGTTTTGGTGGTGTCAGTCTTGCACGCCACAATCACCATATCGGCGTTAATGCCATTGGTGATAAATGTTTTGCTGCCGTTCAAGATATAATGGTCGCCATCCCGAACTGCACGAGTTCGCATGTTCGCCAAATCGCTGCCACCACTCGGTTCAGTCATGGCAATCGCTAAGATTTTTTCACCCTTCGCCAGCGCCGGAAACCAACGTTTTTTCTGCTCATCCGTGCCATATTTGAGGATATAAGGCGCTGCCACATCATTATGCAGCCCAAAACCGGGTCCCGTGCAGTTGGCTTGCGTAAATTCTTCCGTCATGATGACACAGTAGCGAAAATCTGGCACGCCACCACCGCCGTACATTTCAGGAATATCCATGCACAAAAAGCCCTGTTCACCCGCCTTCAGCCACAATTCACGCGGCACAATGCCCGCCTGTTCCCATTGCTTGTGATACGGCGCGACTTCTTTTTCGACAAATTTCCGCACCGCAGCGCGAAACATCGTATGTTCATCGGTAAAAATCGTGCGTTCCATAAAGAGATATTCTTTCAAACATTGGATGGATAAAGATTATAAACGATTGAACCATGAAGTCACAAAACGATAAAGCAAAATTAGAACATATTTTTAATATTTAGATGTTTTCAAAATAGAAAATTTGTGCTATTATTGAGTTTGATGATTGTTCGTTAAGCGATAGTCGGGGATATGATGAAAACAACTGTGGATACCTACACTGATAACCAATTGTGGGACATCGTGGAGCAGCGATTGCCCCTCGCAATCGATATTCAACTCAGTCAGCTTACGGATAAAGGTAAGATGAGCCAGTTATCGGCGGCGGAAATGACCGAATTGGATACGCTGATTGACCAATATGATGATTATATTCTGCGGCGGTCACAGGCATTGTTTATGCTTAAACAGCGGGGATATGATATTGAAGCCTATTTGACCTCAAAACGATAAAGCTACCACCTCCGGCGTAACAACCGGAGGCGTTTATTTTCCCACCATCGCTTTCACCATTTCGGCAATTTTGCTAGGGGTGGGCAGCGATTCTTGCCACAGTAGCGATATATCCAGCACAAAATCCGGCAACAATGATGTGGTATAAATGCCCTCTATTGGTTGAATCGTTTGATACAAATTGTCATCATTTAAGCGATGAAACCGACATTCTTTGCGCTGCGGGTCAAAAATCCAGTATTCGCGCACGCCGCCGATTTCATATTCCAAAAATTTATCGCCATAATCGCGGGCAACACTTTCCGGTGAAATAATCTCAATGATGATGTTGGCGGGACCATCCACATATGTATCCTGAATCATGGTGCTGCTGGTGTTCAGCACCAGTTGTAAATCGGGTTCGCGGCGGCGCTTGGGAAATGCCGGATTTTTCATCATGAAAGTGGCTTGCACAATCTGGGCAATCGGGCGATGCTCAAAATAGCTCTCGAAAAAAATGGCAAAAAAACGCAGCAATTTATCATGTTTGATATTGGTACTCATCTTAATCACATGCCCTTCAATCCATTCGCAAAAATCTTCGGCATAATATTTCTCGAAATCTTCCAACGACACATTGCTGGCAATAATTTCGCCCGAAAATTCTTCGACTTCAGGGGGGATGATGATGGGTATCATCGTGACCATGCTGCAACTCCTGTGATGTTTTTTGTATTGCTTATTCTATTGGATATGTTTCATATTTGCCAAACTAAAAATTTGGAAAGTAAGACAAGGATATTCATCGTATTAAACTTTGTTGCATTTAGTTGAATTAGTAGAATAAAAACCGTATAATGTATAATAATGGTCAAATTCTATTTTCGTACATCGTAGGCATAATTAATGGGTATTGACGCTTTCATAATTAAAGATGATAGAGAAGGTACAGGATTTGTGAGATCTTTTCTCGCATCGCCTGACTTTAGCGCAGATATGCTTAAAAAAATTGGTATCACAATTGGTATTCCTAAATCGGCAAAACGTACTCATATCGTAGATGGCATTGCCTCAAATTGGGAAGATGTTTCTTTACAAGAATTAATATTACAAACCTTAATAAATAGAAGAAGAAATTGGGTTGCCATAAAACTTTCAAATCAATTTACAATTCCTCAAAAATGCGAGACACCAAATAATTTAATTTTTAGTGTAGGAAAAGAAGAGTGGTACGGTCCCATTATTTCAGATATCAAAAATCACTGGTTTATAAAACCTATATTTGCAAAACACTGGATAAAAGATCAAGCAGAAAGCCCACTTCAAGAAGGTATTGTAAGATTGTTAATATATTCATGTGTTACATGGAATGAACGACTAAGGCAATATGTAATTTCGTTTCACTGGAGTGGTTTTTCGCACGATGACGACGAAAGCGATTACGAACAAAAGAATAAACAATTTGAATATTGGAAACATATTCCAGGTCTAATAAATAATTTTCAAAGTGTAACCTCTGGAAAATTTGATGATATAGTTCTTCACAAACTTGTTTTACATAAATTATGGGATAGGTATCGGCAAGACCCACAATATCATTGGATAGATAGAAGAATTCGGGCAGAAGCAAGTGGTATCTCACTTAATGCACGAGGTATATTAGATATAGAATTATCTAACGATAAAAAGGGATTGAAAAGTTTATCAAGAGCTATATGGAATTCTCTCGAATATGAGTTCAAAAAGCATCCAACAATAGAGCTACCTAAAAATCATCAATTTGATGAGGTGGTTTTAGGGACAATGATCCGAGATTTAGGAGCGCTCTCCTATGAACTAGAATTAAGAGATAAAGTTGACGAAAGCACAAAATTTCGAGCTCATTTTTATTTCGGATTAAAACCGGATCTGTCGCAACCTACACGAGACACATTTCCACACATAAAATTATATATCAAAGATTTGAGTGACACAGAACAAATTCAGTTTTTAATAGATAATATTGACAACCGTGATGACGAAAATCCAAAACAAATGGATCTTTTTTAATGACCAAGCCAGTTTAGCTAAACTTAACCGGCTTTTGTCAATCCATGAAAACCTTATGCCCCATCAACTTGCTGCTGCAACTGGTTGTAACTTAGATGAGGCTATGCAGGTTTTAATGTATTTATTTTACTTAAGATTAGCTCGTTTGTATTTATTAGTTTATCATATTTCACATTCTGAGCCTGTGTTGAAAAGGAGTATATTTGATGGATTTCCAGAACTACCAATCATTTGCCCATCATGTGAGTTAGAAATAATAAAAGAAGATGAATTAGAATATGATTTTTTATTTTCATTATTAGATAAAATAGAATTCATTTAGAGACAGATTATGCCCTACAAAAAAAATGACGCGGAAAAATTATTATCTGCAAATTCTGAAAAGGTTTCGGAATTTGCAGATAATGACATGGCTGACGAGTTATATATTCCCAGTAAACAACTAATTGATCATATTAATCTTTATTTTAATAGCGAGAGCGATACTTCAGGGCAACTTTTAGAAGAAATCGCGGCGCTTATGGTTTCATGTATTAAAGGTTTTGATAAAAAGAGAATTAAGAGTTTTCGATCAACCAACGTTCAAATTGATATAGAAGTGTCGGGTAACTCTCAAAGCTGGTATTGGGTAATGGAATATCTACACTTACCTAAAGAAGGTAGGACTATTATAATTGAAGCAAAAGATATAAATAAATCTATTAATAATACAAATTTTGTGAGATTATGCTGGATATTAGAACATAAATATAGTAGCACCTCTCATTTAGGTATTTTTATTGCACCAAAAGGTGCCTCTGGATTTCCAACCCCAACTAGAAAACGAACCTGTCTAAGTGAAGCGTTTGCCACTCAAGCATTATTTCATGCTCGCACAAAAAAATTTGTTATTGTTTTAGATGATAGAAATTTAAAAGAATTAGCAACAGGAGCTAATCTATTGGAAATAATTGAGAAAAAAATTCAAGAAATAGAGTCTGGTACTGGTTTGTATGATAATTTTTTATCTCCAAAAATATCGAAGAAAGATTCACCGTTACCTCCTCATATTCAAAAATACTTTAAATAATATTAATATAATTAAAATTTATTCCGCCACCTCTACCAACACCTGCCCGCGTTCTACGATAGTGCCGGGCTGCACATGCAATTTTTTCACGATGCCATCATGCGGCGCAGAGAGGCGAATTTCCATTTTCATCGCTTCCAAAATCACCAGTGTTTGCCCGGCGGCGACGCTATCGCCTTCGGATACCTGCACAGCGATGACCTGCCCCGGCATTTGCGCGGTTAAATCGCCGCTGGCGGTGCTGCGTTTGCGCGTGCGTGATTTAGCATTGGCGACGTTTAGCGTGTAATGTTGCCCGGCTATCTGCACATAGCGCGTATCATTCGCGGTTGCTACTTGCCCCACCAATTGAGCATCGCCTATTTTTATGAGCCATGCCCCATTCGCTAACTGCGCCGCTGAGAAAACATAGTCGCGCCCGTCAATCGTGGCTTTGAATGTGCCATCGGGCAGTTTTTCCAGTGTGATAGCGTGCGTTTGTCCGTTATAGTCGTAAGTATAGTGCATGGCTAAATCCTGAAATTATCCTGCTTCGCCCACGGGCTGTAAATATCGCCATCGCTATTCATGGCATTTCCATTCGCAACACTAATGGGCGCTGAACCGTGCATGCCTGCAATAGCCGCCGCAATTAATGCTATATCAGAAATATCCGGGACGGGCGGCAGCAGTGCGTCTAAATGCGTGTCCACAAAATTGGTGTCTATCGCCCCCGCCGCAAAAACAGGATGTGCCAAGAGTGCCTGCAAAAAATCAATATTGGTGGTTGTACCGAGAATCACTGTATCGCTTAATGCCCGCTGCATCCGCTGAATCGCCGCCTCACGAGTGCGGTCATGCACAATGAGTTTGGCAATCATCGGGTCATAATGAATGGTGATAGCATCGCCCGATTGAATGCCGCTGTCTACGCGCACGCCGGGAGAAGTGGATGGTAAAAATTTCTGCACTATGCCAATGGCGGGTAAAAATTGGTTGCGTGGGTCTTCGGCATATAGGCGGCATTCGATGGCGTGTCCGGTTTGGCGCAAATCCGCTTGCGTGAAAGGCAGCGATTCACCAGCGGCAATATGCAATTGCAGCTTGACCAAATCCACGCCTGTGACCATCTCGGTGACGGGATGTTCGACTTGTAAGCGGGTGTTCATCTCCAAAAAATAAAAGTGTTTTTCGGGCGTCACAATAAATTCCACCGTGCCAGCATTCACATACTGCACGGCTTTCGCAGCGGCAACGGCGGCAGCACCCATCTGTTGGCGGGTCGTTTCATCCAATAAGGGTGATGGCGATTCTTCGATAATTTTTTGGTGGCGGCGCTGCGTGCTACATTCACGTTCAAACAGGTGTACGGTGTTCCCATGCGAATCTGCCAGCACTTGAATCTCGATGTGTCTGCCACTTTCGATATATTTTTCCAGAAACACGCGGTCATCCCCGAAGGCTTTGAGTGCCTCCCGTTGGGCGCTGGCGATAGCATCTGGCAAATCAGCAGCATGATACACCACCCGAATGCCCTTGCCGCCGCCACCACCCGCCGCTTTGACCATGACTGGAAAACCAATTTTTTCCGCCGCCGCATTAAAGTCGTCTATACTCGCATTTTCGGATTGAAAACCCGGCACGACGGGTACTCCGGCTTGCTGCATCAGCACCCGTGCTTCGGTCTTGACGCCCATTTTTTGAATAGCATCAGGCGGGGGACCAATCCAGACTAAGCCAGCGTCTATCACCGCTTGCGCGAAAAATTCATTCTCAGATAAAAAGCCATAACCGGGATGGACGCAATCACAGCCGGCGCTTTTTGCCACTGCAATGAGCGTTTCTGCGCGTAAATAGCTCTGTTGGGGCGACGCTGCCCCAATGGGATAGGCTTCATCGGCAAGCTGCACGAATCGCGCTTGTGTATCAGCATCGGAATAGACCGCTACCGTGCGAATGTGCATCTCGCGGCACGCCCGGATAATGCGGACGGCAATCTCGCCCCGGTTGGCGATGAGGCATTTTTGGAGTGTGGGCATAGCGCGTGCTTCCTTCATGAAGGCGAACAACATGGCAACAGTGTACTCCCGATGCTTATTTTTCGCACGCGCTTTGAGGTTCTTTAATCCGCTGCACTTTCAGGCAAGAGCAAGGGTAGCTGTGGTGTTGGCACAGATGGCTGTTTTTTCTGGCGTTTTGCTTGTGTCGTCAACTGCTGCGGAAATAAGTGTTTGGTGTCACAATCGCGGATACTGCGAATTTTGTCCAAATATAACGATACCGAAAATCCTTGATATTCCGAAGGCTTTTTGACATCTGCCAATTTTTGTTCGGCAACTCCAGCGTACAGCGGCGATAATTCAATGCCGATATATTGACGCTGCAACTGCTTGGCAGCAATAGCGGTTGTGCCTGTGCCTAAAAATGGGTCAAGCACTATATCGTCTTTATCAGTGGTCATTAAAATCAGTCGTTCTAACAGCGGAATCGGTAGTTGGCACGGATGCGGGTCACGCCGTTTGTTATGCCGAATGCGATGAATATCATTCCACACATCGCTGACAAGATACCCAAATGGATGACGTTGGTCGGTTTTGCCGCCATAATCACGCAAGAAAGCATCACATTCGCGGCATTTTTCATGCGGGGCGCGGATTTCGTAGAATTTTGTGCCTTTTGCTTCTTTGCTATAAAACAAAATGCCATAATGTGCAGGCAACAGCGTTTTTCCCAATGGTGTACTCATGGCATTCCACGCAATCCAATGGCGGAAATGCGCGTGTTTATTCAGAATGGTCGAATAATACGTCAGCCAGCGCGGGATATTATGCACCAGAATCGAACCTGTTGGTTTGGTGATGCGTACCAGTTCAATCAACCATTGTTCGCACCACGCCAAATAATCGTCCAATTCGAGGCTGTCTTTATACGACACATATTTTTTATCGAGATTAAAAGGCGGGTCGGCAAAGCACATATCCACGCTGCTATCAGGAATCGTTTTTAGCACTTGCAGCGAATCGCCGATGATGACTTGGTTCAGGAATACCATACAATGCTCTAAACACGGATGTTCTATGAAGGCATTGTATGGCACCGTTTTCGGGGTGCCAAGACATTTGTTCTGCGATTTTATGGATTATGTTTCACCCTGCCACAATGCTTTTTGTTCAGGTTGTTCGGTGGCAAGGCGTCCGCTGTCTTTGAATGTACCATGCGACGGTGGCATCAGCACTCGTTTATTTTCAAATAAATCAGCGATACTCAAAATTTGTAATTTCGGATAGGTTTTTTGCCACATCTCAGAGGTATAAAAGCCGGCGCTCACTGCCTCTTTTTTCATGCCATCGGTGGGTTCATTCAGGGTAATCAACAGCCCAATGGCGGCTTGTTCGCGTTCAAGTGTGCCGCGTAAATCGCGGATCATCTCCGGTATCACCGTTGCATTCGATTTGACGGAAACCAACACGCGCTGCATTTTGCCGTTCTTTTCCATAAAGGTGATGATACCATCTATGCCTTTATCGCCGCCTTTTTTGCCTTTGGGGCGGCTGCCCGGCGCGGCTGATGTACCACCGCCAGAGGGACGCGCCCCCACCAACGATACCGCCCACCACTCGAACTGATGCCGATTTTGCTGTGCCAGTGCCTTTGCCCCGTCTACATCTTGTGGTTCGCCAATGACATCATAATCTTGCTTGGCGTGAATATCGAACAACTGCTCCAGTTGTAATTTCTGCACGGTGATACTCAAATGGGTAATGTCTATGCCGCGCCAATAACGATTATTTTTATGTGCCGCCGCGACGGCTGTGCCGCACCCACTGAACGGGTCTAGCACAATATCGCCGGGGTTGCTGCTGGCGAGAATAATGCGTTCTAATAACGAAATAGGTTTTTGCGTGGGATAGCCCGTGCGTTCTTTTGCCTGCGAGTTGACGGGATGAATATCTGTCCACACATTATCCAGAATGCGCCCGGACATCTCGTTCAAAAAACGTTTCAGGCGGGGACGTTTGGTTTTATCTTCGGGATACCAAATACGCCCTTCGTCATCGAGTTTTTGCATGGTGTCTCTGGCATAGCGCCAGCCTTTGGGTGGAAACGGATAACCTTTCCATTCGTACATCATATTAGGACGCGGATTCGGACTGGTCATGTCGCTTAATGTATATAACCCGCGCCCATCATTATCATCGTAGCGATATTTGCCATCGGTATATTGTTCGGCATACGCGCCGTGCTGCGGATTCCAAGTAAATTTATCCGATTTGGTGTAATACAAAATAGTATCACTGACGGGCGACCAGCGTTTGGCATCGCTGTGGGTCGTCGTGCGCTTCCAAATAATCTCGTTACGGAAATTTTCGGCGCTAAAAATGGCGTCCAGAATAATTTTGAGGTAATGACTGGCGGTGGGGTCACAATGCAAATAGAGGCTGCCTGTTGGTTTTAAAACGCGGTGGAGTTCAGCCAAGCGTGCTGCCATCATCACCAAATACGCCATCATTTGATTTGTACCAATGATGTCGCGCAGACTGCCGATAATGCGCGAGACGTGCGCCGGAATCGCCAACGCTTCATCCGTCCCGAATTTTTTACCGCTGATGAGTTCGCTGTACGTCCGTTCTGCCGAGTCGCCCCAATGCCATGTATCCTCAAAAGCGGTCATTTGGGCATCGCTGTCTTTGCCACCCTCATCTTTAAACAGCACGTTATAGCTGCGACTGCTATTAAACGGCGGGTCAAGATAAATTAAATCCACACATTCATTCGGGAAATATTCGTGATTCCGTAAAATATTCAGATTATCGCCGTAATACAGCCGATTGCGGGTCATGAATCATTGCTCCTGTTTTATCAGCATGACTCATCCCATTATAGCGGATTGTGTGGTGATGCGCTGTATAGATTTCACTTGCCCATCATCGTTTTCATGATGTCCACAATCTGCAAAAAATTGGGCGGCGGCGATTGCCACAAGAGCATCACTTGCAGCACAAAATTGGGCAAGAGGGGCGTGCGGTAGGCATCGTAGTCATCGAGTTTTTGTAGAATATACACGCCCGTATCATCCAAGCGGTAAAAACGGGCTTCGCGCCGCAGCGGGTCAAACAGCCAGTATTCGCGCACGCCGCCTGCTTCATACTCCAAAAATTTTTCGCCGCTGTCACGCCCAACACTTTCTGGCGAGATAATTTCAATGCAAATATCAGCAGCACCTTCCATAAAGGTATTGTGTAGCGTATTGGGATTGCTATCTAAAATGACCTGAATATCGGGTTCACGCGAGCGTTTTAATTTCATCACAAATGGCGCTTGCCGGATTTTACCAATAGGATTGTAAGCAAAATAAGCATCCAGCAAGGTTGCCAAAAAACGAGTTGATTCATCGTGGCGGTCATAAACAGGCGACATTTTAATCACTATCCCTTCAATCCATTCGCAGAAATCAGCCGCATACTCCGCCATGTAAGTATCCCAACTGACATCGGTGGCAATAATATCTCCACTAAGTTCATCCACTGGGGTGAGAATAGGAATCATTGGCAGACCCTTTCAAATTGTTGCATCTTATTTTCAGCCGCTTTTATTCCAATTTTGCTAGACTACAGCGAACAGGCACTTACTAACAGGATACACGGAATTGATGGCAGAGGCAAAATCGCAAAAGCCCCTATATTAAACATATAGAGGCAGAAAAAATGTTAGAGATGGTTGATTTTTAATACGCCAGCGCAGGCATCAGCAGCCCATTATGCTGCAAAAAGCGTTCTAGGCGTTCCAGCGCCCGGCAGATGTTGTCTTCGCTGACGGCATAGCTGGCACGCACGAAGCCATCACCACTCGCGCCGAAGGCACTGCCCGGCACCATAGCGACTCGTTCTTCGCGCAGCAGGCGTTCACAAAATTCTTCGTCGGTCATGCCAGTGGATGCAATCGAAGGGAAGGCATAAAACGCGCCGCGTGGTTCAAAACAGGTCAAACCCATGCTATTAAAGCCATCCACAATCAAACGGCGGCGGCGGTTATAACTATCACGCATGGCAAATACATCGTCTTCGCCATGTACCAACGCCTGCACTGATGCTACCTGCCCCATCGTCGGCGCGGACATAATCAAATATTGGTGCAATTTTTTCATCGCGCTCAGGATGGGTTCAGGTGCGGTGGCATAACCAATGCGCCAACCCGTCATGGCATACGCCTTGCTCATACCGCTGAGTAAAATGGTGCGTTCTTGCATTCCGGGCAGCGCCGCAAAACAAATATGCTCAATGCCGTAAACGAGCCGTTCATAAATTTCGTCCGAAATCACCACCAAATCGTATTTTTCGGCGACGTTGGCAATTTGCAAAATATGGTCTTGCGTCAGCACTGCGCCGGTAGGATTGTTGGGATAGCTGATGAGAATGGCACGGGTGCGCGGCGTGATACGCGCTTCCAAATCTGCGCCTGTCACTTGAAATTCATGCTCCACATAGGTCGGCACGGGGACAGGAACACCGCCCGCCATCTCGACAGCAGCAGCATTCGCCACGAAACACGGTTCGACGACTAGCACCTCATCACCGGGGTCAAGGATGGCTTTTAATGCCAGCCACAACGCTTCGCTCACACCAATTGTAATCAGCACTTCGCTATCGGGGTTGTAGCGCAGGTTATAAAGTTTCTGGATATGATTCGCTACTGCTTCGCGCAGTTCGTATGTGCCGGAATTGGAGGTATAGCCTGTTTGACCCGCTTCTAAGCTATGCACCGCCGCGTGCATGATATGGGCGGGAGTCGTAAAATTTGGTTCGCCAATGCCTAGTGTCACCACATCATCCATGGTGGCAGCAATATCAAAATAACGCCGGATACCCGACGGGCGCAAATTCTGGGTGCTTTTGGAGATAAAATTCCGCATGAGACCGCTGCTCCTTCAGGAAGAAATCTGCCTCTATTTGTATCATGTTTCGCAGAGGCACACACAGGGCAAAGTGTTTAAAAATGCAGGAGGTTTTCGTACACAGTGTATGAAGAATCAGCGAGGTTAAGCAATGAGGAATTTTTTTTGCTGTACAGTGTGGTGGAAAGATGAATTACCGTTTCTATCCCAATCTATTGCGATTGCCCATGTGGTAGGCATTATTCATCCTCTCTCTTTGTAACACTATTAGAACAGCTCTCTGCCCAGAATTCTGCAAACATTTCAGCTTGCTTCATCTTAAGAAAAATTATTTTTTTCACCTTCTCTGGCAGAAATGTTTTAGAATATACCATTCTGAGATAAAGATGGGCATCTTGGTCATCTAGTCTCATAAGCCCTTTTATTAGACTCGCTTGAATCATGGGTGGATTATATGCTTTTTCACTCTCGATCCATATTGTCTCAAAATCTTCCAAGGCTTGTAAATATTGTCTGTTTTCATAAAAAGCAGACATACGTGCCATTTTGACTCTAAGGTTAATCTTGATATCACTATATTCACTAATAATACGAGTATATATATCAATGGCGATATCTGTTCTCCTTTCTTTTGCAAGAATATTAGCTTCAAGTAATCGAATTTCTAAAGATTGTGGATATATTTTTCTTAGTTTTTTTATAAATTCTAATAAGCTTCCCGCATTAGCTGAAATAAAATTAGTAAGACTTTGCGGTTCAGACATTTGCATTGCTTGATGATACATCTCCACAGCTTTGCTGTAGTGACCTTCATCTAAGAATTTCTCTGCTTGTTCATAGAGAAAGTTACTGTCTTGAGTAGTCATTAGTCTGGCTTTCCCTTGAAGTATCTCGACTCTGGTTACAATCCAATTGATGGGTTCAACGAGTATTGATGCAGTAACGATAAGTAATAATGATAAATCGGCAGTTTCATCAAAACGAGAGCGACGATTTTCTAACTGGGCAAGGTCACAATAATTATTTTTATTGTACAAGCAAGAAAGCAAAAAATATCGTGTAGCCAGTCTCATAATTTTACATCTATCACCACCCTGTGTCCCAAAATGCGGCATTTGCGGTACAATACTGTCATGAACCCATCAGGCAAGGATTCGGACACATGCCCTTTCATGAATTAGCGAATTGGGATAGCACCCGCGCTGCGCTGCATCAGGCGGCACAAGTGCTGAATGCCATCAAAGTGCCATCCGTAGACCGCCAACCCAATGCGCTGCATCACAGCCTCACGCCGGATAGCGCGACTTTACGGACGGGCAAACTCAACTTCGGTGGCGAACTACGCTTGGATTTTCTCGCGCCAGAAGGGGCTGCCATCACCTATTCGAGTGATAATGGGGGTTTTGTTGTGCCACTTGCCGGACAAACCCAGCAATCACTCTTGCAAGCCGTGTTAAACGAACTCACAAAATTGGGGCATTCGGTCACGCCGCGTTTAGAGAGCATTGAACACAATACGCCCCTTCAGCTAGAAACGCATCTCGTAGGTGAATTTGCCATTACGCTGGAAAGCATTTATGTGGAGATGGCGCGTTTTCGTGGGCATTTGTTGGGGATGATGACGCCGATTGTGCTGTGGCCCCATCATTTTGATATGGCATTTTTGCACTTTTTAGCGGGCAGCGATGAACACAGCGACCCACACATCAATTTTGGTTTCTCGCCAGAAAGCCCCGGTTTCCCGCGCCCGTATTTTTATGTGTATCGGTATCCCATGCCAGAAGGCTTGCTCGGCGCTCCCCTCCCAGAAAATGCCTATTGGCACAATTCAGGCTGGACAGGTGTGGTTATCGAATATGATGCGTTCATCAAGACATTTAATCATGAACGGCGTTTGGCATATTGGCTGCATGATATTTACGACGTGTTGAGCAGTGCGAAATAACCGCAGCGCGAGAAGGGTAAACCTACAATGGGCGATAATTTATTGTTGATTTTCGTACTGCTGCTTGCCGCATTGGTGTTTCTGGTGCTGCTGCTGTATGTGTGGAAATTCATGCTGCATTTTACGCCGCTGCGCTTCGTGAATTTGTTCGTGCGGAATGCCGTCAGCAAAGATTTGGTAGACCCCGACGCGCCCATTGAATATTCGACTTATACCCAATCATCGCATATTTTAGAAGCCGAAGCGGAAGCCGTCAAAGACCAAGGCTTTGATGGCATCCCAGAACAGCGCGTCATCCCCAAAGCTCGCATTGTCGAAGACTTGGATGATGACGATGAAACCACATCAGATAGTGGTTATCCTGTCAAATTGGATGCAGAAACGCGCAGCAAACCGCGCCCATTTCTGGACATTCATTATGGCGAAGATGAAAAAAACGATGATTAAGACATTTTGTTAATAACATAGAGTCACTATCGTAGGCTGAAATTCTCATCAGGAAATGGCATGTCAGAAGAACTTCGCAATATTCTACTCATAGTCTGTGCGTTGGGCTGCACCTGCGCTGGCATCATCGGATTCGTCATCTTTGGCGTGATTCGCTTCACGGGTTCACAAATCTTGCCCATGATTACCGATTTATTAGGGGGCGGGCGTGGCAATGATAATCGTAGAGACGATACGCCGACATCAGCACGCGCTCAGGGTGTCTCTGCCGCCGAAGCCCTGCGTCAGCGGGTGAAGGGCGTGGATTTTGGCACGGCAGCCGGTGCGGCAGCCGCCGCCGCCACTGCTTTTGCAGCGTTATCGCAAAATCAACAGCAACAACAAGAACCCGAACCGCCATATCAAGCCCCAGCAAGGCGACAAACGCCAACCACTTATACCGCGCAGAATGACCCGCTGACGTTTCCGGGGCAACCACCGGCACCACCAGCCGGCAGATTTTCCGCGCAGAGCGACCCCTTAGCGTTTCCGGGGCAACCCCCCGCTAGACCACAAGCGGGTTACACGACGCAGAATGCCCCACTTGGCTACCCAAATCAGCCTGCGTATCCGGCACAAACCGCACCGCGCCCCGGTTTTCCGCAAGCGCCCCAACCGCCCGGTTATCCGCCTGCTAATCCATCGCTGACACCCCTCACAGGTAGACCTGCCGGGTATCCGGCACAATCAGCGCCACCCGGCGCACGTCCGACGCTATCGGCGGGCAGAGCGCCTTCTCTCGGCGATGACCCGCTGGACGCTAATGCTATCCCCGGTTTACGTAATCAACGGCGGCATCGGCGTAACGATGATGAAATTTATGATGATGGCGATGCCAGCGATTGGGGCGATTTATTAGGCGGTGATTTGCTAGGGGGTGGTTCAGGACGATGAGCGCAATCCGGCAAACCAGTCTTTAATGACTTGTTCCAGCGCCCGGCGCAAACTTAAACGTAGCGTCGGGTGATAGTGGACTTCATAGAGGATTTCGACACCTACTGGAGAACTGCCTTCATCGCCATAATAGGTACGAAAATCGCGCTTGATGAGGGTATGATAGGCTTCGGCAGTGTAGACAGCGGCAGTAAAATCCAAGGTTTTTGTGCCAGCGATGAGGCGAATCGCATCATCGGTTTGCGCTGCCCAAACACCAAAAATTGCCAGTTTTTTATAACTCTGCCAGCCTTTGCGCCGATACCATACCAGCACACCTTGCCAATCTTTGCCTTTATAGACGCCGGGACCGTGCAGAAAAAAAGTGTGGGGTTTACGCCGAACCATGTCCTCTAAACTATCGAACACATTCAGAGCATCAAGAACTGCCTCTAAGCCAAGCGAAAGCGGTGCTTCCCGTGCAGCAGCAATTTTTTGGAGAATATCACGATAACGGGCTTCGTTATCATCCATGAGGTTTAACCGCCCGATGGGAGACCCAGCGCCTGTTCAACGGTGGTCATCAATTCACGCGGCATAATCGGTTTAATCATGTATTTATAGACTGCCTGCAATTTACCAATCAGGCGATTGGCACCGTCGCTGTAGGCACTGGTCACAATCACTGGGACGGAACTTTCGCCGTATAGGCTTGTCAGATGTTCCAGCACTTGCCACCCACTCATTCCCGGCAAATTCAAATCCAACAGCACCAAATCGGGGCGATGTTGATTCAAATACGTGACAGCCTCATCCCCATCCCGCGCATGAAACGAATTTAAGCCAATGCGCTGTAAGGTCATGGCAGTCAGTTTAGCGAATTCGATGGTATCTTCGACAATCAAAACTTCAATGCTATCGCGTGACACAGACATAGAGCATTTCCAGTGTGTCTGTCAATTAATTACAGCGTAATCTGAAAAAAAGATTTGTGGGTACAAACGTTAAGATTTTCCAACATAATTGTGGCATGTGTGCGGCGTTTATGCCAGTTGCAATTATCGTTTCTCACCAGAAAGGGTGTTGATATGCAAAAAATTCGTTGGGGTATTTTATCTACTGGGTTTATTGCGGGGCAGTTTGCGCGTGGGCTGTCGGTGATAGCCGATGCTGAATTGGTGGCAGTGGGGTCACGCACGCAGGCAAGCGCCGATGCTTTTGGCGCAGAATTTAATATCCCAAAACGCCACGCCAGTTATGAAGCCTTGGCGCATGACCCAGAGGTAGATGTCATTTACATCGGCACGCCTCACCCGATGCATCACGAGAATATCACGTTATGCCTGAACGCCGGAAAACATGTGTTATGCGAAAAACCGTTTACGATTAATGCTCATCAGGCGCGTGAGGTGGTGGCGCTTGCCCGCGAGAAAAATCTATTCTTGATGGAAGCTATGTGGACGCGCTTTTTGCCGGTGATGGCACAAGTGCGGGCATGGTTGGCAGAAGGCAAAATCGGCGCGGTACAAATGATTAAAGCTGATTTTTGTTTTCGGACAGATTTTGACGCGCAGCATCGCTTGTTTAATCCTGATTTGGGGGGCGGGGCGCTGCTGGATGTGGGCATTTATCCTATTTCACTGACTGCCATGATTCTGGGCTTGCCCCAAACAATTCAAAGTCATGTGCATTTAGGCGCGACGGGTGTTGATGAACAAAACGCGCTGTTATTCGGCTATAGTAACGGGGCTGCCGCATTATTATCGTCAGCAGTGCGAACCCAACTGCCGTATGATGCTTTAATTGTGGGCGAAAACGGGCATCTCTATATCCCAGATTTCTTCAAAGCCGAGCGTGTAACCCTGACGCTGGCGGGTGGTAATGTGCAGACATTCGAGTTCCCCCATAAGAAGAATGGCTACGAATATCAAGCCATCGCTATCGGTGATTATTTGCGAGCCGGCAAGCAGGAAAGTGACATTATGCCATTAGATGAAACAATTGCCTTGATGCAGCTTATGGATAGCATTCGCGCTGAATGGGGCTTGGTTTATCCGGTGGAAAAATGAGGTTTATGCCGCAATATCCAACAGCGCACACAAATTATCAATCAGCCAATTATACAATTGTGGCGTGCGAAGGTTAAGCGCATTGATGGCATCTAACGTCAGCGGAATTTCTTCTGGGATAAATTCGCCGCGACTGGGGTCAGTAAATTCGGGACCATAGCGCAGGCTTAAGTCATAATCCAGCAAGCGACAAATGAAAAAATGCTCTTCCAAATTTTTACCAGCAATATGATGGGGTAATACGAATGCCTTGCCCAAAATATCAATGGTCGCGCCAAGTTCTTCCAACAATTCGCGGTGCAATGCCGCTTCTATATCGGCATCATGCGGCTCAACACCGCCGCCGGGGGCGACATGATAGGCTTGAGGGTTATGGGGTTTGATGCGTTTAATAACCAATAAGTGATTATCGGGCGTCAATAAAATTGCCCGTACACGTTGAATAATGGGATATTCAAGAAGGGTGAGTGAGTGTTGAGATGTAATAAGCATTCGTTTTAATCCAATATTGAGTTGCCCTGTACAGCATACCACAAAAAACGAACAGGCAATTGCTAAAACTTGCCTGTTCTTGTTAAATTTTCTTTGTGGATTTTAACGAAAATTTACCATGCGTAGGCTTCTGGGGCAGCGCCACCAGGACCCGGGAAAATCTCGTCGAGTTTCTTCATGGCAACCTCATCCAGTTTGATTTCCAGCGCCCGCAAACTCCCCGTGAGTTGTTCCAGCGTGCGCGGTCCAATAATCGGTGCGGTGACGATGGGGTTATGCAGCAACCATGCTAAGGCGACATCGGCAGGTTGTTCACCTAATTCTTGGCAGAAGGCTTCGTATGCTTCGATTTTGCCGCGATTTTTCTCCAACGCTTCTTTAACACCATCAGAGGCACGCCGACCGGATTCAATTTTTTGCAGGATGCCGCCTAACAAGCCACTTGCCAGCGGCGACCATGGAATCATGCCCAGACCATAATCGGCACAGGCGGGCAGCACTTCCAGTTCAATCATGCGGGCATTGAGGTTGTAGAGGCTTTGTTCGCTGACCAAGCCCATAAAATGACGTTGTTTGGCGATTTCATTGGCTTTGGCGATATGCCAACCCGCGAAGTTGCTGCTGCCCACATACAACACTTTGCCTTCGCGTACCAATTGTTCCATCGCCTGCCAAATTTCTTCCCAAGGCGTATTGCGGTCAACATGATGCATCTGATACAAATCAATATAATCGGTCTGCATCCGTTTAAGGCTGGCTTCGCACGCCCGCTTGATATGTAGCGCCGACAAGCGGCTCTCGTTTGCCCAATCGCCCATCGTGCCATAAACTTTCGTGGCGATGACTGTTTTTTCGCGGCGTCCACTGCCTTGTGCAAACCAGCGCCCGATAATCTGTTCGGTAACGCCTTCGCCACGTTTCCAACCATATACATTGGCAGTATCAAAGAAATTGATGTCTAGTTCGAGTGCCTTGTCCATGATAGCAAAGCTGTCTGGTTCGGTGGTGTGTGGACCAAAATTCATAGTCCCCAAACATAAGCGGCTGACTCTTAAGCCGGTGCGTCCTAATTGCGTGTATTCCATAAAGCTAATCTCTTTCTGCATAAAAATAAAAAGCGTGCCTATCATAGCGGAATTTACGAGCATTTGCCGCATAATTGGACTTATATGGGTTTAGCGTGCGGCATGGTTGGGGAAAAGTTGGGGATGCGACTCGCTTTCATGCGATTGCGTTTACAATGAGCAATATCCAAGTAGGGGAGGGCTATCATGCAAAATCTGAGTGGACAGATTATCAAAGGCTATGAACTCCGCGACTGTTTAGGGGCGGGTGGTTTTGGCGCGGTGTATAAAGCCAGTCAAGCCAGCGTCGGACGCGAAGTTGCTATCAAAATTATTTTGCCGGGGCTGGCGAATCAGCCTGATTTTATCCGGCGGTTTGAAACAGAAGCACAAGTGATTGCCCGCTTAGAGCATCACAGCATCGTGCCATTGTACGATTATTGGCGCGAACCGGATGGCGCATATCTGGTCATGCGCTGGTTGCGCGGTGGCAGCTTGGCGGATTTGCTTAAACAGGGGGCGCTGGATGTTGAAACGACGGCACGCATCCTTGACCAAGTGAGCGCGGCACTGGCTTTCGCGCATCGCAGCAATATCATCCACCGCGATATGAAGCCGGGCAATATTTTATTGGATGAAGATAATAATGCTTATCTGGCGGATTTTGGCATCGCCAAAGATTTGCGTCAGCCTGATGGCAGCGGTACGCAAGTGGACGCGATTGTGGGGTCGCTGGATTATATTTCGCCGGAACAGGCACGCAGCGAACCGGTCACGCCGCGCACGGATATTTATAGCCTGGGCGTGGTGTTATATGAAATGCTCACCGGGCAGCATCCATTCCCCGGTATTTCTTCAATTGAACGCCTATATAAACACATCAATGACCCTCTGCCGGACATCACCACGCTGGACGATGCCATTTGTGACGCAGTGAATCAAGTGGTGCAGACTGCCACTGCCAAAAATCCGGCGCTGCGTTACGAAGATGCTGTCCAGATGGCGCTGGCATTCAAAGAAGCCGCCGGACTGAATCGTGCCAGCAGCAGCACCATTGTGGAACTGCTGACGCGACGGGAACAGGAAGTGGTGAGT
>JALHOR010000056.1:0-19829 GCA_022842885.1 Anaerolineae bacterium
TCGAGAGACGCACAAGATTTGCGTTCTGAGGAAATGTCAGTTGCTGGAGAAAAACTGCGGTTTTGTGCTTAGGGTAGAGTTCGGATTGAGTCTTGTCTGGTACAACTATAAACGCAAACTTCCCATCCACTTTAAACCCATATTTGTAATTTTGAAATCTAGGGCAATGCGGGAGTTGAATCAAACGTGACCCCCATTGATATTGATACTCTTATCACCACCCTAGCTACAGCCCAAACCGCGCCGGATGCATTTAATGAATATGCTGGAACAGATGCCAATCATCTTATTCGCCGCGAGAATTTGCGCCGCTATTTAAACGCGCTGCTTCAGCAGCAGCCGCAAATGATGTTGGTGATGGAAGCGCCGGGCTATCGTGGTTGCCGCTTGACGGGTGTGCCAGTCACCAGCCGCAAAATTTTATTAGAAGGAATTCCCGACTTAGATTTTTTCGGCGCGACGCAGGGCTATCAAAATACCGATGATGCCGGATTTGAAGCAATTTATGGCGAACAAAGTGCCACCATTGTTTGGCAAACCCTAGCAGACCTGCGCTTGATACCCTTAATTTGGAACACATTCCCGTTTCATCCACACCAATTGGGCAAGCCGCTGACCAACCGTGCGCCACGCAAGCCAGAAATTGAGCAAGGTAGCCAATTTTTACAACAAGTGATTCATCTCTATCAGCCGAAAAAAATCATCGCAGTGGGCAACTTCGCCTATGGGGCGCTCATGACTTTGAACATCCCATGCCATAAAATTCGGCATCCGGCGCAAGGTGGCAAACACGACTTTGTAACGGGGTTAAAAGTGGTAGTGGGTAAAAATGATGAATGAAAAAGGGCGAGATATATCTCGCCCCTACAGCCAAATCAGAGTTTATTTGCGGTGGAAATTGGATTACGCCGGTTGGGCTTCCGTCACCAGAATCGCCTGCACATCCAGTTCGATTTTCACTTCTTTGCTGACCAACACGCCGCCCGCTTCCAACGCCTGATTCCACATCAAACCAAAATCTTCACGGTTGACTTTAGTGGTGGCGCTGAAGCCCGCTACCTGCATCCCCCAAGGATTTTTGCCTGTGCCAGTGAATTCAACATCAAGGGTTACTTCTTTGGTCACACCGCGCATGGTCAAATCACCGACCAGTTTGGCAGTGGTCGCATTGGCGGCTGCCACCTGCTTGCTGACAAACGTGATATAGGGGTGATTAGCAACATCAAAGAAATCGGCACTGCGGAGATGATTATCGCGGTCATTGACGCCTGTACTAACAGTCGTCGCTTCGATTTTGGCTTCAACAGTCGCGGCAGCCGGATTTTCCGGGTCAAAACTAATCGTGCCAGTGACATTTTCAAATGTGCCACGCACGGTCGTAATCATCATGTGCTTGACAACGAAATCGGCAGAAGTGTGAGCAGTATCAATATTCCAAGTTGCCATGAGAAGTATCCTTTTAGGTCTATAGATGAACGAAATCGGACTTCAGTCCGTTTACATGCAACACTATACACCCGATTCGTGGCAGTGTCCATAAAAATTGCATTAGAAATAAGACTCGCGTCCGTTTAACAAAATTGTATTATCAAGATAGCGTTTTAGCAATTTCTTGATATGCAAAAATCAACTACAATAAAACATATAGATTAAAGATGCATCAAGGTAATGATTATGCGGGCGGATTTCTCTTTAGATTATGATGTGATGACTGTACAACGACCCCAAAAGCTCTATTTGCTGGCGCGGTTTGCGGCGGGTTCGGCTCCGGGGGATATTCACCGCCGTCCGTTGAATATCAGTTTGGTGATTGACCGCAGTGGTTCGATGGCGGGCGCAAAGATAGATTATACGCGCCAAGCGGCACAATTTTTGGTGCAGCATCTAGGCGCACGCGATACATTTTCGATTGTGTTATACAACGATAAAATCGAAACGCTGCTTGCCCCAGAGATTGTCAATAACAAAGACCGCATCATCCAGTTGATTGAGCATATTCAGGTGCGTGGCACAACCAATCTTAGCGGTGGTTGGCTGGAGGGCTGCCGTCTTGTGATGTCCCAAATGGCGAAAGACCGCCTGAATCGGGTCATTTTGATGAGCGATGGCTTGGCGAATCGCGGCATTACCGAGACTGCCCAACTGGTACAAATGGCACAGCAAAAATATGAAGAAGGCGTCAGTACGACCACCATGGGCTTAGGGTCAGAATTTAACGAAGATTTGCTCATGACAATGGCGAATGCGGGCGGTGGTGCCTACTACTTTATTGAGAGTCCCGAATCAGCGCCGACTATTTTTCATGAGGAACTCACTGGCTTATTAAGCGTTGTTGGGCAAAATTTGATGATTACTGTTGCCCCAACAGAACATGTCTCCAGTTTGCGCCAATTGAATGCCTACCAAACGACACAAACTGGGAAAAGTACCTCGTTTCAATTAGGGGATATTTTTGGCGATGAAGTCAAAACGGTGGTTTTGGAATTGAATGTTCCGGCGCTGAATACCATGGGCGAATGCCAGATTGCCAAATTACGATTTGAATACGACGAGATTACCGGCAACCGCACGCAGCATCATATCAGCGAAATGGATGTAATGGTCAATATTCGCCCAGAAGATATTGACCCATCGCTGCGCGACCCGGAAGTGACGCAAAGTGTGTTACTCCTCAAAGCTGCCCAAGCCCGCCAGCAAGCCGTCAAAGATGCTGATAAAGGCGATTATGCCCAAGCATCGCAAACACTGCGAGCCATTGCCGAAGAAATTGCCGCCGCCCATGTCAAGAATGAACATCTGCAAGAAGAACGTGATGCTTTGTTGGCGCAGGCAAAACAAATGGAACGTGGTGCCCAATCGTATGATGAATACAGCCGCAAAACGATGGTGACGCAGGCATTTTATACCCAAACGGCTCGCCATGAAGAAACGATTATGCTGCGCTTCCGTGAGCAACAGCGCCAAACCATCGAACAACCTGTCCTCCATACTGACGAAAACACGCCGTATAAACAACCCGGCATTACTCCCACGCACATCGCTTGGAATGAGCGCACTTTTGAACTCAAGGGCGACCTGATTCGCATCGGGCGGGCGCAACACAATGAGATTATCCTCAATGAAAAAGGGGTGTCGCGTTTTCATTGCCAAGTGCGGCGCGACGGCGATAAACTGCTGCTGGAAGATTTGAACAGCACCAACGGGACGCTGGTGGATGGAGAACGCATTACCAAATCATATGCCTTAAGTGTCGGGGATGTGGTCTACTTGTGCGATGAAAAATTGGTCTTTATTAAACCGTAGTCTATCACGCTTCCCGTTGATGAACCGATTTCAAAAAATGGTGGGACAATTTTTGCCCACTGCCCGTTATCTGGAACAACTCAAAGAGAGCAATACGGCGGCGTTAGAAGCCCTGTATTTTTTGCAGGAACGCCGCTGTTTGCAAGATGGCACGCTGCGCGGTGCGGCAATGTCGGGTGTCAATTGGACGAAAGCCACACTTGCGGCAGCCCACTTAGAAGGCATTGACCTGCAAAATGCTATCCTACGGGAGGGGTATTTGCACGAAACCCATTTGGAAAATGCCAACCTCAGCGGTGCTGATTTTACCCATGCCAATTTACGCGCGGTCTATCTGCACCATGCCAATCTGACCGAGTGCAATTTTAGTTATGCCAACCTCGCCCGTGCCAATTTGACCGATACCATTCTCAAAAATGCCAACCTGACCCATGCCAATTTATGGAACACGATTTTACATGGCGCTGACCTCACTGGCGCTCAATTGCAAGGAGCGAGTGTAGCGGGGGTGGCGTGCAATGAAACAACGATATTGCCGGATGGTACTCATTGGACACCGGGGCGCAACCTAACCGATTTCTGACGAAAAGATTCCCAGAAAACCAACGATAGATGCCTCGTATTTGTGTTACAATAAATGTTATCTGTAATAAGTAAAGTTTCCTTGGTGAAAAAATGCGGCGTTACACTGGGTTATTTTCCCTCTTTTTGATAGGACTATTTGTGGTTGCTGTACCCGTGCTGACCCAACGCGAATGCGAAGCACTGGTGGCAGCGGCATTGCGCGATGCTGCCGATAATTGTTTGGAGTTGGGTCGTAATAGTGCTTGCTACGGCTACAGCCGCGTAGATGCAGCCTTTGCGGATGCTGTGCCGGAAGATTTTTTTGTTCATCCTGCCGATAGAACTGATTTAGAACCGTTGGTGAAATTGCAAACGGGCGCTTTGGATTTAACCACCGATGAATGGGGTGTGGCACTGCTTAATGTGCAGGCAAATCTGCCGGATACCCTACCGGGGCAAGCAGTCACGTTTGTGCTATTGGGGGATACTTCGCTGCAAGATGCCACTGCGGCGCGGGCTGCCAAAAATTTTCAACCAATTCCGGTTACCACGACGGTCAATACCAATTTTCGCAGCGGTCCCGGCTTAAATTATAATGTGGTGATGATTGCAGAACAAAATGAGGCACTCCTAGCTGATGGCGTCAGCCCTGATGGAAAATGGCTGCGCGTTATCCACGATAATGCGCCCGGCTGGATTCATTATACATTGGTCAAGTCTGATGGCGACCTGAGTACCCTGCCGCCGGTAGATGACACCCAATACAGCCCGATGCAGGCATTTTATCTGACGACCGGTTTGGGGCAAGCCGCCTGCAAAGAAGCGCCCGATGTGCTGCTTATCCAAGGTCCCCAAGATTATGAAATTACCCTCAGCGTTAATGGGGCAATCTTGGAGATGGGGTCAACCGTCTTGTTTCGCACAGTCGAAGATAAAGGACAATCTGCCTTAGAAATTACGGTATTGGATGGCAGAGTGACACTTGCGCCGGATGCCAATAATCCGCGTCCAGTAATTATTCCCGAAGGCACACGCAGCATAGCTTGTCTGGATACCTCCGGTGATAATCCGTTGGTGGCGTGCCGCTGGTCAGAGCCACGCACATCCTTGTCGGCTAATTGGTGTGGTTTAGAGGCTTTTCCTGCCGACTTGCTGCATTATCCTATCCATGCTCATTGTAATGGCGCGACCCCCTTGATTCAGGTGAGCAATCCTATTACACCTGTATCTTCGGACATTTTGGCAGAATCTGCCCGTGAGGGGAACAGCCTCACCACCAATCCGAGCGTTCTTTCAGCGGTGTCGTCGGTCAGTAATCCGATTGAATGTGCGGGTTTTGCACTGCTGCGGGGCGGTGAAACCATGCTATCGCAGTATGAATGGTCGGCAGTGGCGGTGGCTGACCAGTACAAGTTGAATTTGTATGGGGCGGATGGGCAAATTGTGGCATCACGTTGGTTTCCAGCGGGGACAACCAGTGTCACATTAAATATTGCTGATTTTGCCACAGGTGGTTCTTTCCAGTGGGAAATGGAGGCACTGCACAACCAGCGCACTTTGTGTTATACCCCGCGTTCCAGTGTGATGCAGCGCCCCGGCAACCCCAATGCTCCGGTGACTCAACAAGTTTTCACGGCGAGTTGTGCGTATACATCTTTCGCACCTTATAATATTTCCGTCTCATGGGCGAATGGGGATAACGGCGATGTGGTGACGATTTCAGCTACCGATACCTCTTTTGTCACCTATTCTACGCTCGGCTTTGGCTCAGGGGATACCATTTTCATCAATGGGGGCGCTTTTGCCTTCACCCAAATCACTGTCAATACCAGTACAGGCAAATCGGTCACATTAAGCGGGTGTTAGCAGTCTGGAACTGTGGCTGACGGTTGCGCGTAGAGGTGGTAGAATCGAAAAATTGTTACCGGCTACTGGAGTGACCCATGAGCGACGAAAAACAGTTCCTTGAAAATCCGCCGGAAGATGACCATCAACCCGATACAACTTCGCCAGCACCCCCTATCTCCGAAAGTGAAACACCGCTTTCCATCGTAGATAAGGTGGTTGCTGATTCTGTGCCAACAGATGATGAAAGCGTGGAAGCAACAGTTTCCATTGCTGTTGAAACAGATGCCACGCCCGCCGAAACACCCGCTGAAGTGCCTACTCCTAAAAAACCAGTGGTTATCGCCGATGAAGAAGTTGCCCTCACTGCCGATAAACCGCCTATCTCAGCCGCCGATGTGCCTTATGGCAAGACTGACGATGGTTATGCTTTCAAATTGCCGCAGCCTAAATTTGTGAAACGCGCCAATGTAGAGGCATCGGAAAAGTTGGATGAAGCCTTTGAGGACACCAATGATACATTCCAGATGATTGCCGGGCATGTGGATAAATTAGAAGCGGAAATTGAATGGACAGACCAGACGATTCGCGCTAAGGATTGGCGTTTGGAAGCGGATTTAACATCCGAGAAAAAACCAGCCGATACTCCCAGCGAATCACTTGTGGATAAAAAAGAAGCAGAAAAACGTGCGCTTGCCGAACAATATAAAAAGATGGAAGAAGAACGCCGCGAGCGCGATAATGCCCATATCGAAAAGATGCGGGCAGAACGCGAGGCATTGGAAGCACAGATGCAAGCCGACCGCGCCAACCGCCAAACCAAAGTTCAGTCCGAGATGGAAGCGACGCAGGAACGCTTGCGGGCAGAACGCGAAGCAAAACGGTTGGAACGGGAAGCCTATGAAGCCCAGCGGCGCGGTATCACGCCACCACCGGCTCCACCTGCCGCCACGAAACCACCTGTGCCAGCGGCTGCCAAACCGGCTGAACCCGCCAAATCAGAAACACCAGAAGAAAAAGAACAGCGTGCTTTACGCAACTTGAGCAAACCAGACCCCGAACCCGGAGATAATAAGCCTGAATGAAACTCTATTTTATGCGGCATGGCGAAGCCAGCGATGATGCCCCCTCTGATGAACTGCGCCCCCTGACTGAAAAAGGGCGTGAGCGCATCCAAAATGCCGCAAAAGTGCTGAAAAAAATCAATGTATCACTCGATTATGTCTATGCCAGCCCGCGAGTTCGGGCGCGGCAAACGGCTGATATTGTGGCAAAAGTTTTGGGGAATGAGGTCGAAATCCGCGATGAAGTCAATTTTCATTTTGATGTTGACCGCCTAAAACACCTGCTCATAGATAAGTCCGAAGAGTCCCATATCCTGTTTGTTGGGCATAATCCGAGCATGAGCGAATTGCTTCAGGCGATGACGGGCGCTAATGTCAACCTCAAAACTGGGGCAGTGGCACGAGTGGATTTATACCCCCCGGCGATTCGGGGCGCACAACTCAAATGGCTTATCAGTCCACGCATTTTTGACTCACTGGCATAAGCCAATCAGTCTTCTTTTGTGTGTTCAGCGCAGATGATACGAGGCGAGCCGAAAAACTCGCCTCTATAAGAATCACTCGCCTTAGCGAATAATCGTTAAAGTTTGCCCCACAAAAATAACATCTGGGTTAGAGAGGTTGTTCGCTGCCATGAGGGCGGGAACAGTGGTGTTATAACGGCGGGCAATCGCCAGCAATGAATCTCCTGCCCGTACCACATATGTTCCGACCACGCCACTGTTACCCAATGCCGAATTGGGACCACCGGGCGGGGGTGGTGCTGTCACGCTGCCATCCACCGGGTCAATACTGCGAATCGGCACGGTTGCGCCCACTGTCGTGCGCTCTACCCAACCGACGCGCCCATCCGATAACAAGATTTGTCCCCAAGACCCATCGAAATTACGCCCTAATAACGGCGCTGACCCACCGGGTGGCAAGAACGCAATCACATTGCCACGACGGTCAGGTCTATCCCACACGCTCACATTCACGAAGGGCGATTCGTTCACCACTTGCGGTTGGGCAGGTTGGAAAGCCGGGGCAGCATCAAAGACTGGGAGTTGGCTAGTACGGAAGGTCGTATACAAATAATTGACATTGACCCATCCTGCTAAACCACTCGGTTGGTCAATATAAATCCAATTACCGGCGTTGTTGCGGGCAACCATATTCACGCCAAAACCATAGGGCAGTGCCGCAATTGCCGGGTACGATAAGCCGGGACCAGACCGCACGTTCAGCGTGCCGGTGGCAACGCTGGCAACCGGGGCATCTTGCGCGGCAGCCGGAATAACCAAACTTAGCACCAAAATACCCACGATGAGTAAGCATAGTAAGCGCAGCGATTGTTTCACAGTGACTTTCCCTCCAATTAGACAAGCAGTGATTAACATACCGATACAATAGACCAGTGTAACAAAAATTTTGCCATTTCGCACCCAATTAAAACCACCGTTTTGCAACATCCTATACAAAAACCGGGTCACGCACCCGGTTTTTGTATACGCCTGAGTGTCTAATTATCCTCAGTGGCTTTGTGCTTTTTGGTCGGCTTAGGCTTGAGGGTTTGAACATATTCCAAACTTGTTTAAAAATAGGGCTGCAATTCTGTTGTACTTTGAAGCAGTGCCTCCGGCACAACCACATATTCTTTCATGACTGCGCCATAGGCTTCCACCAACGATGTTTGATATTTTGCGATAAAGTCATCTCTGGTTGGCTTTGGCAACCGTAACGCCATCGAACCATTTTTTGCCAAAAAAGAAAACATATGCCCATTGATTGAAGTATAGGGCATGGTGACACCTTTTCGCTCCAAACCGGGGATAGTAGCAACCACTTTTTCATATAACAGCAATTTATCTGCCGGAATGATGGGTTGTGCCTGTTTTTTAGCCATGTTGAGTTCTCCATAGAAAATCGAGTCATTTTATGGAAATCTCATTTTAGTCCTGTTAAGGTTTTTCCGTTCTATTTTATGATTTTTTGTCCAGTAAATTCACCTAGGTTTTCATCCATGTATCAAGATGTGAATCAAAAAACCGGGTCATGCGCCCGGTTTTTAGTGTTGGTTATGCGATGAAAAATGCAGATTACGATTCGAGTTCTGCCAGCACCGCTTCAATTTGTTCCAGCGTGACGAGGCTGTAACTTAAAAAAACGATTTTGCCTTCAGGATTAATAATGAGCGTACTCGGTTGACCGGGTATGGCATACTGGATACTGATGGCATTGTTTTCATCCAGCGCCAGCGGAAATGTGAGACCAAATTCAGTGCGGAATTGTTTCACATCGTCTAATGTGTCGCGCACAGCCAACGCTAAAATCGTGAAATTCTCGTCGCTGTGTGCCTCATAAAGTGCCTGAAGTTCGGGCATTTCGCGGCGGCAAGGACCGCACCATGTCCCCCAAAAATTGAGCAAGACGATTTTACCGCGCAAATCTGACAGACTCACCGTTTTGCCTGTATCGGTGGTAACAGTGAAATCCGGCGCACGGTTGCCCACTTTCACACCGATTGCTGCGCCACTGGCTGCCGCCGCGCCTTCAATACTGTTGACAGGCAATAACGGAATCAGCGGTGTGGGTGTCGGATTCATGCCAGTATTTGCCAAATCAGCAACAACCGTTTCGGGTTCGTCGGTATTATTCGTATCTGTTTCGACAGGCGTTAGGGCGACAGCTTGTGCTGCCCGCACTTTGACGCGGAAATCGGTCTTGGTGGTGGGGACTTCATTGATGATGGTCAACAGATAAGTTCCAGCTTCGGGCAGCATTTGCCCGCGCAGAATTAGCCCTTTGTTTTCGGTGGTGAATATAAAAACACTGTTGCGAGCGATTTCTTCGCCTGCGGCATTTTGCAAAACAGCAATCGGGGTCAAATCGGTTTCCACACTGCCCAATTCAACATCAATGGGTTGCGCTTCATCCACCTGAAACACAAATTGCATCTGGGTTTTATCTGGCGTTAGGACGACATGATAACTTTCTTCAACACGAATCGGCGCGATTGACCCACCCAAACAATCACCCAGTTGACTACCTGTAATTCTACCTTCAAAGAAACCAACACCACATTCTTCTACCCGTGCAGAAAAATCGGCAAATTGTCCGTTCAATGTCTGGCTAAGAATCGTAAGTTGCCCACTGGCAACCAGAAAACCGACTATGACCAACAACGTTCCAGCAATGCGTTCTACTGTGCGGACATGGCGCTGCAAACGGCGCAAAATGCCTTGGGCGCGATCTAACAAAACGGCTGCTAAAATAAATGGAATGCCCAAACCAAGCGAATACGCTGCTAATAAGGGGGCTGCTTGTGCTACATCGCCCGTTTGCGCTGCTAAATTCAAAATGCTGCCATAAATGGGACCAATACAAGGCGTCCAACCAGCGGAAAAAACCACACCCATCATAAATGAGCCGCCCAAGCCTTCGCGTCCAGTGAAATCGGCACGGGTATCGGTATATAGCACGGATTCGAGTTTGTTCAGGACACGCCCCCAGAACACACCCGGCTGCGTGAAGGCACCGCCCAAAAATAGCGTCAGCAACCATGCTGCTAAAATGGGCAGTATCAAAAACAACTCAATGAAGCCCCACACGATGAGCGCCGACCCTGCCGCTGCCACAGCGAGACTGAATAGAGGATTGTTAATCAGGGCTGAGCTTTTGCGTAAACGGCGCGAGGTGCTGGCAATCACCCCCATAATATGCAAGCCAAAGAAAATAATCAGTACACCCCCCACGCGGGCAATGACATCTTTGGCAACCGAGGCTAAAACGGCAGTGGTGACAATGCCCAGAATCACAAAGACGACCGTAAAGCCACTCACAAACACGAGGCTATGCAGCAGCATATTGGCACGCGCAAAGGCTTTTGCGCCGGATGTAGATTTGCCTTTGTCTCCGGCGGCTTGCAAGGCAACGGTGTGGGTCATACGTCCGCCCATATAGCCAATATATGCCGGAACTAAGGGTAGCACGCACGGCGATAGAAACGACAGTAGTCCAGCGAAAAACGCCAGTCCAACGGTAATATTTTCCATAGGGTATCATCACTTAGTTTTTCAATTGATACCCTAGTTTTACGCAGAAATTCTTACAGGACAATTGTCTATTTGCCCTGATTTGGGGATGACATTTGTTTATAGGTTATTTGGGCAATGACAAATTGCTCTGAATGAGGTTTTTAACACCTTCAGTCCCCGTGAGCGATAACCAAAATTGACTATCTATTATGCTAAACCTGAGCGAACAAGCTACTTTAAGTATGCTCCTTCGGGAAAACTACAAAGGTATCAAAGAGAGTCATGGTCGCCCGATGATGTAGTTGAAGGAGGATGATTATCTGTGGCTATCCAGTTTCGTCTTGCCCTTACTAAGCGGTCTTGGTTCATTTTTAAGCGTATAATGGTGGCTCTGCCTGTGGGTGTTTTTCCGTATAAACGTAATCCACTATCTACCCATTCAAAGTGTTCTTGCCATGTTTGTTGACGAGGATGGAATAATGTAACGCTTGCGCCAGTTTCTGGGTCTATTTCAGAAATAGCAATGGATTTACTCAAATTACAACTGGAGCATGATAAGCATAAATTATCCAGTTCGTTTCCACCATTAGGAAAAATATGTTCTACATGCATCGGTTGTCCAGTGTTGTATTCGCAAGTTTGGCAATACTCGCAACAGCCTTTTGCACGCTCATAAACCAATCGCTTGATTGTATTCCACGAAATATTACTCACGGGTAGTCATATCCTGCGGTGTGACTTTATAACCACGCTGGACTAATAATGCTGCTGCCTCCGATTTTCTGACCATGAGTTTTTGCCCGCGCTCTACTAACACCTCCAATTGGGTATATTCGTCTGATGAAATTGCGCCGCGTGAGTTTTTATCCATTAGGATTTGCATGTGCTGTTGCACATCAGCGGGCATTTGTTCGCGGGCAATTGTCCATAGGGCATCATCCGAAAGATGTTTCAACGCTGCTAATTCTGCTTCTTCATCAGGCGGCAGTTTAGGCAACGGCGATAAATGTTTCAAATGGTCTAACATGAGTTGATCAATAGATTGAGATGTATCCTCAGCGATTTGACGCACACGAATGTAAATTTCTTCGGGTATAGTTAGGGTGTAATCGCTCATCGTTAATTCCTCAACAAGATTACAAATCAGTATAAGCCTAAACCTGAGCGAACAGGCACTTTAAATATGCCCCTTCGAGAAAGCCAATGGGATGGTCAAGCGCGTGTCCAGTGCGGGCAATCTCGCGGATGGGTCGGCTTTGCTGCTGTGCGGTATCCGTAATCGTGCGGAAAAATGCTTCTGACGAGACATGGCTGGAACATGATGCTATCACCAGAATGCCATTCTTGTGTACTAATGGCAGCGCCAATCTCACCAAGCGGGCATAAGCCGCCAATGCCCGGTCAAATTCAGCGCTGCTTTTGGCAAAAGAGGGTGGGTCTACGATGACCATCTCAAAACGGCGGCGTTCCTGATGCAAGCGCGTCATGCTGTCAAAGGCGTCCGCCGCTATCACCTCATGCGTTGCCCGTGCCACCGCCGGATGCTGTTGATTGAGCGCCATATTGTGCTGTGCCGCTGCCAACGCCGGGGCGCTGACATCCAAACTTAACACGCTTTTTGCGCCGCCGGATGCCGCATAGACTGAAAAACCGCCGGAATAGGCAAACACATCCAAAACATGTTTTCCGGCGGCGTGCTGCGCGACAAGCGAGCGATTATCGCGCTGGTCAAAGAAAAAGCCTGTTTTATGCCCCTGCACCACATCTGCTGCAAATTTCAGCCCATTTTCGTAAAAGATGATAGGCTGCGTTAATGGCTCACCATAGACAATTTGCCCATCACGCAGCCCAATATTATCCGCTTGCAATGCTCGGTTCAGCCGCAAAACGATTCGTTCCGGCGTTTCCAGTTCGATAAGTGCTGCCAAAACCGCTTGCAAGTGTGGCAACCAAGCCGCTGTATAAATCTTGACCACATATGTATCGGCATAGCGGTCAATAATGAGTCCGGGCAGTTTGTCATTTTCACCATGAATCAGCCGATAACCGTTGGTTTGGGTGGCGAGCAGCGGTTCACGCACATCTGCCGCTTCAGTTAGCTGTTCATAAAACCAGTCTTGATTGATATTAACGGGTTTTCCGGCGTGCAGCACTTTCACCCGAATCGGTGAAACTGGGTCATATAAGCCGACTGCCAGAAAACGATTCTTTTTATCGTAAATGACCGCCAAATCGCCCGGCAGCGCAGCGTGGCTTTGTTTGATGATAGAACTTTCGTACAACCAAGGATGCCCGGCACGCAGTGATTTTTCGGCTGCCGGACTGACATGCAAGGCAATCCGGCGGTCTGAGGGGCGTGGCAAATGGCGTAAAGCAGCAAATTGAGTCAAACGATTTCCTATGATGGTTTATGAATTGGGGCGGCTGGCAATCAACGCTGACCATTTGCCTTCTTGGACAACGGTACCATCTTGCTTGATGATTTTAACGGACTGTGTGACCCATCCTCCGGGCATTTTGGAGGATGCCCGCGTTTCAATCGTGGTCATTTCCACATGAATAGTATCGCCAATGAATACGGGCGCTTTGAACTCAAATTCCAACCCTTTGAACGCCATCACGGTTTTATGATTCAGCCCCAATTGGTTGACCAAACCCGTCGCAAAACTGAGCGTCAGCATCCCATGAGCGATACGCTGCCCGAACATGCTGGCTTTCATATATTCGGCGTCGAAGTGCAGTGGGTTGTAATCGCCGATGATGCCGCCAAAATTGACAATATCCGCTTCGGTAATGGTGCGGCTGGCGCTGATAATCACATCGCCCACTTGTGAGTCTTCAAAAAATTGCCCCATAGGGCCCTGAGCCGTCTGCTGCATAAAAAACTCCTCATTAATTCCAATCAGCAAAAGATGATTTTATTGTAACCAATACCAGCGGTTATGACGATTGTAGGCAAGGAGCATGAGGAATGTCACCATGCAAATCGTGGGGATTATGCGAGAATGGGGGTGGTAAGGTGAATGTTATTCCCCTTCTCTGATGCTCAAATGCCACCACGCCCCTCGGTGGCATTTGGGGTTAATGGGCAAGCTATTTTTTGGATTACCCCACTGTTTTTTCATGTGGAGAAAAACGCAATTTTTCACGGCGAATTTGCCCGTATTCGGCTGCCATCCCTGCCGCAATTCCCGTAAATGCTGCCACCATCAATCCGGCTTTATTGGGCAAGCCATTGGTTAATACAGCGACAATGCCCGCGACTACGGCACATACCAGCATCGGACGATTGACGATGAACGGCATCACAATACCGATAAATGTCACCACCATCGCAAAATCCAAGCCAAGCGATGCCAAGCCTTCTAACTGAGTCCCCGCCACAATGCCCAAAATCGTCGCCAATTGCCAATGCCCATACATAATCACCGATGACCCCAAATGATGCCAATGTTTATGCGGCGAAGCATCATCCTGTGGATAACGGCGAATCACGATGGCATAGGTTTCATCCGTCAGCCAAAATGCCAGCGGCAGCAGCCATTTTTGGTCTAAATGTTTGATATAAGGTGCGAGAGACGCTGCATACAGCATATGCCGCAAATTGACGATAAAAGTGGTTAAAACAATAAACGGAATTGGAACACCCTGCGCCACTAACCCCACACTGATAAACTGCGCTGACCCGGCAAAAACAAATAAGGATAAGCCCGCAACTGCCAGCGGCGATAACCCGGCATTAATGCCGACCACGCCAAAAATGACCCCAAATGGGAACGCCCCGACCACCATCGGCAAGGTATCTTTGATGCCATTCAAAAATTCGCTTTGGCGCGTATATTGTTGCGGTTTTTCAACTATGAGTGTTGTCATGTGGTTTCGGCAATCGGTGTGGGAGATAGGATATTTTCGCTTGAGAGCGCGTTTTATGTTATTGTAGGATAATCAAAATCAATTACCAATAGACCAAGCAGCACTAACCATATGTCCAATGTCGAAGCAAACATAGACGCCATGCGACTGGCAGCAGACCGCTTGCAGCAATCCAGCCAACGCATCGAAGAATCGGTGCTGGTGATTCAACAGGTGTTAGATACTCTGCTGGCATATGGGCTACAGAATGCGTCGTTGGCAGATTTTGAACTCCTGTATCTTACTCAACGTGGCAAAATGGATGGTTGGGCGCAGCAAGTGAGTCTCTTTGCCCATAAATTATCCGCTGCCGCCGATGAAATTAGTTTGGCAGTCGCCCTACAAAATGGCGCAACTCTCGCTACTAATGCCGGAATAGCGGCATTAGCAGCGGCAAATTCTGGTTCATATTCGCTGCATCCGGCGCGTGTACGCCGTGAGAAACCATCGCTTGCTCCCATCGCAAAAACTGCCGCTGTTGAAGCCCCGCCGCCCAAATTAACTCATTACATCAGCCCGCCGAATCGCCCATTGCACGCTTTGATGCTGCAAAAACAAGAGATGCTCGTAACCGCAAAACTCGATTTAACGACGCTGCAATCTACACGCACCGCTAAATTAGAAGAACTCGCCGCGACCCAAAATCGTATCGTGAGTTTTGACCGCACTATCGAACTGGATAAAGCCCCGCGCATTATCGCTATCAAAAATGAGATTGTGGCATTAGAAACGCGCATTGAAGCGACGCAAACGCATATTCAAACCCTAGAAACAGATATTGGTTCGCTGCAAACCCGCTTAGAACGAGTCGCGCCGGGGGCAGGTGCCGATTTAGATTTGATTGCGCGTATGGAAACTGCCGAGACATTATCCATCATCAAAGACAATACCCAAGACTGTGTAAAATATATTGTCACGCGCATGGCTGTTCCGCCGGGACTGCCCACCGACGCGCACTTATGGAACGAGAACGCACTGCGCCTGACTGAATATGGCATTACCGTCGGGGATATGCCGCTGGAAGGCAGTGTTTTGGTGATGGAACGCGACCATCCCTATGCCGATGATGTCTATGGGCATGTGATGTATGTGGAAAAAATTGCCGATGGCAACATCTACATCACCGATAATTTGCATCCCACACCTGTGAGCCTAGCATCGCTCACCGATGAAATTCATGGCGCGAACATCACCTATTTATATTTTCCTTGGCAAACCAAAGCATGAAAAACCTATGCAAAGAATGCCGGGGAAATTTTAATGATTTTGTACGAATTTTTGGATAAATCTCAATGACTGATACTTTGCTTCAATACCGGGACGAATTCCCGATTTTAGCGACGTGCAATTACATGATTAGCAACAGTTTGGGCGCGATGCCCAAAAGTGTGTATACGGCACTGCACGATTATGCCGATGCTTGGGCGACCTTGGGCGTGCGGGCGTGGGGAACACGCCATCAAAATCAACCGACATGGTGGGAAATCAAAGGCGCTGCCGGGGATAATATCGCGCCGCTGTTGGGTGCGCCGGCAGGCAGTGTGCTGGTTCATGAAAATGCCAGCATCGCCAACAGCATCTTGTTATCGGGCTTAGATTTTAGCGACACGCGCCGCAACAAAATTATTGTCAGTGACCAAGATTTTCCATCGGATGTGTATACGCTGCGGGCAATGCTGCCAGATTTTTGCCACATCGAGATAATTCGCAACCACGACGGCATCACATTGGATACCGATGAAATTTTGGCGGCGATTGATGACCAAACGCGCTTAGTGAGTTTATCGCATGTGTTATTCCGGTCAGCCTATATCGTGCCTGCCAGAGCCATTATCGAAAAAGCGCATCGGGTCGGCGCACAAGTGCTGCTGAATGGCTATCATAGCGTCGGCATTATTCCGGTGGATGTGACCGATTTACAGGTGGATTTTTATATTGGCGGCACACTCAAATGGTTGTGCGGCGGACCCGGTGGCGTATTCATGTATATACGCCCGGATTTACTGATGACGCTGCACCCCAAAATCACCGGCTGGTTCGCGCATCAGCAACCTTTCGCCTTTGATATTGAGCAGTTTGCTTTCCGTGAGGATGCGTATCGCTTGGCAAATGGCACCCCGGCGATTGCGGCGTTATATGCCATTCAACCGGGCGTGAATATCATCAAGCAAGTGGGCATTGAAGCGATTCGGGAAAAATCCATCCGGCAAACCGCGTTACTCATTGAGTTGGCAGATGCCGCTGGTTATCGCGTCAATTCGCCACGCCCAATCCATGACCGCGCTGGCACAGTGACCGTTCAGCCTGACCATGCGTATGAAATTTCCCGCGAATTACTGGCACGCAACATCGTGATAGATTATCGAGAGGGCGCGGGGATTCGTATCGCGCCCCATTTTTACAACAGTGATGCAGAAATTCATCAGGTGATGCAAGCCATCGCCACTATCATCGCCGATGGTAGTTGGCAGCAACACACCCAGCGCAGTTTTGTGACGTAGGCTCGTTTTACTTCGTTTTTTTCCGTCGGCTTGTTTTTTCGGTGGTTAAGGCAACCAGCATTTTTTGCGCTCTGCCCGCCACCGATTTGCGCGTGTCTTGCGTCAAGCGTTCCAGATGCGGCAGCAGCCATGTTTTAAGGTCGTTATCCTGTTTTGCCCATGCGCCTAATGTTTCGATAGTATTGTTCAACACAATCCAATCTTCCCATGTGGTCAGATTGTGTTGCAGGATGGTTTTTGCTGTGTGTTTCTGCTCTGGCGTCAGTTTATCGCCCAATTCCAACAACAACCAAGCCAGCGTCCATTGGGTAGAGGCTTGCTTAATCTGCGAAATTTCCGCTAAAAACTTGTCTATATAGGGCAGCGCCCAATCCGGTTGCACTTTCGTAATGCGTTTAAAAGCATTAGAAGTCCGCAAGCGCACTACTTCGTCATCATCAAAATAACATTGATAGAGTTCTTCCAGTTTGGTTTTATCCGTCAAAATGAGGTCAACCAATTCGATAGTTCTGCCCAATGAATTGGGGTGTCCCCCAGTCAAGATGGCGACGAAAGAGTCAGGGTGTGTGGTCATAGTTTCGCTCTTATCCTTCACTATCCAATAAGCACCGCTTGCCCATCATAGAAGACCGATGCATACTCTAAATTGATTTCGCGGTTGGGTCCAACAATTTCATACTGATGCGCCACTATGCTTATAAACAGAATAAACGTTCCAGTCGGTGGAGAGTCAAGTAGCAAAATTGGGTAAACTCGCGCCCTGTTTTTATCATCATTCTGTTCCCACTGTTTCCGGCGTGTAGGTATCAACAACATGAAACGAACCATCATCAGCAATCTCAATTACTTCGATGGATTTCCCATCTGCGCTGATTTGAAGACTGTAATCCCAATACCAACCCCAACCGACATATTCTTTTTCAGGACATATAATCCCTGCCTCATCACAAATGAAAATATAATAATCTACTCCATGATCAGAATTTGCCTCAGTGGCAAAATAATATAGATGGTCGGTATGGGGGATACTTGCGACATGATAGAGACCTCCGAAGAAAGTGAACGCAGCACTCATGAAGAATATAAATAATCCGAGAACGGAGATTATCCCAATGTAGGCAAGACGCTCTAATGTTTCAAAACCGGGCATAAAACAGGCAAAAATAAAGGCTAATGAACCGGAGAAAATGGCTGTATAAAATATGATTGGAGAAATTACTTGCAGAATACCAGCCAGCATTATCATCAGTGGATAAACCGAAATACCCTTTGCGAATATGCCTAGAACATACGGGATTGCAATCAACCCCATTATTTTCAGCACTATGTAGTGTGAATGCCCAATTTGATTGACCACCTCATTTTTGCGTTTTTCTTTTTCGCTCATCATTCCGTCCCTGCTGTTTCCGGCGTGTAGGTGTAAAGAACGCCGATTGTGCTGTCATAGTTTGTCGTAATGACTTCGACAGCTTTGCCATCATCGCTGATTCGTAGTTGAATATCTGATAAATCCACATAATTTCCGAATTGTTTTTTCTCCATACAGGTGATCCCGATAGAATCACAAATGAAAAAATAATAATCTGCTCCAATATCGCCATCAAATTGGCTTGCAACATGATAGGTTCTATTGTGAAGCGAAATGCTGGCATTATGAGCGTAACCAAACCAAGCAGTGAAATAGCTGATAACCATGATGAGGGTCGCCAACAACATAGTTACTATAACATAACTTACCCGCCGCCATCTGTAGAATCCTCGCTCAACACATGCAAATACAAATACTAAGAATACGGAGCCGCAAATCCACACTACCATGTTGTACGATATAGCAGCAGAGAGTATCCATAATAAACCTGATACTAGAGTCGGTAGTATTTGCAACGGATAAATGGATAATAAATATCCCAATATTCCTAAAACATACACTAACCCCAAAACTGCCAGTACCTTCAGCACCACATAACGCGGCTTCGCGGCTACCCCATGCTTGCGTTTTTCTTTTTCGCTCATCATTCTGTCCCTGCTGTTTCCGGCGTGTAGGTGTAAAAAAGATCACCTTCATAACTTCTGACTTCGATTGAGTTGTTATCGGTGCTAATTTCCAATTCAAGATGATTATAGGTACCCCCACTTAATTCCTTTTGTTCTATACAGATAATACCGGTTGTGTTACAGACAAAGAGGTGATATCTGGAATAATCCATATCATAATTATGTGCTAAATAGTAAATTTGCCCATTAAACGTAATCATATCGTTATGATTATAATTATTGAATATGGCTGCAAAACTCATGAAGAATATAAATAATCCGAGAACGGAGATTATCCCAATGTAGGCAAGACGCTCTAATGCTTCAAAACCGGGTATAAAACAGGCGAATAAAAACACCCCGCCACCCCAAAAAATAGACAGGGAATATAATGGGAAAGATATAATGCTCAAAATACTGTGTATCATTATTATCAAAGGATAAATTGAAAAAGCCACAAGAAGGTAGCCCAATAAATGCATACCAACAACCAGCCCCATTATTGCCAGTAATCTATAGGCTGTTATACGCTGTGTTTTATAAGCATCATTTTTGCGTTTTTCTTTATAGTCGCTGTTTTCCATGCGCTA
>JALHOR010000056.1:19839-34895 GCA_022842885.1 Anaerolineae bacterium
CTACCTGTTGTGTTATCACTGAATGATATGAGAATTATACGCCGGGATGGGGATTTTAGAGGTTAAGATTGGGTGGAGCGCAATGAAAATCATAAAGGGCGTATTTGCGATACGCCCGATTAACGTTTTAGGATAAAAAAACACCTTGTCTGCCACACTATTGCAGCGGATTTTTCATCAGCATGGCTCGCGCCCGGTTCAGGCTTTCGGCAAACAAAATATTTTCCGGGAGTGACAACGGAAAAATATGTGCCAGCACATCATTTAACATCTGCAACCGATAGCCTTTTTCCACAATGACAATTTTTTCCGGTGCTGGATAAAACGGCAATTCCAGCAATTTACGGATGTCCACCATCAGCGTGCGGGCAGATTGCTTGCTATACGTCAGGTCATAGATATAACTCACCGGAACATCAACGCTATCATGCAAATAAGTCACAACCTGCATCGCTTCGCGGCAGTCGTGCCATGTCCAGCGGTCATGAAAGCGGCAATAAATAACGTTTTTGGTGAGATTGTCCCATTCAACTAGGATGTTCATATTCAACAGCATTCTTATCATGGCAAAATTGGTACAATCATTGTAGGACAGAACAGTGTAAAAATGGTCAAAAAATGCGCTCTACCGGGTCATAATAGGACAGAGGTCATATCTGAAGATGAATGATGAAACCACCGGGCAACTCACATCCCATTGGCAAATTCCCAATTATGCGCGGAACATGCTGTGGCTCACCACCGAAAGCGGCAGCGCCAAAACCGAAGGCGCTCAGGGGTTGTTTACGCTGGCGGTGCCTGCTACCCTACTAACATTGCGCTGGGGTGGCGAAGAAGGCGGCGCTTTGACACAATTCAAATGGCAGCCGGATACTCTGGCATGGGATGGCAGCGTGCGTATCGGGGGTTATCTGGAGGCGCTGCATCTAACAGAATTGCCGGGTATAGAAGAACCCATGATGATTGCAACCGTAGATGGACAGCCCCTTAGACCGCAACTTGCGGCATACCCGAATGCCAGCCAACGTCCGCACGGCATCCCGCGCCCAGATTTTTTTGCTGGCATTGATGACGACTGCGATTTAACGCTGACAACGTGGCTTATTCCGGCAGACAGCCTCTATGCCGGCAGCCTGCAAGATGCGCTCTCCAACCGGATTCGCGTCTATCTGTTTGGCAGGCTGCCAGAAGACCGGGCAGGCTGGCAGAAACATCTGGCATTGCCTCTCTTGTTAGAAGCCATGACGATGTTTCCGCTGTAGACGATCTTTAACGACCAGTGCGTACCATGACCGTGTTGGTCGTGCTGCTGCACCCCACATTGTCAATAAACAAAGTCACAATCACCACACCGGACATCTGCGTGCGCGAATCCACACGCAGAATCACTTGCACGCTGTCTTGTCCACCCAATGGGAGTGACCCATTAAATTGATTGTTTTCCCACGGGTTAAACGGGATACCATCAATTGTGAAAATATTGCCTGTTTCCCGCACACGCCCTCTAAATGTGAGACCATCTTGCCAAAGTTCTGCGGTTGGCACAGTGATAGTTTCAGTTCCAACGCACGATAACAACGTATTGGCGTCCAATGTCAATGTCCAGCGTCCTGCCTGCGGCAGCGATGCGGCTGGGGCGGTGGTGCTGCCACCTGCTGATGATGAGGATGTATCCGGTGGATTGCGTAATGGCACGGCATCGCAATTGCCCGCGACAGTGACCGCCGATGCCCCTATCCATACTTCTGCCACTGCTACACCGGGAACAACTTGTTCCGGCACAAGCCGATACCACACTTGTCGCCGCGCCGCATTAAAACGCTCGATCGGTTGGAAGGGTGTATTGGCAGGCAAAAAGCCCACAATCGCTTGGTCAGTCCCGGGTCCTTGGCGCAAGCGGGCGCTGTTTGCCCGATTCGTGCTAACAGTGCAGGCATCTTGGGCAAACGCCGGAGCTATCCCTGCCAGCAAAAAAAACATCAATATGCTGATCCGCACTAAATACCGCATAGGTTTATCCTTAAAATTCCCATAACCACAGTTCGAGAATGGTCTGTCTGTTCCAGCATTGCCAGTAAGATACAGGCACTATGCGTAACAAACACTCACTTATAGATATAGTAGCAGCATTTAATGAGATGTAACATAAAGGTTTTTAGCCGAATAGGTTGTAAGCAGGAATGATTTAACGTAAACATGGCGAAACGCATCATTGAGCAGAAACATCTAGCAAAGCCCTGCTTGTTAGAAGCCATGACGATGTTTCTGCTATCCGCTAAGATGGGGATACCACCATAACCTAGAAAATATCTATTAGGATTGCCAGCGCAAACACAATAATCACTGCGCCCGAAAGCCAGTTAATCCAGCGCATGAGCCGCATATCCAGCCGATGCCGGAATAAACTGACGCCGCCACTCAGCAGCAACCACCAGCCCGCCGACCCCAAAATAATGCCAAACACCATAACCAATGCTGCTAGCGGATCGCCTGCACTATCTGGCGCACCAAGCCCGGCAAAAATGCCCACAAATGCCAGTATCGTCATTGGGTTGGTAATTGTCAGCGCCAGCGTGGAGAGGTATGCCCCCCATAAGCCGCGCCGTTTTGAGGTTGCATCGGCGGCGTTTTCCGCAGGTTTTGCCAGCAATGTGCGAATCCCCAAATACAAGAGGAAAAGCCCACCCGCAAATCGGAAAATAGTCGCTTGTTCGATAAAGAGGGAAAAAACAGTGGTAAAGCCAAAAGCGGCGATAATGGCATAAATGCCGTCGGCGGTGGCAGCGCCCAAGCCGGACACTAACCCATATAACCTGCCATCAACGAGGGTGCGTCGGATGCACAAGACGCCGATGGGTCCGACCGGAGCAGCGATAGCAAGCCCAGTGATGATGCTGCTAAGCAGCAAGTTGAAGATGTTCTATCATTGTTTATCCTGTGATTTAAATAGATAAATGTTGGCTAACTTCTATTAAGGTAATCGCTTTTTGTATGAATGTCAACAATTTAACGTTAGAACGTTAGAAAACTATTTGCTCCACTCCCTGCTAGGGCGTATACTTAAACAATAAATTCGATGTCCTTCCCTGTCCGACAGGAGTTAATATGCGTTTGTTGAAATCAATTGGTCGCTGGTTATGGCGATTTATGGTCATATTTTCGTTTATTGTGAATCTCGTGCTGGTAGTGGTATTGCTGGCATTGGGGTTGTTGATTTTTGAAATTAAAAATAATGTTGCTGACCCCTTGGTGGGCGGGCTGCACAGCACGGCAGTCGGGCTAAAAGATGCGACGATTGATTGGACGATTCCGGTGCGGGATACATTGCAAGTGACATTTGATTTGCCACTGCAACAAGCCACCATCGTCACATTGAATGCCCCGGTGCCATTGATAGTGAGCGCCAAAATTGACCTGCCGGGCATTAATGCCTATGGCGTGGATGCCAATGTGAATCTGACGCTGCCACAGGGCTTACAATTGCCGGTGAATCTCGATTTAACCGTGCCGGTTAATCAGACTGTGCCAGTTGAATTGGATGTTCGGGCGGTGATACCGTTAAGCGAAACGCAGCTTGCCGACCCGATTGATACGCTGCGCTTGCTGTTTGAACCGCTGGCAATCGGGCTGCACAATTTGCCATCAGATTTCAACCAAGCCGGGGATATGGTGGGACGCATTTTGCGCGGCGAACTCACATTGGAACAAATTAATTTGTTGGCGACTGATGGCACAGGCGGCGTGAATTCAGAGGCATATACCCCATGGGTAGGGTATTCGCGCACTGCCGGGTTAAATTATGCGCTGTTTGGCGAACCTGTTCCCGCTGAGAATGTGGCATTGCCCACGAACATTGTGCCGCCCGGTGGCATTCCCGCACTCGATGCCCAACTCAAAGAACGGAGAGATTATTATCTCAATAACAGCACCCCTGATATGGTAAATGCTACCGCGATTGAGAACCTCACCGCGCAAGGTGTGGATAATGTCTATTATAATGGCACGATGGCAGCGTATTATCAACAAATTCAAGAGGACATTGCGCCACAAAATACTGGTACGAGTGTGATAGCCCCAAATACAGGAACAAATCCGCCGAGCATTGGGGGAGCAGATAGCCAAACTGCGCCACCCACGCAAACCAATGATTTCGGGATTTTGGCAACGCCCACCAGTCCATAGAATACATTAAGTTTTCTCATCAGTCTAAAAAATAATAAAGGTTCTGTAGGGACACGGCATGCCGTGTCCCTACCCAAAATACATACTTTTCACGCAATCTAAACATGAGCCAAAAATTATCATCATGCCCTCTTAACATAACATCATCTCAGGACAATTCATGCAACACGAGACGCCCCGCATTTGTGATTACGAAGGTTCGGATTACCGCACGCGCTTCTGGGAGGGACAAGGACGCAGCTATGAAGACCGCGTAGAACGCGCTGTTTTGCAACGATTATTGCCCGCATCAGGACAGCGACTGCTGGAAATTGGTGCTGGGTTTGGGCGTTTAACGCCAGAATATCATGCTTATCAGCAAGTCGTTTTGTTGGATTATTCGTTTTCGCAATTGCAATATGCCCGCCAGCAATATGGTGACAAGGGCTTTTTATATGTCGCGGCAAATGCCTATCAATTGCCTTTTATGCCGGGCGTGTTTGATGGTGCAACGATGATTCGGGTCATTCATCATTTTGAGAATGTGCCGGGCGTCTTGCAGCAAATTCGCCGTGTCATGCAGCCGCAGGGCAGATTTATCTTAGAATTTGCCAACAAGCGTAATATGAAAGCACTGCTGCGTCATGCGATGGGGCGACAAAACTGGAATCCCAATGACCTAGACCCCGTTGAATTTGTCGAACTCAATTTCAATTTTCATCCGGCATATATCCAAAAAGAATTAACCACTGCCGGATTTATGACTCAAGAGCGCATTCCAGTGTCATTTTTCCGGTTGGGCATCCTCAAGCGTACCGTTCCAGCAAGCCTTTTGGCAGGTTTAGATAAAGTGATGCAGCGCACGGGTTGGTTAGTCGCGCCGGGCATTTTTACGCTGAATACCGCCCAAAACAGTACCCCAAACAATATCGGGTTAATCGGTGATGCTCTTTTCGCTTGCCCGCAAACAGGCGCACTGCTGCGGCGCGACGGCGATACGCTGGTGAATCCCGATGGCTTGCGCTGGCAAATCCGTGATGGCATCTACGATTTTAAAGCCCCTATCCATTAATGTTTGATAACATCCAAAATATCGGTCTCAATTGGTCTACAATGGACATACAGAATTGGGTTTGGCATCGCTACGATGAAGCTACCCAATTCACGATATTTTTTGATATATGAGGCGAAATATGAGCAGCAACGGCACCAATGGTCACATGACCTCTAACGATACAGAAAAAGGGACTGAAAAAGTCAAACGCGGTCTGGCACAAATGCTCAAAGGCGGCGTAATTATGGATGTGGTCACGCCCGACCAAGCCAAAATTGCCGAAGATGCGGGTGCGTGCGCGGTGATGGCGCTGGAACGAGTGCCAGCCGATATTCGGGTACAAGGCGGCGTTGCCCGCATGAGTGACCCCGACATGATTGAAGGCATTATCAATGCCGTAACAATTCCGGTGATGGCAAAAGCGCGTATCGGGCATTTTGTGGAAGCCCAAATTTTGCAGGCGCTCGGCGTAGATTATATTGATGAGAGCGAAGTGCTAACACCTGCTGACGAAGAACATCACATCAACAAGCATAAATTTACCGTGCCATTTGTGTGTGGCTGCCGCAATCTGGGTGAGGCACTGCGCCGTATTGCCGAAGGTGCTGCCATGATGCGTACCAAAGGCGAAGCGGGTACGGGCGATGTGGTTGAAGCCGTGCGCCATGCCCGCGCTGTTCACAGCGAAATTCGTAAACTGACTGCGATGGATGAAGACGAACTGTTTACTTATGCCAAAAATATTCAAGCGCCGTATACCTTGGTGAAAGAAACTGCCGAATTGGGGCGCTTGCCCGTTGTCAATTTTGCCGCAGGTGGTGTCGCCACCCCCGCCGATGCTGCGTTGATGATGCAATTGGGCGTAGATGGTGTATTTGTAGGTAGCGGCATCTTTAAGAGTGGCGACCCGGCAAAACGTGCCAAAGCCATCGTTGAAGCTGTCACCCACTATAACGACCCAGCGATTCTGGCACAGGTCAGCCGTGGCTTGGGCGAAGCGATGGTCGGCATCAATATCACCCCAGACAATATTGTGCTTGGGAAACGGGGCTGGTAATTCTGTTTGTTGGGGTTGGCAGTAAACTAAATGCGCTGCCCCATTAATGAGTGTTTTGCTGCCGGATGCACTTGGCATCCGGCAAGGTTTAGTCTAATGGTAATTGTGAAAAGTAAAAATCATTATTTTCAAAATGCAAGTACAGCCCATCCAATGTAATCACATCGGGTAGTGCTGCCCAACGGATGTCATACCCAATGGGGTCTACATAGACCAACCCCTTGATAAAATCAAGCGCGATAACCAAGGCTTCAATGGGTGCTGAGGAGGGGTCAACATGAATATCAACCGTTTGCCCAATGTAAAGTTCTGGGGGGTATTGGCGCGTCATTGTGAATAATCTCCAAAAAACAATCTAATTTTTTAGGTATTTCCTCTATAAGTGTATGTTAGTATATACCCAGTTTGCCATCCAAAACCCTTAAGAAATGCTTGCGATAACCCCATCACAAAAATTTACCTGTATACTAAAGAAACAATACTTAACAGGTGGTGCTGGTGCTTAGATTGTTGGGATGTTGCATTCGACTATCATCATTCATCAACGAAGGAGTTGCTCATGAAAGCTGTTATTCTGGCTGCTGGACAGGGAACACGGTTGCGCCCCATTACCCTCACAATGCCCAAGCCGCTAGTACCGGTGGCAAACAAGTGGTTAATTGCCTATGCGATTGACATGCTTAAGGGAGCAGGTTTAACAGATATTGGCATTGTTGTTCACAGCCTAGACTCTTCGATTTGTACTGTTCTTGGAGATGGCAAAGCATTGGGTGTGAGCATTAGCTATATCGTGCAAGAAGAACAACTCGGGCTGGCACATGCCATCAATTTGTGCCGTAGTTTTGTGGGTGAAGGAGCATTTTGCGTTTTTCTGGGTGATAATATTTTCTACGACAAAATGCGCGATTTGTTGATGAATTTTCCTGAGTCTGAGGATGATGCCTGCATTGCCCTCGGTGAAATTCCTGACCCGTCGCGGTTTGGGGTCGCCATTATCGAAGATGGGCGCATTAAAGGCGTGGTCGAAAAACCCAAAGTGCCACCGTCGAATTTGGCAATTGCCGGCGTGTATTTGTTCCGTAATTCCATTTTTGATGCCATTGGCAAAATTAAGCCTTCAAAACGCGGCGAACTGGAAATCACGGATGCTATCCAAGTCATGATTGATGAAGATAAGCGTGTTACACCGCATAAATTAGCTGGATGGTGGATTGACGCGGGCAAGCCCGACCCTATCATCACCGCCAATCAATTAGTATTGGAACAATTGCCCTATACCCCGCCTATCACTGAAAAAAGTGGCAAGTTATTCGGCACTTGTGATGTGTCGCATCGGGTCATTTTGGGCGAAAATACCGAAGTTCACGATAGTGTGATTCGCGGGCCCGTTATCATTGGTGATAATACTGTTATTCGCAACAGCTATATTGGACCCTATACCTCTATCGGCAATAATGTCGTCGTAGAATCCAGCGAAATTGATGCCAGCATCGTCATGAATAACTGTGTCATTCGGAATATTCCGGGGCGCATTGACCGCAGTTTGTTGGCAGATAACGCGCAAGTGGTCTCCACAGAACGCCTGCCCTCGACTTATCGGTTTGTGCTTGCCGAAAACACCTACGTCGAAGTGTAGGGGTTATATACTGGGGAAGGGTATCATCTCACCCTTCCTAATCAATGCCCACAGTTAGGAGAAAAATCATGTCAGACCGAGTAGCCCAACATATCGAAAAAATAAAAGCCTCTCATGCTAATCTGAATGCTGTATTAGATGCCATGCCAGACCATTTGTGGGAGCAGCAAATTTATTCGGAAGGCGCCCAATGGACAGTTCGGCAGTTACTTCTTCATTTGATGATTTCCAACGCCGGGCAAAACAAACTCATCATAGGCATTGCCAATGGCAAAGAAATGATTCCACCAGATTATGATTTGGAACGCTACAACAAACGCTCCGTTGAAAAACAGGCAGAAGTCACACCTGAACAGGCACGCGCTGGATTAGCCGAATCGCACCAAGCCTTAATCGCATGGCTGAATACGGCGGATGAAACGGCGTTGGCTATCACTGGGCGCGACGTGACCTTGCAGATTGTATCCATTGATGCGATGTTGGATGTGGTGGTGAGTCACGAAACTGACCATGCGGCAGATATTAAAAAATTGGTTGAGACCCACCCAGCCTGAGTTTGTGAGGGTCGTGATATGCGTCGTGTTGTTATCTTCCTGATTGTTGTATCGGCGTTGTGGATAACGAGCATCTTGGCACAGGATGGTCCTTTGCCTGTGCTAGAAAATGCTCATGGAGTATTAGAGCCATTCACGCCCGTTTCGCTCAATGGCACATTTTCTGACGAACCCACGCTGATTCTGGTGAACGGGCGCGTGCTGGAAGTGCCGCCACAATGGAGTTATACAGGCGAACCGATTGTAGGGGCATTGCCGCCCTATATCACCCGTCACGAGGGTCCCGGTTATGGCTTTAATTTTAGCTGGGTGAATGGCATGGCGGGCTTCGCGCAGGATGGCATCCAACTTTATGGCAACCAACGCTATGTTATCAAAATCCGTTATACCACCGATTTAGAGTATCTTTCCGGCGATGTGCCATTTATCCCTTCAGACATGGAATTGTACGGGCGCATTTATACTGCCCAAACCGGCATGATAGAGTTGCCGCGTTTTACAATGGATGGGTTACAAACAACTCATGAGGGCGAATGGGTCATTGAATCACCCCAAAATCCTTATCCCTTTATCCGTTTGGAAGTGGGCTTTAACGCTGCCTATCCCGTTTTCCGGGGGAGTGTGTATCTGGAATTTGTGGAAATCCAAACCGCACCCAAGGCTTATAAACCGGACTGGGTGATTCCTTTTGGTTAATCGCAGATGAATTAAGATTAAAATTGCTAAAAACCCATAAAATTTAATTCAATCATGCTTGACCCTGCTGTGATGCGCCCTCTATAATGCCCCTGTCACCATAGTATCGTTTATCTAAGTACCGAATTGGAGACAGTAATGAAACTGCGGAATTTATGTGTTACCTTTTTGTTGGCAATCTTGATGCTGCTTCCGGCAGTTGCCAGCGCCCAAGAATTAGACCCCTGCTTGGGTTTGTCTGAAGCAGATTGCGAACTTATCAATGCTGCGACTGAAAATACCTTGGCAACGGTGGATTCGTTTGTGCAGACTTTTAGCATTGATTTCAGTTTGTCGGATGGTACTGGTACCAATGTGACCTTTAACCTCCAAGGCAGCGGTCCCGTGATGGGCATGTCTGGTAGCAACCCGATGTTCGGCGCTGTGATGGATGTGCAGTTCAGCACCCCCGATGGGGATGGCTCGGCTCAGGTCGAAGCACGTTTGCTGGATGGTGTGATGTATGTGCGCGATACCGCGACTGAAGCATGGCAGAGCATCAACTTGAATGAAACTATGACTGCTTTCAACGACCCGGCAGCCATGGGTAGCTTGTTTGAATCGGCTGGTCTGCCCATTAATCCGGCGATGTTGACCGGCGGTGGCAGCGGCGAAATGAGCGAAGAAGACCAAGCCGCCATGATGGCGATGATGGGTGTGATGGGTCAGGCGATGACGCTGGTTCAAACCCCCGGTTTCTTGGGTTATGTCCGTGCTGGTGATGATTTCACCTTCACCATGGATTTCCTGCCCTTGCTGAACAATCCCGAATTTGATGCACTGGGCGCAAGCCTGGGTGCCGGTGGCGAAGAAATGGCACAAGCCGCTGCGGCTCTGCCGATGCTAAAAACCTTGGTTCAAGAAGGCAAAATCACCGTTACACAGCGCGTAGATGCTGCCAACAACTTGGTGACGGGTTTAACCTTTACCACTGATTTCACGATTGCCGCAGGTGAAAATCCCGCAGTGATTACCTTGAGCTTCAATGTAGACCTGAGCGAAGTCAACGGCGCTTTTGAAATTACCGCACCCGACCCCGCTACTGTCACTGAAATTGATATGTCCGGCATGATGGGTGGGATGATGGGCGGCAACTAAGCCATCCCCCTAGCTACAACGACATCATCTTAAAATCAAAACGGGCGGTTGTTATATCCGCCCGTTTTTGATTCCGTAGGCAAATCGTCGCTATAAGATTGGGGCGGGTATCTGCTATAATGCCCGCCGTTTTAGTCCGCACAACTTGGATGATGTCATGCACCCTGTTTCGCTTGATGATACGCAGCCCAATAAACCTGTTCAAATGCCCCCACAGCCTGCTGGTTATCCACATGCCAAAGAGGATGATGATGGTTCCGGTGGTGGACCCGGTTGCTTGGCATGGGGTATCGTGGGCATTTTTAGCGCGGGTTTGGCGTTGGTGGTGGTTATGCTAGCGGCATTTTCTGGTTGGTCAGAGGGTTTAGATGTGGCACGGGGTTATGCCACTGCCACCCAAGATGCCTACATCTTTGACCAATGCAATCGCACCGGCAATGATATTGTGATGGGGAATGTGGGGCTAGTGCAGCGTCGCCTAGAAGATTTGCTGCTGCAAACGCCCGTCCCCGCTTGTCTGGCACAATATATTCCTACCGCCACCCAGCTTTACATCAATAATTTACCAACCGTGACCCCGACAGCTAGCCCTACGCCGACCTTAACCTCCACGCCTGAAATCACGCTTGCGCCCGATGTGCCAGAAGTGACCACCGAACCGCAAGCTGTGAGCAATGATTCTGGCTATGATTTGGCTGGATTATTGGCGGAAGCGCAGTTGGCTTATGATACCAGCAGTTTTCCGATAGCGATTGATACCCTAGAGGCAATTATCGCGGTTGACCCAAATTACGAAAAAGGGCGCGTGGATAATTTGCTCTATCAGGCATTGATGAAACAAGCGACATTCTTATATCGTAATAATGGCAATTTGGCAGAAGCCATTTTGCTGACGAATCGTGCCGAAGAATATGGCGATGTAGGCGAACTTAATTTTGAACGTGCTGTTGCCCAAACTTATTTGGAGTCGCAAGTTGCCAAAGGCATTAATTATGGCATGGCGATTCGTTTGTTGGGGCAAATCGTCAACAATTATGGCTTGCCCAATTATCGCGGGGCGCAGCAGCAGCTTATCGAACAATATATCGCGTATGGCGATTTTCTGGTACAGAGCAGCGATAACTGCGGTGCGGTTGCCCAATATGACGCCGCCCTGCAACTCGCGGTCAACGACGCTGTGCGTGTAAAACGCGATACCGCGACCCAAACTTGCACTTTTGGGCAAACGCCGACTTTTGCGGGAACAGGCGCTACGCCCGACCCGAATGCAACCGTGAATCCCAATGTGCCAGTGCCACCAACGCAACCATCGCTGGCACCGATTGGGCAACCGGGTGGCTAAGGATTTTTTATGCGCGTGAAAAAATCCATTTTTCTGATAGTGGTTTTGTGTTTGGCAGTTGCGCCGATTTTCGCGCAGCAGATGGCAATGCCACCCCCTGAAATTGAGGATGCACTCGACGATTTGAGTCAGCGATTGGGTGTGCCGCTGACTCTGCGAAGTTTCGATTACTGGCGTTGGTCGGAAGAATTTTTTGATGATACCGGCATGGGCTGTCCGCAAGCAGGCGAAGTCATTGCCACAACACCGACACGCGGTTTTCAGTTTTTGTTCACGTATCAGGGCATCACTTACGATTATCGTGTGGCAAAAGACGCAGAACGTATCAACCTGTGCCAAGATACTCTTGCCCCGCAGCCAGAAGCGCCGCCGATAGACGATTATTCTAATCTGCTCTGTCCGCCTCTCATAGCTGGCGAATTGCCCTATATGCGAAGTCGCGTTGCAATAGGCATCCAAGCGCGAATCACGACCAGCGTCCCCAATAATTTGCGTGCTGAACCGGGCATCAACGGCGCACAAATTGGGCAATTAGGCGATGCAGCGATATTTGATATTATCGGCGGACCCGTTTGTGTGGATGGGTTCGTGTGGTGGCAAATTCAAGAAGGCAGTCGCACAGGTTGGACGGCAGAAGGGCTAGAAGGTATTTATTATCTTGAGCCGCTGCCGGGCGCACGCCTGCCGGGACGACAACCGATTACGCCAGAAAATGCGAATCGCTTAATCTTGATGTCGCAAGTGCAGGGAAATTTTTTGCCACAACCCGCTTGGCTCAAAACCAATGATGTGTTGGTGCTGCCGGGCGATGTTGGCTCAGAAAGTTTGTGGTTGTATACGGCGGATTTGCTGCACGAACCGCCGCGCTTTGTGCCACAAGATGAACTTTTAAAGAGTCTTGCTGTTTTTCCATCGGGGGATATTGCGGTTGTCGGCACAAACGATGGTGGGGCGCACTTCTGGTATCTTCGCACAGGTGTCACGCCTGTAGAAACCTTGTTTTTCCAGACACACGAGCGCGATACCGTTGTCGCCATTAATTTAGAAGGTAACAAATTTGCGGCTGCTGGTGTGAATGCTATCAGTGGTGCATTGGATGATAAACGTTTTGGCATCCTGTTGTGGGATGTGCCGACAGTGGCACAAGATGGGATGCTGGTGGGGCATACTGCGCCCATTATCCAATTGGCATATAGCCCGGATAATTCATTGATTGCTTCTGTGGATGAATTGGGGACAGCCATCGTTCAATCGGTAACGAATGCGACTATCCCGGTGAGGGTGCGCTTGGATAATGCTGGCGTGCGGGCAGTCGCCTTTAGCCCGAATAATCAATTTTTGGCAGTGGCAAAAGCCAATGGCACGATTGATGTACTTGACCCGCTGAGTGGCATTCGCATTACGACTCTCAGCGGCTATTTGGGTGGCGTGAATGCTGTGGCGTTCAGCCCGGATAATGCGTTGTTAGCCGGAGTCAGCGATGATGGCACACTGCGCCTGTGGAACACCCAATCTGACATGAGTATTGCCGTTCTGGAAGTCAGTTCAAGTGCTGCTGAAGGCGTGGCTTTTAACGCCGCTGGCACGCTAATCGTGGCAGTTGGCAAGCATACGGCACGTTTTTATGGCGTGCCATTAAATTAAGTTCTGTTTTGGGTACGAACATCGCAAATCATGTTCGTACCTTTTCAATTTTGGCGGCAAGTTTTATCCCGGAATCCATAACTCTACATTGCGGAAGATACAGGAATTATTATCCGTATAGGAAGGTGTCGAAGCAGACATGCCTACCTTGCCTGAACGAATAGAAAAATCCACCATATAGGCGATCATGCCACCGTTTACCACGACCACCATTTGACCATTCTCTGACAAAATCATCCATTCATTGCTTTCGCGGGCGCCTCCGTAAACGCCTGTGTTTTCCGGGGTGAATGTATACGGGGGCGGAGACCACAAGCCATCAATTTGCATACCCCAATCGAATATCAGGTTACGAGTTAGGCTCACGATATAGTGGGTATTATTCGTATCATTATCATAATAAACGAACCCACAAGCACCATCCATTGGGCTGTTATTGAACTGCACTTCACCTGCCAAGACAAAATCCTCATACACCTTATTCTTGACATATTGCCATTGAACGTAGTTGACATTATCCTCAACTTCTACGGCTTTGTAATCAATCAGAACATCCCGTTTCCAGCCCGTAAAATCAAAGGCTGAACCCCGTCCACGTAAGCTACGGAGTGCCTCAGTGAGGATGCGACCCGGTTGTGATTCAGAAACGGGGGTGGCCGTTGCTGGATTTTGCAAACGAAATTCCTTTTCAATCACCAATACACCGTGCTGGCGTAGTTGCACACGATAATTCCCAATAGGGTCTGTGGTACTCATCGCAATGGTTAATACAAATTCCCCGTCTAGATCAGTAGTGGCAGAGGTAGTATGGCGCACTTCGTTGGTTAGATGATGAGTTAATATAATCGTATAAGTGGTGTTTGGAAGTAATCTTTTGCCTGTAATTTTGATGTCTTTCCCACGTATCACACTAAAGGGTTGCAGATTCAAAATCACAGTTATTGGATTACTGGTCGCTACCTGCATGGGCAGCGGTGTCCATGTGGGCGCACGCAAGGGGGTAGTTGGTTGGGCAGTCACCATCGCAGATGATGGCAGCGGCGTCCATGTAGGCGCACGGAGGGGAGACTGCGATTGGGCAGTTGCAGTTTGGGCTTGTTGGAATGCTGCTATGAGGGTTTGTTCAAAGATAGCGGTTTGTGTAGCGGGATTGATAACAGCGGCAGCAGTAGCGGTTGCATCAAAAAATTGCTGAACAGCCGCATCAACGGTTTGTTGTTGTTCGGTCGGATTGAGTTGGGCTTGCAAAGGGACGGCGATTAGCAATGAGAATATGGCAACAGAAAGAACACAAATAGCGAGGATATTGAGAAAAACAAAGGGTTTCAGTGTCATGGCATTTGTCCTTCATGATTAATCTTTCGCAATCTTCGTTTATTACGCCATAGTTTTTTCACCGATAGCAGTGACAAAATACACTAATCAAGTTGTTGTCAAACATCAATTTTGCCCGACTCCCCATAGACGTTCTTAGGTCATGCACTATAATTTTGGGCTATGACAAACGCTAATGCTTCATCTCGCTCATTTAAACCCCGCCAGATTTTTTGGGGTTTTACGTTGTTAATGCTCATACTGGCGATTTTATTGCTGCTCGATTTGCGTTTTCGTGGGTTGGCGTGGCAGTTCTTCTGGTCACAAACGGGCGAAGAATCCATGATTGGGCAGGTGCGCGGCATGATGGAACTCAGTGGCAATGTGCTGCGAACCCAACCCGATACCCAGCCTATCACGCCGATTCGACACACGGCAGACATACCATTTGGCGTGAATAC
>JALHOR010000057.1:0-26209 GCA_022842885.1 Anaerolineae bacterium
GCATGATGGAACTCAGTGGCAATGTGCTGCGAACCCAACCCGATACCCAGCCTATCACGCCGATTCGACACACGGCAGACATACCATTTGGCGTGAATACGTTTTTGCAAAAAGAAGTCGAAGAACCCAAATTACGCGCCATGTTGCAGATGATTCAAGACGCGGGTTTTGTGTGGCTGCGGCAAGAATTCCCGTGGGAAGATTTGGAAGTAGATGGACGTGGGCAGTTCACGGATTCGCGCAATGATTATAATGGCGATGGTCAAAAAGATACGATTGATAGCTGGCTGAAATATGACCGTATTGTGGATTTAACCGAAGCCTATGGCTTAAAACTCATGGTGCGCCTAAGTAATCCGCCTGATTGGTCACGCGCCAATAACCCGGAAACATTAGCAGGCAATTATGCGCCACCCGATGATTTCCAAGATTTTGTGAATTACGCAATAGCCATTGCCACGCGCTACAAAGGACGCATCAGCTATTACCAAGTCTGGAATGAGCCGAATATTTACCCCGAATGGGGCGAACAATTTGCCAATCCGGCAGCATATACCGAGATGCTATGCCGCACCTATGCCGCACTCAAAGCGATAGATGAAAATATTGTCGTCATTAGTGGCGCACTTGCCCCTACGATTTCGCTGGATGGCTATCAGGGCTATCAGGATTTAATCTACCTGCAAAATATGTATGATAACGGCGCGGGCGTGTGTTTTGATATTTTAGCGGCGCAAGGCTACGGCTTGTTCAGTGGTCCCACTGACCGCCGAATGCGCTTGACATCGGTCAACATTGCGCGGCATGTGTATTATCGAGATTTGATGGTGGCGAATGGCGATGCTCATAAACCCATTTGGTTGAGCGAAGTCGCTTGGAATCCAATTCTGGATGCAGAGTTGCCGCCGGAACAAATTGCCGATTATGACCGCTTCGGCACTGTGACCGAAGACCAAGCCGCCCGCTATTTACCCCTTTTATATCAGCGTGCTGCCGAAGAATGGGCGTGGATTGGCAACATGAGTTATTGGTTTTTCACGCGCCCTGACCCCTCTGAAGCGACTCAATCGTTTTTTTACTTTCGCATGGTCGAACCGGATTATCAGCCGGAAAAACCTACATTTACGCCGCTGCCTGTTTACACTGCCGCCCAAACGTATATCGCACAAGTGCAGGCAAATCCGGTGTTATATGCAGGCGTGCATCAGGCAGAAAGTTGGGAAATTACTGCTGATGATGCGAAAATTATCCCCATTGCCGCTGCTGAATTTGAAACTGCACTCCAAACTAAAACACTGAATTTCACGGCATACGGCACGCACATTGGGCTGCGCTGGCAAGCGACCACAGCCGATACACAAATTCTGGTGAATGATATGCCAATGGTGTTCGATAAAGCCCAAAATGAATGGCAAACAACTTGGCTTACTGAGCGTTTTATTGCCGAAAAACAGTTCATCGAAATCCAAGCTGAAGCCGATTTTATAGTTGATTCTGTCGTTGTGATGGATAATACGCGCCGCCATGTAATGCCATTGGTGGTTGTCGGCACGATACTGGGCGGTCTGCTGGTGGTGGGGTTGGTCTTGGCACTATTCAAGCGTTTTTGGCGTTAGAAAGAGTTTGCTTTGCGTTCTTTGCGTCTTGGCGGTTTAAAAATTTTACCTGTGCTGATGATGCTGATACTCTTGCTATTGGCGGCGGCAGTCCGTTTTCATCAACTAGAGGCACAATCATTCTGGTACGATGAAGGCGTCACTTATGGGCATAGCCAGCGCACCCTAGCCGAATTGATTCCGGCGCTGCAAAGCAATGTGCATGTTCCGGCATATTTTGGGTTATTGGCACTGTATGAAGATTTTGCTGGCTCATCAGAATTTGCGCTCCGTTCATTATCGGTGTTATTCAGCCTCATCAGTATTGCGTTCACCTACTTGCTTGGCAAACACTTGTATGGCACTATCGCTGGATTAGCCGCGGCATTGTTTGTCACACTCAATACCTTCAGCATCCATTACGCGCAAGAAGCCCGCATGTATGCCATGCTAGCAGCGATTGGCACCGCCAGTATGTGGGTGTTTTTGCGGTTTTGGCAACCTCAGTCTACGTTACAAACCTCACCCTCTAATCCACGTCATCCTCACCCCCCGACCCCCTCTCCACTTCGTAGAGAGGGGGAGAGACATCCTTTGTTCAAATATGGTTTGGCATTGGGGATTATCAATATCATCGGCATCTATACGCATTTTAGTTATGCATTGGTGATGTTGGCGCAGGGCGTTTTAGCTATTCTCATCTTACTATCCTATGCGACGGATAAACAAGTACGGCGCGAAGCGGGCAAACTGCTGGTGGCGTATACGCTGGCAAATTTGCTGACGGTGCTGGTATTTTTGCCTTGGTTATTCACCGCCATTTATCGCGTGTCGGTAGTTCCCAATTATTCTGAAGCGACTCCTCTGCCGGAGATGCTAGCAATTATTCAGGGCTGGTTGGCGGTGGGTAACACCTATCTGGTGAATACTGGCAATGCCGGGGTCATCATTTATTTTTTGCTGGTTTTCGGGCTGATGTTGTTCCCAGAACAGCAACCGCGAGCATGGTGGCGAATGCTGCTGCCGGTGGTTTGGGTGGTGATTTCGGTGGCGGGTTATCTATATATGGAACTCTATGCCCGTTATTTGCGCTTTTTACTGCCTGCCCAAATTGGTCTCGCCTTGTGGTTAGGGCGCGGCGTGTGGCTGTTGTGGCATTTGCCTGTCCGCGAAAATCGCCCAATTTTGAAATATATGCCGCAATTAGCAGCGGTTGTCGCGGTAATCATGTTAGCGGGCAATCTGGCAGGCGGTTTAACACCGCTTTATGAAGACCCGGCTTTCCGACGGGATAATTATCGCGGCGTGGCACGCGCCATTTTGCAAGAAGCGCAACCGGGCGATAGCGTTATCATCAGTGCGCCGGGGCTGCGCGATGTGTTTGGGTATTATTATGATAGTGATGTGCCGTTATATGCTTTGCCGGATGGCACGGATTTAACCACGAAGATGCAAACGATTATTGATGAGTCGCATCAGATTTTTGCTGTCTTGTATGGCAATACCGAACAAGACCCAGACGGCATTATCGAAAACACGCTCAATCAACAGACATATCAAATCAGCGATGAATGGTGGGGTGATATTCGCTTGGTGCGTTATGTGACTCCGGCAAATTTTGAAGATGTGATTGCTTCTGACGCACAATTTGGTACTTCTATCACGCTGGAAGCCTATGCCCTCAGCAGTGAGAGCATCAAGCGCGGCGATGTGCTACAAGTGCAATTGATGTGGAAAACGGACGCAACACTAGAAACGCGCTACAAAGTATTCGTGCAACTCTTAGATGAAAATGGCGTTTTGGTGGCACAGCGCGATAGCGAACCCGGCGGGGGCAAATCGCTCACCACCGATTGGCAAGTGGGACAAACGATTACAGATAATCATGCCTTGGCAATTCCAAATACCCTAGAATCTGGTGCATATACGCTGATTATGGGCTTATATGATGCCAACGATGGCACGCAGCGGTTGCCAGTGAATACGAGTGATAGTCTAACAATTGGGAATATTCAAGTCGAATAGTGGCTTATGATGCATTGTTAATGGGCAGCCACGTTGTCATATCTTGGCAATAATCGCACATATCGGGCGGGGCTTCATCGGGCAGTGTAAAAATAAACTGCCCGCAGTTGGGGCAGCGCCATAAAAAAATCCCATTTGCTGCTATTTTCGGCAAAGTGTCTGTGGCAAATTCAGCAAAGGGCAATGGTAATTGATAATAGGGATTATCACGCTGGGACAAGCCAATTTTCCTGTTCCAGCGGAATCGTTAAACCAAATGTGCTGCCATCACCTTCAAAACTTTCAACATAGGCTTCGCCACCATGCGCTTCTGCGACCGATTTGACAATCGCCAAGCCCAGCCCACTGCCGCGCACACCGCCCTGTTCATCCACCCGGTAAAAACGGTCAAAGACTCGTCCTAACGCATTGCGGGGAATGCCGGGACCATCATCTTCGACTTCAAAATGCAGACGGTTATCACGCATGGAAACGCGCAAAATGACTTGTCCGTCGTCGTACTGATACTTGGCGGCATTTTCCAGATAATTAAACAATGCCCGCTGCATCCATTCGCGGTCTACCGAGAACATATAGGGAACATCGTTTTCAATTTGCAATTCATAATGCAGTTTTTTTTCAATCATCAGCGGCATAATCTGGGCGCTGACTTCGTGGCACATCTCCCGAATATCTACTTCTTCGCGGTGAAATCCATAGCCACTTTCAATTTTTTCAATTTGTGCCAAATCATCAATTAATCGCTGCACACGATGAATGCCAGTGCGGGCATACCCCAAAACTTCCTTCACCGTGGCATCAGGGTTGTCAATCAGGCTCGTCAGCGTTTGGATAGCACTTTGGGCGACACTCAGCGGATTTTTCATATCATGGGCGGCATATTGGATAAACTGCGTGCGGGCAATTTCTGCTTGGCGCAAATGCGTAATGTCTTGCAGCACAATCACCCAGCCATCCTGAGCATTTTCGTTATCCACTTGTCCGGGTATTTGCACCGAAGACACCAAAACTGATAATTCTTGCCCCGGTTCAACCAGCACTCGGAACGCATCATCGCCGGGTGTCGAAACTGCCAAGAGTAATTTGTCGCGCACACGCGCTTCTATTGCAGCTTCGCGCAGCGGCACGCCGAGTAATTCATCGGGTTTGACATGCAGCATTTTCGCGGCGGCATGATTGACCAAGCTAATGCGGCTGTATTTGTCGGTAGCAATGATACCATCGGCGGTTGAATGCAGGATTGCCTGCAAACGCCGTTCATTTTCCACATGTTTTTCATGCAAGCGAGCGTTATCAATCGCCACGCCTACAATATCGGCAATCGCTTTTAACATCATGACAATATCTTCATCAAAGCGATTTTCTTTATGGCTCATGATGCTCAAAATGCCAATAATGCCACCTCTGGCGTGCATCGGTGCCATTGCAATCGAGCGAAAAGCCTCTTTGCTAAACGAAGGTTCAGCGAATTGAATATTGTCACTCAGATTATTATGGACGATGACTTCGTTCTGGCTGATGACTTCGCCGGACATGCCTTTGCCTGCCGGGATTCGCATGGGATTCGTGACGACAAAATCATGAATCCAACCATCTTGCGCCCGCAGCACCACATCGCCGGTCTCTTCTTCAATCAAACTAATGCCAGCGGCTTCTGCCCCTACCACGTCTAGGACGGTTTGGAGGGCAGTCTTAAACACTTCGTTCAAATCCAGCGAATTACCAACTGTGGTTGCCACAATATTCAGCGCATTAATCATCCCAAACAATTGTTTGGTTTGCATGTCCAAAAATTGGCGCACCGCTGCAATAGGTGTGTTGTTGGAAGAAGGGTTTGATAACACAACGTTTTCACCGATATGACTATAAAAAACTCATAAAGTAATTCTAACCGAAATGCTTATTTGGCGATAGTGGTCAAGTGCAAAGTGATGAAATGCAGGCAATATGTTAGAATCATCGCTACTTGTGAAGCTTTATTCTTGATTTTCAAACGAGGCATTTATGGTCTTCGATATTCAAGCGGTGCGGGCGCAGTTCCCGGCTCTTAATCAACCTGTAGACGAAAAAGACACGCTGCCCATCTTTTTTGATAATCCAGCAGGAACGCAAGTCCCACAATCTGTCATTGATGCGGTCGTACAATATTATACGCACAACAACGCCAATTCTGGCGGCAAATTCGCCACTAGCCAGCGCAGTGACTCGGTTGTGGAATATGCGCGGCAGCGGATGGCAATATTTTTGAATGCGGCACGCCCCGAAGAAATTGCCTTCAGCCAGAATATGACGACGCACAATTTTAACCTGAGTCGGGCATTGTCTCGCCACTGGCAACCCGGCGATGAAATTGTGCTGACCAATATGGATCATGATGCCAATGTTGCTCCTTGGCTGCATATCGCCCAAGATAAAAATCTGACGGTGAAATGGGTGAGCATCAACCCTGCCGATTGCACGCTGAATCTGGATAGTTTAGAAGCAGCCCTCTCGGAAAGAACCAAAGTCGTTGCAGTGGTTCATGCCTCCAACGCTGTCGGCACGATTAACCCGATTCAGCGCATCAGCGAGATGGCACACGCCGCAGGTGCCTTAACGGTGGTGGATGCTGTGCAGAGTACGCCGCATATTCCGATTGATGTGCAGGCATTGGGCTGTGATTTTTTGTTATGTTCGGCATATAAATTTTTTGGTCCGCATGTGGGCATTTTGTGGGGCAAATATGATTTATTAGAGGCACTGCCCGCCTATAAAGTACGTCCAGCGAAAGATTACCCGCCGCATAAGTTTGAGACTGGCACGCTAAGTTTTGAGACGATTAGCGCCGTTGCTTCGGCAATAGATTATTTGGCAAGTTTTGGTGATGGCAATCCTTATCTCAGCATGAGCATGATTCGCCGCCTAGAGAAAGATTTGGTCGCCCATCTGATTAGTGGCTTACAAGCGATTCCGGGCGTGACTATCGCGGGCATTACCGACCCCTCGCGCTATGATGAGCGTGTTCCCACCGTCGTCTTTGTGATGGACGGGCATACACCGGATGAAATCGCGGCATATTTGGCACAGCGCCATATTTATGTGTGGAGTGGCAATTATTACGCGCTAGAAATTATGGCGGCGTTGCAGCGCCCGGATGGCATGGTGCGCGTTGGTCTGGCGCATTACAACACGCATGATGAAATTGAGGCATTGTTGGCGGCACTGCGCGAATTAGTGGCGTAAATAAAATTGAGGGCTAGAGCAAAGTCCCTAGTCCTCAGTTCTTAGTCCCGAAAAGTGAAACCATATTCGGAAGAATTAGTTTCACTTTCAACTATTCGTGTTAATTTTAGTGTTTTCTCAAATACAAAATCGCAACATCTGGTACATAACAACACACTTGCAAAGCATTAGCAAACATGCATAATCATCAAGGTGTGTCATGATTTTTGAGTCATAACGTGACAATGATAGGAACAATTTGCTCCCGCAATTGCTTTGATGCATTGAAGATATTGTTTACGCCAAAAAATTATAATATATAAATATTAATTTTTAACAAAAACGTAAATTTTAGTCAGTTGGTGATTGATTATGCCTTCCCCACAAGAATTATTGAACCAAATACACGCACTGAGTCTCCAAAAAATTTGGGCAATTGATATTTCTGATAATGAGCGTAAAGCAAACATAAAGTTAGCAAAACAGCAACTTAAGCAAATTAAACAGTCATTGAAAAGTGAGCAGGCAACTATTAAAAGCAATTGGGATGGACGTAATAATTATGAGGCAGAAAGGGAAAAAAACGAACTAAAGCCTTATGTGCTTATAGAACAATTAATTGGCAGCATTGAAACATCTTTTATTGAAATAGAAAATGCGATCCAGTTTAAGCGCCCACTTCCTGAAATAATTGTATTTGGAGATACAATTGGTGGTGGCGAAGCTGAAGGGTATATCATCTCAAGTCAAGTTGGTGTTGAGATTTTTAAGGCTAAATATGTGTTATCTCAGTATCAAATGGTTCGGCAAGATGCGGTTTTAAATAGACAACGAGCACAAAAACTGGGAAAAGAGTATAAAGAGAAAATTTTGTCTCTGAAAGAAGAGATAAATATTCTACAAAGCAAAACTCAAACACCCCTAATTAAAGCTATTTCTCTCTTTGTTAACCTTTGTGGTTTGGTGTTCTTAGTAGGGTTAGGAGTTGCAGGGTTTGTGATTTTATTTAAATCAGACATACCTACTACGACTAGCATTGGATTCCCTGCTGTGATAGTGGGTGGGATTGCGGGCATGACCGGGTTGATAATATCGCTTTTAGGATTAAGAGGGTATCGCCAAGCAAAAAAATCCTTAGTAGAACAAACAACACTACTTTCACAAGCTAAAAACGAATATGACAAAATCAAAAACTTGTTTGAAAAAGTTCAGAAAGACATCAAAGAGTTAGAAGCACATATTAACAATTCGCTAGAACGACTAACCATCCTAGAATCTACCAAACAATAAAAAGACTATACTTAAAAACAATATATGCGGGTCAGAATCGTGATTTGGGATGATGAATGTGGCGGCGTTGCGCGAATTGGCATCATAAAAATTATAGAGGACTAGAGCAAGTTCCTAGTCCTCAGTTCCCGAAAATAATGAGATGAGGCTAATTACAAATACAATCTATTACAACCAATAGCTAAAAGCTGATTGCTGAAAGCTAAAGGCTAAAATTACCGCCGATGCAGCGTCATTTTCATGCCGTATTTGGGGCGCAGAGTGACAGCAAAGTGTCGCTCTACCGGATACCCTTCGACCAGTTTCAGTTCATAATGCTGCGCGATGAGTGCCAGCAAAAGTTGCCCTTCCATCAGCGCGAAATGATTGCCAATGCACATTCTGGGACCGCCGCCAAAGGGCATAAATGCCATGCGATGCTGCCCTTTTTGGTTATCCCCGGCGAAGCGTTCTGGTTCAAAATGATCGGGTTGTTCCCAAAAATCAGGATGACGATGAATATTGCTGATGCTCAATATAACGCGCATCAGTTTGGGCAGCGGATAGCCGGCTAATGTTGTCGGTTCGGTAGTCATGCGTGGCAGAATAGGCGCAGGGGGATACAAGCGCATAGCTTCGTTAAAGACCATCAGCGTATAGGGCAACTGCGGCAAATCTTCCATAGAGGGATAACGCCCCTGCAACACGCTGTCCACTTCATCCTGAAGTTTTTTGAGTTTTTCAGGGTACTGCGCCAATAGATACCATGTCCATGTGAGTGCGTTAGCTGTGGTTTCATGCCCCGCCCCAAAAATCGTCGTGATTTCGTTGCGAAGCTGCCTATCGGTCATGCCAGCACCCGTGTCTTCGTCGCGGGCTTCCAACAACATATCCAGCAAATCACCGTGTTTTATGCCGGATGTGCGGCGTTCCTGAATCATGCCAAAGATAAACTCGTCCAAACCTTTACGGACACGGGCATAACGCAACCGGGCGGGGGTGGGAATGCCTTCTGGTAAACGAATAAGGCTTTGGGTACGCTGCATGGCGTAGTGCAAAGCGTGCGTCACAATGTCACCGAGTTTTTGGCTGTCATTCAAAACATCGCCGCTGAACATGGTGCGGGTGATGATGTCCATTGTGACGGTCATCATCTCGTGATGTATATCTATTGCTGTGCCATTTGCCAGCGTCGCCCACTGTGCCAACATGCGTTCTCCCGCCGCCAGCATCTTGCCGCCCATCTCGGCAATACGTTTGCGATGAAACATGGGCTGCATCATGCGCCGCTGCGAAAGCCACGACGGCTCATCCAGATTGGTCAATAAGCCATCTTCCAATAGAATTTGCAAGCCGACGGGTTGACCATTGGGGCGATAAATTTTGCTGTAGTGATGACGATCATCAATCAGAACTGCTTGGGCAATATCCGGGTGGGATGCCACATAAACAGGCACTGGTCCCAATTTCACGCGGAAAAAATCGCCATGTGTGCGCCAGCCATTTTCAAGCGCCCCAACCATATCGCGTCGCACTTCTGGCAAATAACCCACCAAAAAACGCCCTTCAATCTGTGGGACTGGTTGAAGGGTTGTAGATTGAACTTGCGCCGCCATGACCGCCTCCCTCATTTTCATTGTCGTTATGGTTGTCAGGGTAAGGTTATTTTGGCGCTGATTCAAGGATAGGGATGTAACCGCTTTGTAAATTATGTGTGCATCGGTTCTGTAACTGCCCGATGCACTGCCTTTTCAGGCTATCCTATCGGGTTAGAAACGCGGTAAGTTTCACCTTCTGGTACAGCGAAAATCATGCGTCCGGTGTCTCGGCTAATTAGTTTAGTCACTTCAACTGGAATACTGCGATCCATATAGGTTTTGCCATTTTCGACCACGACCATCGTACCATCATCCAAATAGCCAATGCCTTGGTTGGCATCACGCCCTTCTTGGATGATTCGCACGACAAACCGTTCTCCGGGGATGAACATGGGACGCACCGCATTTGCCAGACTATTGATATTCAAGACGGTGACATTTTGCGCTTCGGCAACTTGTTTTAAGTTGTAATCGCCTGTCACGACTGCCGCCCCCATCTGAATTGCCAATGCCACCAATTTATGGTCAACATCGTTAATATCTTCGACATCATCATCAATGATGGTCACGGGCGTAATTTCATTGCGCTGGAGTTTATTCAGCAAATCCAACCCGCGCCGCCCACGTTTACGCCGCAGTGGGTCAGATGAATCCGCGACACGATGCAGTTCATTCAATACAAAATGCGGCACCAACAACGTCCCGCCAATAAAGCCTGTTTCGGCGACTTCAACAATGCGTCCATCAATTAACACGCTTGTATCCAGCAGCAATTTTCGGCTGCCTAGCGCAGCGCGGGGCAGGGCTTTTCCCAAGCGCAGCGCCAACATATCCAGAATTTCGCGGTTGCGTACCCCAAAAATACTCATGCCCAAATATGTTGCCATCAACAAAATGGCGACGGGAAGCCAAGTCCCAAAAGGTTCTGGTAACAGTGATAAGGGATAGGCAGACAGCAGAGCTAGGGTTAAGCCGACCAAAATACCGAATATGGTCATCAATAAGCGTTCAATCGGCATTTCGTTGATACTGCGACGGAAAAAACGAATGGGACGCACCGTAACCCATGGGGTTACAATCAAACCAAACAACACCCCCACCAGTCCAAAAATAAAGGCACGGCTTTCAATATTGAGATTCAAAAATTCAGCGGTTTGGGCACCGAAACGCGCACTAATGATGGCGAATATCACCATCCCGATAAGACGGAAAATAAATTCTGGGGTCATAAAATGTGAACTCCTCGGCGCAGGCTGTTCGGTATCCTGTCAATAAAGGTGGGCAGGTTTCCGGGCAGTGCCGGGTAACAAACAGCGTGAACCGCAATAAAAGTGGACAGTAAATGTTATCCTTGCCGAATGAGCAAGTGGCACAGCATAACAAACTTTATTATACACATCTACCAGCCAAAATCAAAAATAATCAATCGTCGCAATCACGGAAATGGTGTATTCATCGTCAAGATACTGCTACAATGCGTTGTTCTTATAGAAAACACCCTTGAATAGTTTTGAGGCATCATGGCACGGAATCAAAAAATCATTGTGGTATTGGGTTTATTCGTCAGTACTTTTTTCTTATTTGGCGCATTTCGTAACTTACATCCAGAAGATTTCTTCGCCAGTTTGCAGCAGGTCAATCTGGCGCTGCTCGTGGTTGGCGCACTCGTCTATTTCGGTGCAGTGGCAGTTATCGCGTTGCGTTGGCAGTTTGTTCTACGTGGTGTCGCCTTTGTGCCATTGCTGCCATTAGCGCAGTTGGTGTGCATTGGGTATATGGGCAACAACGTCTATCCACTACGCGCCGGCGAGGCACTACGGATTTTTTTGCTGCGCCGGAATCAGGGGGTGCCAGTTGCGCGGTCAACGACGGTGGTAATTGTGGAGCGCGTGTTTGATGGGTTGGTAATGCTGGCATTTATTTTTATCGGGCTGCTGTTCGTGCCGCTAGAAAATGCCAGTGCGATTAACACCGTTGCTGCTTTTGCTGCGCCGTTGTTCTTAATAGCGATTTCGATATTTTTTGTGCTGGCAGCCCAGCCAAATATTCTGCGCCGCCTTGTGACGCTGGTCAGCCGTTTTTTGCCGGGTAAATTACGCACTATCACCGAAAAATTAGCAGAAGAAATTACACATGGGCTGGAAGCCCTGCGTAGCCCGGTGTATCTTGCCGGGGCGGTCATCACCTCTTTTGTTTCGTGGGGGATAGAAGCGAGTGTGTATTGGTTGGTGATGTTTGCCTTTGGTCTTGAACAACCCTATCCATTGGCGCTATTAGTTGTTGGCACAGTGAATCTAGCAGGGCTGATTCCAGCGGCACCGGGCAATATTGGCGTCTATGAATTTTTTGTTGCGACTGTGATGGCAGCAGCAGGTATCCCACAAGATATGGGCATCACCTATGCGATTGTTGTCCATATTGTCATTTGGCTGCCGGTAACAGTGGTGGGCTTTTTCTTTTTGGCACAGTATGGCTTAAAATTGGCAGATGTTCGTAAGGCACATGAACTCGAAGCCAGCGCAGCAGCAGAATAAATCAGGTTTTCAGTCGTTTACCCTATGGGTTTGGTATTTGAGAATGGTATTTAACATTAGATGCGATAACGAAAAGAAAAGTCTTGTTATCATGAATCGCTACACCATCAGGTATAATGAAACAACATCTGTGATATTCATCCAATAGCGGATACAGTGCATGACGGATTATACCGGGCAAATGGTTAATGGCTACCAACTCCTCGAAATCATTGGTCAGGGTGGGCAGGGGGCAGTCTATAAAGCCTACGATAGTGAAAAAGATCGAATCGTTGCTGTAAAAACGATTCTGGATGAGGCACTGCGCGACCCCCAAGCCATTAAACGTTTCCAGATGGAAGCGACTATCGCATTTTTTCTGCGCCATCCTTATGCCGTGACGCTGTACGATTATTGGCGTAACCAAGACGGCGCGTGGATGGTCATGCGCTGGTTTGAAGGCGGCAGTCTTCGCAGTCGTACCCAAGAAAAGCCGCTGAATTTGCGCCAAACCTCCCACATGTTGGATAGAATTGCCTCCGCATTGGCATCGGCACATATGATTAAAGTCGTACATCGGGATCTTAAACCGGATAATATTTTGTTTGATGGTGAAGGCAATGCTTACTTAACCGATTTCGGCGCGGCAAAACGCTTTGAAATGGGTGCTAACATGACCCAAGCTGGCATGATTGTGGGATCGCCCTCCTATTTTTCGCCTGAACATATCCAAGAACATGAGATGACCCCCCGTACCGACATCTATGCTATGGGCATTGTCTTATTCGAGACTCTGACTGGGCAGCATCCTTTTGGCAACGTTAGCACGATGGAAATGCTCGTCGCGCAATTGCGTGACCCATTACCCGATATACGCGAAAAATTGGAAGATATTCCCGGCGCTGTGAATCAAGTGATTCAGAAAGCGACCCAAAAAGACCCGGATGAACGGTATCAAGATATTAAAGAATTGGCAGTGGATTTCCGGCGGGCAGCGGGCTTGCGGCGTGATTAACCAGCGCAAAAATAATCAGTTGCTCCAAGCATGATTAGCCCGCTGTTCACCTTTTAGGATGTTATGTCATGATGCAAATGAATTTTGCCGGGCAAACTGTCCGTACCTATACCATCGAAGAACAAATTGGTGGGGGTGGGCAAGGGCGCGTCTATCGGGCGCAAGACACCAAAAATGCGCGTGTCGTCGCCTTAAAAGTGATTCGTACCGAAGATATTGGCAATGCCGATGCCGTCAAACGCTTCCAGATGGAAGCCGCAATTTCATTTCGCTTGAAGCATCCTTGCATTGTGCCGCTGTATGACTTTTGGATTGATAAACATGGCGTATGGATGGCGATGGCATTTATGGAAGGCGGCAATCTGCGCTCACGATTTGTTCAATCGGTGTTATCGCTGGCAGCCGCTGGTGCCATGCTTGACCGGATTGCATGGGCATTGCAGGCAGCGCATCGCATTAGCGTGATTCACCGCGATGTCAAACCGGATAATATCTTGTTTGATGCCGATGGCGTTGCCTATTTATCCGATTTTGGCGCGGCAAAACGTTTAAAAGCTGAACGTATCACCCGCACCGGCATTGTCGTTGGGTCGCCGGGGTATTTTCCGCCGGAAGTGATTCAAAAAGGGACGATTACCGCCCACACCGATATTTTTTCATTGGGTGTCGTCATGTATGAAGCTCTCACCAGTGAACATCCATTTGATGCTGCCAGCGGTTTGCAGATGATTGTGAATATTTTGCAAAATCCTGTTCCTAATATTTGCCTCAAGCGCCCCGAAATTCCGAGTGCGGTGGCGGAAGTAATCTGGAAAGCCACCGCTAAAGCTGCCAATGATCGCTACCCTGACCCCATGGCATTGGCAGATGCTTTTCGTGCTGCCGCTAATTTGCCAGAAACACCCTTGCCTATTATTACCGACACCGATACGGGCGAAATTATGCTTCCCAATGATTCCTAACAGGGATTATTCAGAGGCACTTCACCCCTTATGAAAACACGCCCTAGCATTGCTGCCAGAGCATGTTTTATCCAGCCAAACCTATAAGCCGCCTTTTGTTCTCCGGTTGCCCGGAGTGGAAATCATCTCTCTGGGATGCCCGTTACCGGACACCTCGTGCGGACGACCCGGCGCTTTCTATGGGACGGGCAGCCCCCGTGCGCCTGCTTGACCTTGCTCCCGGTGGGGTTTGCCTAGCTGCGCTTGTCACCAAACGCACTGGTGGTCTCTTACACCGCCGTTTCACCCTCACGCCGCTTGCACGACGCAATACACCTCTCTGTTGCACTATGCCGTCAGGTTGCCCTGCCTGGCAGTTAGCCAGCACCGCGCCCTGTGGAGGGCGGACTTTCCTCAGCAGGGGTTGCCTGCTGCGATTTCCCGTTCTGCCTGGATAATGTCATTATAGCAGCCAATCGTTGACTTTCCGGTGGTTGCTTTCTGTTCCATTTGCCCTATACAATGACACATTGATACATCATTTCTCATGGATACGAAATCGTTATGACCACCACCCCCAAATTAAATCGCGTTTCGCCTTGGCAGCGGCTGCTAGAAAGCATCCAAAAATTCTTCCAACAAGGCGATTTTACGGCACTCGTATTAATGACGATTCTATTATTGATGCCCGCTTTTTCGTTATCAACGGCGGGCTGGCCCTTAGAGATGCAAACGGCGCTACCGGTGCTGGTGATTGCGATTGCGTTTGGCGTGATTCTGGCAAAAAGCCATTATAACGAGTTGCTCGCACTCATTGTCAGCGGAACATATTGCGTGTTGATCATTTTGCTGGTGGCGGCATTTGGTGTGTCGGGCAATCTGGTCGAAGGCACGTTAATTGTTATCACCCGTTTTATCCAATGGTTGTTTGATTTTGTCACAGGCGGCATCAATCAAGACCCGTTAGCGTTCACGCTGCTAGTGGCTACTTTATTCTGGTTTTTGGCATATAACGCCGCGTGGCACATTTTCCGTATTGACCGCGTGTTTCTGGTGTTGATTCCCCCGGCGATGATTCTGCTCATCAATATGATTATCTATACGGGCGAAAATTCGCTGGATTTATACCTGATTATTTTTATGCTCATCGCATTGCTGCTCATCGTGCGCTCCAATTTGGCAGCGCGGCAATATGATTGGGCATTTTTTAACATTCGTGTACCGGGACGTTTTCAGCGGCGCTTTTTGCAAGTGGGCTTGGTGTTATCGCTAGCGGCATCGGTGGTAGCATGGAGTATTCCAGCCAGTAATATTCAGGAACGATTGGATGGTTTTCAGGAGTTTTTAAATTCTGACCCTTTGCGCCAAGTTGCTGAATTTTTCAATCGTCTGATTGAGCCGATAGAAAGTGAAGGACCCGCGACTGCTGATTATTATGGTGGCGATTCGCTCAATTTAGGTGGTGCGATTCGCTTAGGCGACCAAGTGATTATGCTGGTCAATGTGCCGAATGATCGCCGCTATTATTGGCGTTCTCGCGTTTTCGAGCGTTATGATGGCGGGCAGTGGTCGCCTTCTGCCACGTTGCGCGTCCCCGATACCCTACCGCCGCTGGAAATCATTGTCAACGATGAAGTGATGGGCGGACAACGGGTTCAGGTGACGCAAACATTTACGATTGGCACGGGCGGCTCACGGTTGGTTTATGCTGCTCCGCAACCAATACAAGTAAATTTGGCAGTACGAACCGATTTAACGCGCCTGAATCCTGACCTAGAGGAAGCATCCCCGGTGAATGTATCTGTGATTCGCCCGACTAAAGTTTTGGAACGCGGAGTCACTTATGATGCAACCAGCTTGATGAGCATTGCCAATGCGTTTGAACTGCGGTCTGCACCGATGACCTATCCCGAATGGGTGTCTAATCCGAATGCTTTTCCCGGCGTCGGGGTGAGTGGGCGCGTGGTGAATCTGGCACGGGAAATTGTAACGAATGCCAATGCTGAAACACCTTATGACCGCGCTAAAGCCATCGAAACGTGGCTGCGTAACAATATTACCTATAATGAACGCATTCCAGCACCGCCTGTCGGTGTAGACCCGATGGAATGGTTCTTGTTTGAAATGCGACAAGGCTACTGCACGTATTACGCCACTTCGATGATTGTGATGCTGCGGAGTTTGGGCATTCCGGCACGCATGGCAGCGGGTTTCGCGCAGGGTGAATGGGATGCATCGTTGAATCAATATGTGGTGCGGGAACGCGACGCGCATACATGGGTAGAAGTCTATTTTCCGGGCTATAGCTGGATAGAATTTGAACCGACTTCCGCGCAGCAACCGATTAACCGTGAAGGCGATAATCAGATTCAACCTGCCCCTCAAGCGGCTGCACCACAGCCCACCGCCACGCCATCAAGTACACCAACGCCCATTCCGAGCGCGACTTCAGCCCAAAGCCCCACGCCATCGCAAAATCAACAAGACCCGCTGCAACCGCCGACGGCAACCCCCACACCGTCACCGACACCCACCGCAACCCCGGTGATTGTGCCAACTGTGCAGCCCCCGGTCAAACCACCAGAGCCACCTACAAATGATTTCTTGGCATTTTTGCTGCCTGCCATTGGGGCGGCGCTGCTGCTCTTTTTTACAATTGTCCTGTTGATTTTGCTGGCAGTGTTTGTCTATTGGTGGTGGGAATGGCGCGGTATGGGCGGACTCAGCCCGGTATCGCGGGCATATGCGCGGTTGAATCGCTATTTGCCGCTACTCAAAATTTATACAGCACCGCAAGAAACACCAGAAGAACGCCGTGAAAAAATTATCTCGCGTTTACCCGGCTCAGAACGCCCGGTAACTGCCATCACGCGCACCTATACCGAAGAACGGTATGCCAAACCGACAGAAGGCACTGCCGAAGGTGGACGCAATGCCCGCATTGCTGATAATGCATGGTTGGCTGCCCGCACGCAGATTGTGCGCCGTTGGCTGCGCCGCCGCTTTATGCCATGGCGCAAAGATTAAGCATTTTGCTATTTTTTGCCTATAATCAATATAAGCAAGAATGAAGGGTATCCAACCCATGGTAAGCATTCCAATTATCCGTGAACTAACTACTGAGATTGAATTTTCATCAGCAATTCAGGTGATTGCTAGGGGAATTTCTGAACAAGATTATGATGAATATTATGCTGCCTTGTTCTGCGAATGGGTGAACGGAGATGTGTTGAAGATGCCGCCGATTATGGAATATCATTATCTTCTTTCCGATTATCTAGCAGATTTGTTGAAAGCATATTTCGCACTGAAACCCATTGGCATTATCCGTGAAGACCCATTTACTATGCGGTTGCCAAATAATCGCCGTCGCCAACCCGATATACAAATCATTCTCAAAACCAACCCTGCCAAAATCGAGCCATCTTATTTGGATGGTCCCGCCGATATATGTATCGAAATTTTATCATCTGGAACAGAAGATGAAGACCGAGGTGTGAAATTCCGCGAATACGAAGCAGGCGGCGTGCGCGAGTATTGGATGTTGGATTATCGGCGCAAAGCCGCTGCTTTTTATCGCCTCACTGAACAAGATGGCGAAAACATTTATATCCTGCATACTGCCGATGAAAATCAACAGTATGTTACACCACTGCTGCCAGAACTGGTTTTGGATGTTGCCATTTTTTGGCAAGAACCTAAGCCGGGTTACTATGATATTGGAGATGCTGTGCGTGCTATGCTTAATAAATCAGACGACTCAGAGGATTAACCAATACTATGTTTGTTCTGCGCCGCGTGTGGATGTGCTGCTTGATGTTGGGATGGCTTGTGCCAACAATGGCGCAGGCAGTGCCGATGTATCAGGAAAATCCTTGCCCGTTTGACATCACTGCTGAGGGGGAAAGCGAAGGCGAAACGATTAGCTGCGGCACGCTGTTTGTGCCAGAGCATCGGCTGCGTGCCGATGTTGAAGTGCCGACAATCGAATTGGCAGTCGTCATTATTCGCAGCACTTCGGATACTCCAGCATCTGACCCGCTGATTTATTTAGAAGGCGGACCCGGTGGTTCGGCAATAGCCTATTATGATGTGTGGTTTGCATCGGCATTTCGGGAACAGCGCGATATTATCCTCATAGACCAACGTGGCACTGGTTTCTCGAAACCTTCGCTCAACTGCCCAGAATACGCGGATTACGAAATCGAAAATCCGATAGAAGCGTGTCGTGACCGCCTGACCGCAGAAGGCGTGGATTTGCGGGCATATAACAGCCGCGAAAATGCCGCCGATGTCGCCGATTTAATCCGTGCTTTGAATCTGGAACAGGCGAATTTGTTTGGCGTTTCCTATGGCACACGCCTGGCGCTAACAGTGCTGCGTGACCACCCAGATGTGGTTCGGAGTGTCATTTTGGATGCCGTCTATCCGCCGCAGGTGAATCGGTTGAATGAGCAACCCAAACATGCTAACCGCGCTTTTGAGGTCTTATTTGCGGCATGTGCTGCCGATGCCATTTGCAATGCCGCTTATCCTAATTTGCGCGACACATTTTATACGACCATTCAAAACCTGAATGATGAGCCGCTGCTGCTGCCCGATGAAGCCACAGGCGAAGACTATCCTTTGGATGGCATCGGATTGGTAGATGCTATTTTTGCTGATTTATATGATGCCGATTTAATCTCGTTTTTGCCCGCCAAAATTGATGCCGCTTATCGCCGTGATGCCGCACGCTACCTGTATTATGGCGTGTCGCTCCCAGAAGAAAATTTAAACACCGGACAAGATTTATCTGACATGAGCGATGAAGAATACTTTGCTACATGGGCAGCATATTTGGGCTTTGCAACCACCGAAGAACTGGATGCGTTTCTCGCGCCATTATCAGATGCCGAATATTATATGCAGCAAACGGCTTTTATCTTGGTTTACAGCGATGGGGATATTTATTTGGAAGGCATTGTAGATGACAGTGCCGAAGGTATGTATGCCAGCGTGGAATGCACCGAAGATATTCCGTTTAATTCAATGGGGCAGGCGCGAATATTATCCAACGATATGGCGAAGGTACTGCGCGACGAATTGTTGGAAAGTATCCAATATGCTTTTGATGAATGTTACACTTGGGATATCCCAGAAGCCGCCAGCATTGAAAATGACCCGGTATTAAGCGATGTGCCAACATTAATTTTTTCAGGCGAATATGACCCGATTACACCGCCAGAATGGGGTGATGCCGCTGCTAACACCTTAGCGAACAGCTATCATTATATTTTGCCCGGTGTGGGGCATAGTGCTGTAGACCGTTTTCAGTGTCCTACGGCGATGGCACTTTCATTCCTTGAAAACCCAACGAGCGAACCTGATTTTGGCTGCATCGCAACCATGTTTGCACCCGCTTTTTATGTGATCAATCGTTAAAAGCCTTGCAAACCTAAAAAACATTGCAATCCATTTTGTAAGGTGCGTTATGATGTTTCAATGCTAAAATAAGATCATCATCATTCATAAGGTTTATCGCAGGGAAACTCATGCCGCAATACACAATTGAAAGTCCTAGAGCCAGTGCCTACTACGAGCTGGAGAGCAAAATCGTCTTTGTCACCTATCAGGGCGAACTAACTGCCGATGATAGCAGCGCGGTTTATACGTGGCTCAATAAGTTAATCCAAGAAATTGGGATTGAAAGCATCTATGGCGAAATTTTTGATTTTCGCCAAGTGACCGAGTTTATGCGTGATAATTTGATGGACGCCCGCAAGAAAAGCCGCGGCTTAAATTTGCGGAATCCGGTGCAAAGTTTCCCGGTGGCGATGATTGTCAAAGATTTCTATCAAGAAGAAATCTTGCGGGGTCCCATGCAGAATGTGCCGGAGAATATCCGCAAACGCATTGTACAAACCCCGGCAGAAGCGCGGGCATTCTTGGACGAATGGCATACCCTGCGTACCCAAGAAGCTGAAGCGGAATAACCGTTTTAACGCATGAACAACGTCATTTCTGGGCTGGCGGGCTGTCCAATGGTGGTTTGCAAATCAGACGCCAGCCGGTTCAAATTGGCAGAGACTGTTTCTACGGTGCGGGTACTGGCAAGGCTCTGACCAATCAGCCTTTCGATACGCTCAATATTGATGGCAATTTCTTCCATCCCACTCGATTGCTGCTGAATCACCTGATAAATCTCGCGGACAGAATCGCGGGAACGATTCACACTCATAGCGAGGCGCGTCATCACATCATACGCCTCTTGCGTGCGGGCAACCCCGGTTGTTACGTTGGAAACACCCATCTCGGTAGCACGAACCGTCTCTCTCATGGCTTTTTGAATTTCAACAAGAATGGCGCGAATTTGCCCGGCAGCTTGCGTGGATTGCTGCGAGAGTGAGCGCACTTCATCAGCAACTACCGCAAAACCGCGTCCATGCACGCCTGCCCGTGCCGCTTCGATAGAGGCATTCAGCGCCAACAAATTGGATTGGGTTGCAATCTCACTCACAGAAGTGATGATTTCGTCAATGCGGCGCGTAAAGCGGGCGAGGGTCGCAATTTTTATCCCAATGGCTTCCACTTGGATACGAATATCATCCATGCTGCCAATAGATTGCTGCATAGCACTTTGACCGACATCAGAAATCTCAGCAGATTGTTCGGCGACTTGGGTGATGGTACGTGCCTGTTGGCTGATGCGCTCTGACAAGAGCAAAAATTCATCAAGTAACCGATTCGTGAGTTGAATCACAGCGGCTTGTTCTTCGGCACTGCTGGATTGTTCCGTTGTGACAGCATTCATAGCGTATGTTGCTCGCACCAACCCATCTACAGTGACGCCCACACGGGTTGTCATTGTTTCCGTTGCTTCGCCACCACTGCCCACAGAGGGTATTTCCAGCGTTGTTAGCGGCAGTATTTGGTCTGGCTTTTCCGATGGCACCAACCCGTTGATGGCTTCATGCTCGGTTGTTGCTGAATGCGTAACCAATCCATATAACCCAACCAGCCCATAAATCACGCAAGTGAATAGGACTAATGGATGTTGTGTTATAAAGTACAGAAGTAGCAAGATAGAGGCAGTCAATAATGCCTGTATACTGCTTGAATATGAATGGCGCTGCCAAAAAAGACGCAAAGACGTAAGCATAGGCATTGTTTTGTTGGTATGAAATCTTATGTTGATAATAACCCCTGCATGGGTGTATCACAAGCATACCATCGTCTGAAATTTGTTGTACAATACGTTTGAGAACCGTTTGATTCTTTAACAGCTATCTTGTCCTGCAAGATATTTTTCTGTAACATATAGCAATATGAAGAAGTGCGAAAGGTCTCCAGATGTCTAGCACACTACTCGTACCACTCGTAGATTATCGCCAACTCCAAGGCGAAGTTCATCGCTTTACATGGTATGACGCCAGCAATAACGCTGTTGACCAATGGCTGGAGTGTGTATCACTCCTGTCGGAACAAGCCCCATCCAATGCCACATTACGAATTTTGCATATTAGCGAAATTGATGCTGCGCCATCGGTGCGGTATATCATGCAAAAAGTGCAGCAACTCAACAAAGCCCAACCCGCCCGCTGCCGGATGCGCTCCGCTGTTTGTTTGCAGCAAAAGAATTTTATTGTGAACACCATTATTGCTACCATGAGCCGCAAACATGACCGGACACGGCTTTTTGATATGAACGAGTTGGAACTGGCATTCAATTGGTTGCTGGAAAACGATTAGCCGTAACTTACTTAACTCACCGCAGTTTACATCGCCGGAGTATATGATGCCCCCACTACCTGAGCCAACCCTTGGGGATACACCTTGGTTTATGCATGACCGTTTTGGTATGTTTATCCATTGGGGATTGTATGCCTTGCCCGCACGCCATGAGTGGGTCAAGAGTCAGGAACGGTTGACAGACGCACAGTACCAGTTCTATTTTGACCATTTTGACCCTGATTTATTTGACCCTTCTGCTTGGGCAAAAGCGGCTCGTGCCGCTGGCATGAAATACGTGGTGATTACCACCAAACATCATGACGGTTTCTGCCTGTGGGATACCCAACAAACCGATTATAAAGCCCCGAATACCCCTGCCCAACGCGATTTGCTACGAGCAATTGTCGATGCTTTCCGGCAAGAGGGATTGCGAATTGGCTTTTATTATTCGCTGATTGATTGGCATCATCCCGATTTTACGATAGACATCTTTCATCCTTTGCGGGATATGCCCGATGCAACCGACTTGAATCAGCCACGGGATATGGGGCGCTATGCCGCATATTTACGGGCGCAACTAGGCGAACTGTTGACCCAATATGGGCAAATTGATATTTTATGGTGTGATTTTTCTTATCCTGACCGCGTTTATAATGGGCTGCCCGGCAAGGGACATCAGGAGTGGCAAAGTGATTTGCTCTATCAGGAAATTCGGCGGTTAGCGCCGCATATCATCCTGAATAATCGTTTGGATTTACAAAAAATTGCACCCGATTTTTACACCCCTGAACAATATCAACCGCAAACATGGGTACAGGTAAATGGCAAACCGGTTGTTTGGGAAGCGTGCCAGACATTTTCAGGGTCTTGGGGCTACCACCGCGACGAAACCACTTGGAAAAGCCCAGAACAATTGATTCATCTGTTGGTGAATACCGTCGCCGCAGGGGGTAATTTGCTGATGAACGTCGGACCCACCGGGCGCGGCATATTTGACCCTCGCGCTGAGAAAGCCTTAGCAGCCTATGCCGATTGGATGCAATTGCATTCCCGGTCTATTTATGGTTGCACCCAAAGCGATTTTACTGCGCCTTCCGGTGTGCGTTATACCCAGAATGGCAACCGCCTGTATGTTCATCTACTCCATTATCCTTTTCGCCATGTGCAGCTACCGGGGTTAGCGGGCAAAGTCGCTTATGCTCAGTTTTTGCATGATGCCAGCGAAATTCGATTTAAAGAAGCTCATGCCGGGCGCAGTTGGGATGAAGATGTGTTATCCGAAGATGCGATTCTCTTGTCAGTACCTGTGCCTAAACCCGATGTCATCACACCCGTTATCGAACTATTCTTGAAGTAAAATATCACGGCTCGACATTAATTTGCACCAATGGATATAAATCATCATCGTCTTGGGTACTGGTCAGCAGTCGTTCTCCATCGCGCCAGTCGTAAACCGTGATGAATACGGTATAGCTACCTGATGCGGCATCAATTGGGATAACTAAGGTGCGTGTATCCGGTTGCCACATATCCACAGGGAGCGCCGTCGCATTCAAGCGCCCATCATCAAAGGCTTTATCTTGCTGCACCAAAACGCCATTGTCGCCGATGATAACAACGCTAGTGGAATAATCAAATTCAACGGGACGTTGGGCTTGCCACCACAAATCTAATTGCACCTCATCACCCGGCTTTATGGTTACTGTGCTGGCTTTATCGGGATAACTGAGCGCAATTTGCTCACCAAAAACTGTATCAGGCTGTGTGGGTGGGCGTTGATACAATTCTGCGACCACAGGCAGATAAACAATGCGCCGGGTTTGGATAAGACCGGGCGGCAAGGCAGCGATCGCATCAAAATTGACTGCCAAGCGTTCATCAATCAGCCAAATTCTATCCTCACCAATGGGATTTTTTATCCAATCCGCCATGCGATGCAAGGTTAAACGCACGCCTAGGTAGCGGCGCATATAATAATCCAACGACCACAAATCCCCTGCCAATACAAACGCATCCTCCGGGCGGGCATCTTGGGCGATCATTTGCGTTGGGCTGCGCCAATCGGTTGTTTTTTGCCAGAAAGTATCATAAATCGAAAGACCTTGCGCGATGAAAATAACTGCCAATACAAGAGCAGCACCATAACTCAAATATCTATCTGTATATTCTGGTGGTAGGGTCGAGGCATGCCTCGACCCTACGAAAATTTTTATCTTTCGGGTAGATACTAATTTTTGCAAGAAATTGAAAAAATAGCTCACCCACGCTAAACCGCCCGCATAAAGCAGTATCATCGCAGGAAAGACAAACATCATATTGCGGTCAATATACAGCGGCAGATAATTCACATTCAGCCATAAAATTGCGCCGATGGTTGGCACGCTCCATAAAAAGAGCAGCAGCGCCGTATGCCATTTGCGCTGTAGCACAATCGCTAGAATGCCGAATGCCAACAGCACCGCGCCAATGAGCCATTGTCCATTGCTGAAGCGGTCAGCTAAATTTTTGAGGACATCGGCATTGTCCCGAATCGCATAGCCAATTCCACCCGGCGGCGAATTGGTGATTTGCGCTTGCAATGACGGCAACCATAAGGCAAATAAACACCCACTCAGAAATAATGCCCCCCATATTTTCAGCCATTGGCGGCGTGGCAAAGTCAAAAATGCATGGAACGCGATAACAGGCAGCAGCAATCCGCCGAAATATTGCGTATAGAGCAGTGCTGCTTGTGCCAAACACAAGATAATTAGCCCATAATTGGATTGTGGATTTTTGCGCCATTGTTGATATGCCCACATCACCAGCACAGTCAACGTAAAAAATAACCCATATTGGCGTGCCAAGCGTGTTAAATATATCAGGTAAATGGCACCGGCGGCTAATAAAACCGCGAAAAAACCTGCTCGATGGCTGCCATATAATGCCTTGCCTAATGGATATAAACAGGCTAATCCGATGAGCGTCATTAACCCGCCGAACCAACGCAAAGCCAGTTCACTATCGCCCGCTAACCGTGCATAAAACCATGTCATGTAAAAATACAGCGGCGGATGCACCCCATTTTCCACCGAGAAGGTATACACATCGGGCAGCGTATCACCAACGGCAATTGCCAGCCAACTTTCATCTTCCCAAAAACTGGCAGCATTCAGGTCGTACAAATAAAAAAATGATGCAACTAGCAAAACGATTATCAGGGGCAGTAGTTTTAGAAGTGAGGTGTTGTGATGCATTGCACAGCTTTCAATCGAGCGTGTTATTGGATGCAACCATTCTGAAATATTTCTCGCCTTTACGCCATATTCTGCTTTCTTCGATAATAGTGTTCCATGCAAAAATAATGGGAAAATCACTATGCATATCAACCCACTTCACGATTGGAATTTAGCGCCACAAGCCGCGATTGCCCTGCAAAAAGACTTGGCATCCCAACTGATAGATACCCCATTGGATTTAGCGGCGATTCGGCAGGTGGCTGGCGTCGATGTGAGCGTCAAAAATAATGTTTCTCAGGCAGCAGTGGTCGTGTTGACGTACCCCGATTTGCAATTGGTGGAAACCGTGCGGGCAACCTTGCCCACCACCTATCCCTATATTCCCGGTTTGCTTACGTTTCGGGAAGGGGAAGTATTGGTAGAAGCCTTTAAACAACTACAGCACGAACCCGATGTGTTCATTTTTGATGGCATGGGACGTATTCACCCGCGCCGCATGGGAATTGCGGCACACTTGGGCTTATGGCTGGATAAACCGACGATTGGTTGCGGCAAAACCCATTTTATCGGGACATATGCTGAACCAAATGCTGCCGCAGGCAGTTACAGCCCTTTGATGGATGGCGATGAGCAAATTGGTGTCGTTCTGCGGACGCGCACTGGCATCAAACCAATTTACATTTCTGCTGGGCATCGGATGGATTTATCATCGGCAGTAGCATTGGCACTGGCATGTACCACCCAATATCGCCTGCCGCAACCCATACGCCAAGCCCACAATGCCGCCGGGCAATTTATTGTGTGATTATCGTTTGTCGAATCCAAAGACAAGTGGCTGCCCAAACTGCTTTTTGCAATGGAGCATATTTTTACTTCCTGCTTGACAAGTGACCTTACAAGTTTATAATCCATATTGAATAGTCAAAATTGACTATTCAATATCAAATAAGATGGGGCAAAAAATGAGCCGAGAACTGCTGCTGCTAGGGTTGTTACGTCAGGGAGAAATGCATGGTTATCAATTACATGATTTTATTGAGCGCAATATGCTTTCTTGCACCGACCTAAAGAAACCCACTGCCTATTATCTGCTAGAAAAAATGACCGAAAATGGTTGGCTA
>JALHOR010000057.1:26219-34612 GCA_022842885.1 Anaerolineae bacterium
CGCTCTTCCGATCTGGTTGGCTAGAACAATCCGCAGAACAAGCCGGCAATCGTCCTGCACGGCGGGTATATCGCATTACCACCGCCGGGGAAGCGATGTTTCAACACTTACTACGGGAAAACCTAGGTGCCTATCATATCGTCCATTTTACGGGCAATATTGGGTTGGCATTCTTAGATGCGCTACCCACTGCCAAGGCAACGGCACTCTTGACACAGCGGCGGCAGCAAATGCAAACGGAACTCACCACGCTACAGGCGGTGCCGCATCACAGCGGCAGTTCACAATTGATGATTGACCATCAGCGTCACCATCTAGTGGCAGAAATCGCTTGGCTTACAGGGGTTATTGACCAAATTGCCACCGACAATACTGACGAATCAGCACCTATAGAAAAGATAAGACCATGAGCGACGATAAAACTAACAGTGATGAAAAACTCGATTTTAAACGCATTCTGCCCATCTTCATCATTGTGCTGGTAGATTTGCTTGGATTGACGATTATTATTCCGCTGCTGCCGTTATATGCGGCGGCATTTGGGGCAAATGCGTTCACCATTGGTATTTTGGCGGCTGTTTACCCGCTGATGCAGTTGATTGGTTCTCCTCTGTTGGGTAGTCTGTCAGACCGTTTTGGGCGTAAACCCGTGTTAATCTTCAGCCAAATCGGAACATTTGCGGGATTTATCCTGTTGGGGGTTGCCAACATGCTGCCCATTATTTTTATCTCGCGGGCGTTGGATGGTCTCACAGGCGGCAATATTGTCGTGGCACAAGCGGCTTTAACCGACAGCACCACCGAAAAAACCCGTACCCAAGGGCTTGGACTGATTGGGGCGGCATTTGGATTAGGGTTTACGTTGGGACCCATTATCAGTTTTATCGCCCTTGCGGTCAGCAACAACAATTTTCAAATCCCGGCGTTCATTGCTGCTGGTTTTTCATTCTTATCCATCATGCTAACAACATTCTGGTTTAAAGAGACACTGCCAGAGACCGAACAGGGCAAAGCCAAGCAGGCGCAACCTCGCACGGGATTGTTCCAGAATATTGGGTTGGCATTACAAAACCCATTGATTAGTGCGTTGCTTATCACGATGTTTTTTCAGCAGCTTGTTTTTGGGGGGTTTGAGCAGCTTTTCCCGTTGTTTACACTGGCGCGACTCGGCATGGATGGCAGTGGCAATGCCTTATTGTTTATCTTCATTGGTGTCATTGTGGTTCTGATCCAAGGGCGCTATATTGGCATTTGGAGTCGTAAGTATGGGGATAGACGCCTGATATATGCTGGACTGGGTTTGCTGGCACTCAGTTTGGCGTTGTTCGCCATCACACCACAAATCCCTGTCCCCGGCTATTCACAAGAAAAGTTAATCGCTTCATTCGCCCAAACCGGGGGTGAGCAACGAGTAGGAACAACCGAAATTGCGGTGCCACTGCCACAAGATGGCAACGATGGATGGGCGGGTGTTGCATGGTTGTTAGGGGCAATGCTCCCCGGTATGATTGGCGGTGCCATTCTGTCCCCTGCCATCAATAGCCTCATCACGAAGCGCACACCCGTTGACAAGATGGGCGGGGCGCTGGGGCTAAGTTCGGCGCTGGTCAGTGCCGCCAATGCGCTGACGCCCATTATTGGGGGTGCCATGTTTGAATTTGTGGGGGTATCAGCCCCATTTGTAGCCGGTGCCATTATCATGGCGGTGCTGTTGGTGTTCACTTTACGAGTCATCATTGCCGGACCCGAAGAAAAGCCAGCCTTCTCTGCTGCTGCTTAAGTCGTTTCTAGTTGTTTTTTCAACTGCGCCCATTCTGCACTGAGTTCGCTGCGTAAAGTCGCAGATAAGATGGGCGCATACCAAAAATACAGCCACCCGGTATGAATATTGAGTTTGTCGTTAATCGTCGTTTCGCGCCCACCGGAATGAAATTCAATCGTCCGTGAAAAGCGAAACCGCCCCCAGATACCTTGCATCAGCACTTTTTTGTTGCGGTCATATTCAATGATATCCGCATTGATAAACACGCCGCCGCGCCGAATTGACAGCATTGTGCCGGGGCGAATCGGGTCGCCGGAGGTGATGTTGATAGCCGTTGTACGCGGTTGCCAACTAGAGACTGTTTTAAAATCGGTGGCGACTCGGAACACATCAAACAACGGTTTTTGAATAACAATTTTTTGTTCAATCACTGGCATGAGCATTTCTTCCAGACTGAGATTTATATTGGAAATACAGCACTACTTTAGCAAAGTATGATTTTAGTCAAAAATGAGGTTTAGAGCCACACTCTTTATGGCTGGCGAACCATCTCCAATTGTATAACGCTGTTTTGGTTGGGTATCGCAATGGCATAGCCTATACCCGCTTTTGTTTCCGCCTATAATTAAACAAGATGGGCGATTTGAAATAGAAAGTGTTATTTGCCTTGAATTCAACCATAACCGATGTCCCCGGTATGCGCGTGGGACATGCCACCGATTTAGAAGCCGCGACGGGCTGTACTGTGCTTCTTTGTCCGCCGAAAACCATCGGCGCAGTGGATGTGCGCGGAGGCGCCCCCGGCACCCGCGAAACCGATGTGCTGAATCCCCAAAATCATGTCCAAATTGTGAATGCCATTGTGTTATCTGGTGGCAGTGCTTATGGCTTATCTGCCGCCGATGGGGTCATGCGCTATTTGTCAGAACGCGATATTGGCTATAAAACTCGTGCTGGTTTTGTCGTGCCGATTGTTCCAGCGGCGATTTTGTTTGATTTGGCGCTTGGCACACCCGGCATTTACCCCGATGCAGCGATGGGCTACGCCGCATGTGAAGCCGCAACCGATGCGGCGGTACTACAAGGCACGCTTGGTGCAGGCACTGGGGCAATATGTGGCGCGATTCTGGGCAAAGAATTTGCGACCAAAGGCGGTATCGGCTCTGCCAGTATTGCAGTGGGCAATGGATTGGTCGTGGGCGCAATGGTGGCAGTGAATGCCGTCGGCGATATTCTGGATGAACATGGGCAGATTATGGCGGGGGTGCGGCAACCGCCCGATGGCAATACATTTATGGGCATGTTGAACGCCATGAAAACAATGATGATGCAGCCCCCCGTTGCCGAATCATCGGGCGAAAATACCGTCATTGGTGTAGTTGCGTCCAATGCCCAATTAACCAAGCCACAAACACAAAAAGTCGCGCAAATGGCGCATGATGGTATTGCTCGTGCCGTCAACCCTGCCCATACCATGTACGATGGGGATACGATTTTTGCCTTGTCCACAGGGGATATTCTGACAGATACTTCGCTCGTGGGGGCATTTGCCGCCGAAGCCATGGCGCAAGCCATCCGTAACGCTATCCGCCATGCCACATCGTTGGATGGTGTGCGTGCCATCAACAGCCGATAGCGTTGTTACAAATGTTAAGATATTCGCGCATAAACTTAACATACGTTTAGCATATCAATGATACCCTTAATTCGATTTTGCAATACTACCGAGAAATGCTATGCCCAAAAAAATTCTCATCGTCGAAGATGACGAAAAATTGGTAAATAATCTAGCGGAAAAATTACGTGCCGAAGGTTATGGCGTCACGATTGCTTTAGATGGTGAAGTGGGTTGGGAAAAAATCCGTAGCGATAAACCGGATTTGGTGGTACTCGATATTATGCTCAAACGCCTCGACGGGCTGAGTTTATGCCGCATGATTCGCGGCGAAACCTCGATGATGCATATCCCAATTGTGATGCTCACTGCTCGCGGCAACGAAGTAGACAAAATTATCGGGCTGGAAAGTGGCGCTGACGATTACATCACTAAGCCTTTCAGCTTAGGTGAATTTTTGGCACGGGTGCGGGCGCTGTTACGGCGTCCAGCGGGTCCCATTGCCGCCCACCAAAACGAGATGGTCTCCAACGACTTGCGCCTGAATATGACCGGTCGGCGCGTTTTCCAGCAGAAAAATGACGCGGACGAAGAAATCAAACTCAGCAACAAAGAATTTGATTTGCTGGCAGAATTGATGCGGAATAAAAACGTAGTCTTATCGCGTGACCTGATTCTGACAAAAGTGTGGGGCTACGATTATTTTGTGGATAAGCGCACGGTGGATGTGCATATTCGTTGGCTGCGGGAAAAAATCGAAGAAGATCCATCGCAACCACGCCGCATCGTGACAGTACGAGGGGTAGGGTATCGTTTTGAAGGTTGAGGGGACACATGCTTGAACTGTTGACGTTGAGCCTGCTGATGGTAGCAATTGGAGAAGGAATTTGGCTTTATCGTCAGCGGCAGCATCTTCTGGCAAGTCAACAGCGAGCAGCAGAAAACGAGAAAACGATTTCCTCACTGCGGACAGATATTATCACCCGCGATAAAACGCTTGAAACTTGCCAGTCAGAAACGACTCGCCTAGATGCATTAATTTTAAAACTGCGTCAGGCGATTTCTGCCCACGAAAGTACCATTGGTGAATTGCAAAAAAATCTGGTGCAATACCAGAGCATCATCACCAATTTACGCGGGCAAATTGAAACTCGTGAACAGCAATCCCGCGAGAGCAAGGCGCTTTTCTCTACAATTTCTAATGTGGCATACGATTTAGTCTTTGTGCTGAACGAAGACCATATCGTGATTGCTTTGAATCAAGCTGCGGACTCGCTTTTTGGGCGTAGAAACCCCATTGGCGAAAAAATCAGTGATGTGATTAACGTCCCAGAATTGGACGAAATTGTCGTGCGTGCCATGACCGAACCGGAAAGTTTGGAAGAACAGGTCGTGGTAGATAATCGTTATTACCGCGTGCGAACCCAAGTGATGCGCTATGAAGGGCAGCATACATTCATCGGCGTTGCCATGCAGGATATTACCGATTTAGTGCGGCTGAATCGGGCGCGGCGCGATATGGTGGCGAATATTTCCCACGAATTGCGTACTCCCATTGCCAATATTCGCTTGATTATTGATGGGTTGTTTTACGATAAAGACCGCCCTAAACGCAAAGCCAGCATTGCCTCCTTACGCTCGATTGCCCGCGAAACCGACTATTTGCTCCACCTAGTTCAAGAATTGCTTGATTTATCTATGATTGAATCGGGTCAAGCCATCCTGAAGATGGTACCGATTTACCTGATTGACGTAGTGGGCAGCGCGGTTGAACGGTTGCGCGACCAGTTCGATCATAAGAATCTCAAACCAGTCATTCATGTGCCGGAAAGATTAGTCGTGTTATGTGATTTTGACCAGACACGGCGGGTTTTTGCGAATCTGCTTCGCAATGCTATCAAATGGTCGCCACCTAGCGAATCCATCATTGTCACGGCAAAAACGGATAACGATGAGGCGACTATTTATATTTTTGATAATGGTCCCGGCGTGCCAGAAGACCAGAAAGAACGAATTTTTGAACGCTTCTATCAAGTAGACCCAGCCCGCACAGGGCGCGAAGGGTCGGGCTTAGGCTTGGCAATTTGCAAGCATATTGTCGAAGCGCATGGGGGGCGTATCTGGGCAGAGGGGAATCTGAGTGGGATTGGTGGTCGGTTCTTTTTTACGCTGTTGGATGCTGGAACAGAACAGCCTGCGCCTTCTTTACTGGCTCCCGGTCAGCACGATTCGGGTCTGAATATGCTGATGGCGGCGCGGTATTCACAAGAGATGCTCAATGACTCATTTTTGCCCAATGGACTAGATTTGGACAACGAAGGTGAAATTGAATTGGAAGATTAACTGCCATTGGCAGAATGATATTTGGCAGCATATGCCGTGAGGGCTTTAATCAGAAGTTGCTGCCCTATCGCAAACATTCGCGTTTCAAAATCTTCTAAAGTATCTTCTATCAGCATCGGAATACCCGCTTTCAACACCACTTCTTTGGTATTTAAACTGGGTGTCAGTAAATAGATGGTGATACCGCTGTTCAGAATATCGCCACGCTGGAAAGCGTCATAGGCATCCCCAATCGCATCTGCGCCAAGAAATTCGCCGGGCAATGCTGGATGTAGGGTCATAATACACGGGGATAATTGTGCCAAAAATGTGGCGCTAAAAACGTTTGTCTCGTTTTCTAACACAATTAAATCCGGTTGATGCGCCAGAATTTTCTGTGCGACATGGGCTTGTGTTTCAGCCTCAAGATCAGGTGGGATAGCTAAAGTTGCTATGGTGGGAGAGGTGTGAAGCTGTTCCGATGGTTGTGGTTGTGCTAAAACCGCCAATACAATTTCTGCGTTCAGGCGTTTTGCCCCAATAGCATCCTGAATGGTTTGTAGAATACCTCCGCCTGAAGTCAATACCACCAGTCGCATCACATCATCCTAAAAATTTCAAGCACTAGCAAATATAGGATAATCATACCACCTCTACTCTATTTTAGCAGTCACGATAAAGCGTTTTGGATATTCAACGATAAGCTGTTTTTGTCACCTTCCCCAATTCATCCTTAAGGGTCGAACATATATTTGACAAAAGGAACGTTAGTTCGTTATACTCAGAACAGGTATTCGTGTTAATTATTAACACATTGTTCTAGTAAAAGGATGGATGGTGATGGTCAATAAGAAGTTCAACAAATTATCAGAACGGCAGCGGAATATCTTGCGCTTTATGCAGAAATACATGCAGCAAAGTGGTTATCCGCCTACTATCCGCGAAATCGGTGAGGCGACCGGAATTAATTCGACTTCGGTTGTCAATTACAACTTGAATAAGCTGGTGGAAGCCGGATATTTGGAACGCTCAGACCGTGTATCGCGTGGGCTGCGTTTAGTTGGGGATGTGCCGGGCGGGACAAAAAGCAAAAAAGTGAATCCGGCATTTAGTGCGCCACGAGTGGCATTGGTTGGGCAAATCGTTGCCAGCGAACCTGCCCCTATGCCCGATGATGTGGGGCATTATTTTGATGAAGATGACATGATTGATGTGCCGCCGTCACTGTTGGGTGGCAATGACCCGGCAAGTGTCTATGCGCTGCGCGTTAAAGGCGATTCAATGGTAGATGCCATGATTCGGGAAGGGGATATTGTCATCCTGCGCCGCCAAGATACGGCTACCAATGGCGATATGGTCGCTGTTTGGCTGCCGGACAATGGCGAAACAACGTTGAAGCATTATTTTAACGAAGGCGAGAAAATCCGCTTGCAACCCGCGCATCCACTGATGGATCCGATTATGGTGAATGCCAGCAATTGTCAGATTCGCGGCAAGGTGCTGTCGGTTCTTCGGTCTATGGTATAAATACACAATAACAATGATTGGCTGAGTTTTCGTACTTTGTGTTGCTCATTCCACCCGGTATCTCTGAGTCTCTTGTGGTGAGCTATGAACCAGCCGCATAATTTTAGCAAACGGCGTGTTGAAACTAACGCGCCGTTTTTCATCTCGCTGTAAAATAGCGTCATATGATGAGGCATTCACCCAAGGGCGTAGCGTTTCTTATGATGATTTTGCAAGATTTTTCGCCCACAGCGTTAATCAAAGGCATCGAAGAAAATTTGTATGAATATGTCAAATTATATGGGGTGTTGGAGGATGCTGAATTATACGATGGCGCGGATATGCTGCGCTTGCGGACGCCAAGTGTACCAAACCCATTTTTTAACAGCATTTTGCGGGCGCGTTTTTCGTTATTAGAGGTCGAAGAAAAATTAGATACGATTTTGTCGTATTATTTTGAGACTTTTTTGCCAGTGATGTGGTGGGTCGGGTCTACGACGCAACCAGAAGATTTAGGGCAGCGGTTGCGCTCACGCGGTTTTTATCTGGAACAGATGCCCGGCATGGCAGTTCATTTAGCGACTCTCCCTCCCAAAACAGTTACACCGCCTACATTTCGTATGGAGCGTGTCCGAGATGAGGACATGCTGCGACTCTGGATTCAAGTGAATGCTGCTCCTTACGATTTTTTGGATTATATCAACGATGCTTTTTTTGATTGTTATTTTAAACATGGGTTTGATAAGCAGGCTGCATTACGGCATTATGTGGGTTGGCTAGGGGATACTCCCATTGCGTGTTCAACCATGTTTTTGGGGGCGGGTGTTGCAGGCATTTATAGTGTGGCAACATTGCCAGAAGCGCGACGACAAGGTATCGGCAGTGCGATGACCCTTTATCCCCTTTTGGAGGCATATTCTGAAGGGTTTCAGGTAGGGGTGTTGAGTGCGACGCGCATGGGGGTATCTATCTATGAAAAAATGGGCTTTCAGGAATATTGCAAAACCAATATGTATGTGTACTACTGACTCCAAAATGACGATTGTCGGATTGAAATCGGTTCTAACTTTCAATACCTTCGCCAAAAGCGCATCTAGCGGAAAGGGGCATTCTCAGTAAAGTGGATAGTCTCTAACAGTCCAGGAACTGAGAATCCCATGAAAGAGATTATAGCAGTGTTGGCTTGCC
>JALHOR010000058.1 GCA_022842885.1 Anaerolineae bacterium
CACGCTGTTGGCAGCATTTTTGACGGTTGTCATCAGCACCGATTATCTGCGCCGCACGAACACACAGCACGGCGAATATTATGTGCTGCTGCTGCTTTCGACAACGGGCGCGATGTTCATGATTGGCGCGAATGACCTGATTGTGATTTTCATCGCGCTGGAACTCCTCAGCATCCCGTTATATGTTTTGGCAGCTTTCAGAACCACCGATGGCACGCGCAACACATGGGTACTCAAGAGCGAGGAAAGCGGGATGAAATATTTCATCCTCGGTGCGTTTTCCAGTGCCTTTTTGGTGTATGGTGCGGCTTTGGTGTACGGCGCGACAGGTTCGACCAATCTGACCGAAATTTTTACCAAAGTACCAGAAGTGCTGGCAGATACAACAACCTCCGGCACATTCTTATTGTTGGCAGGCGCGGCATTATCGCTGGTCGGTTTGGGCTTTAAAATCGCTGCTGTGCCGTTCCACATGTGGACGCCGGATGTTTATGATGGCTCGCCCACGCCTGTGACCGCCTTCATGAGTGTCGTCGCCAAAATCGGCGGTTTTGCGGCGTTGCTGCGCTTGATGGTGATTGGTTTATCGTCTTTCACACTGGTGGCTGGCGAAAGTGCAGCATGGCAAAATACGGTTGAAGTGATTGCGGCTTTGACGCTGATTCTTGGGAATTTCGTCGCTGTCTCGCAAACGAACATGAAACGCCTGCTGGCATATTCGTCTATCGCCCATGCCGGCTATATGCTGATAGCGATTGCCGCTGTCGGTGGTGAAACGATTGCCCCCGGCGTGAGTAACAGCGCCGCGCAAGCCATCGCTGTGTATATGATGGCATATATGTTCACCAATATCGGCGCGTTTGCCGTGGTTATGGCGCTGGAAAAAGACGATGGCACGGGTGTCAATCTTGATGATTTTATCGGGTTGTATAACACACGCCCCGGTTTGGCTGTTGCCATGGCGATTTTCATGCTTAGTCTAACAGGCATTCCATTGACCGCAGGCTTCATGGGCAAATGGCTCGTTTTTGGCGCGGCAGTGCAATCGGGCTTGATTGTGCTGGCAGTCATCGGCGTGTTGACCAGCGTCATCAGCGCGTTTTATTACATTCGCGTGGTGGTCAATATGTTCCTGTTGGGCGACCCCGGCAAAGGTAACGAAGCAGTGGGCGCCACCACACCAGTTCGCGCTGCGATTTATGCCTCGATGGCAGGCGTCCTCATTATCGGGATTGCCGTGCCGCTGGTGACGAACATGGTAGCGATGGTGAAATTGCTGTAATTTGGCTCGAATCACAAGATTTTGACAGGGACATTAACCAAAAGTGTCCCTGTTTTTGATTCAGTTCCTAGCCAAAAAGAATCAGGCAATTCTGCTGTAAAATCATCACTTATCCAACCTTCGCCTTCGTGTAACCCTAGCACTCGTTTTTGAGGTGTCGGTGCTGGCAGCGAAGGGGCAATTTTGGCGACAGGAACAGTGCCGCGTGTGAGCAGAATTTCTGTTTCGTCGGTTAATTCTCGGAGCAGTTCTTCAACTGTGAGCGATGTTTTATCTAAATCAATGTGTTTAAGCACCATACCAACCTGCTTTCACTTCTTTTTTTGATTATAACATTTAACTCTCTGCTGTTGCTTCTGGCGTAGCTTCTGCCTCTGGGGTAGTTTCTGGGGGGCGCTGACCGTTGAACTGCGGGCAAGCGGGGTCATTAGCAATGGCGCTTAAGCCCTCACGGATAATTTCAACATCATCTATTACATCATCCAATGTTTGTGCTTGCGCCAACGATTCTTGCAGCATCAGCCATGCGCTGCGGCAGTCGTCATTGGTGCGGGCAGTGTTGCAGCTAGCACTCCCCACATTTAAACAGTCTAAATAATCAGTCTGGGCGATGTAATAATGCGAGAGTGCCAAGCGATATTTGCATTCTAGGCTGCCCGATTGCAAACTTAAACATGCTCGGAAAGCATCACGGGAAGCCGAAAATTCGCGGCGGTTATAGCGCATCTGCCCCAAACGATACTGCGCTTGAGCATACGTCGGGTCAACATCAACAGCATCTTGGCATAACCCCAACGCCCGTTCAAATTCGCCCACTTTGCGATACGCTTCACACTGGCGCAGCAAAGCGCGGGCGTTGCGTGGCTGTAACGCCAAAATCCGGTCATAGGTATCAATGGCATCTTGGTCACGATTTGCCGCCAAATACAAAAATGCCAATTCAAAATAGGGCGCGACGAAACCGGGATGAATGCTGATGGCAATTTCTAGTTCTGCCATCGCCAATTCGCTCTCACCAACTGCCATCAGCGAATTGGCATATGCCCACCGCGCCCGCACATCGCCCGGTGCAAGTTCAGTGGCTTCAAAGCCATAATCCAAGCCTTTACGCCATTCCTGCGACCCCACATACGCCCGCGAAAGCGCCTCGTGCAGCGGCGCAAAATTGGCGTCTATTTGCAATGCCGCCAAACCAATGGGAACTGCCGCCGTATATTGCCCAATCCATGCCAGCGCCCGCGTTTTGAGCGTGGGTCCGCGTACATCTGCTGGACTCACCGTGATAATTTGGTCGGCAATATCCAACGCTTCATCAGCGCGGTCTAAATCAATCAGAATTTGCCCGTATTCGTACAAATAATCCACCTTATCCGGGCGCTGCGCGACGGCTTGCTGATAAAAATTCGCAGCATTCTCCAAATCGCCTGCCAAATACAACTCGTTGGCACGCTGCGCCAATGTAGACGGGTACGGCGTGGGCGTCGGTGGACTGATGAAGGTGGTATAAACGCTATCCATCACTTCTTCGGGCGCACGCACAAAGCGATACACGCCATAGCCCAATGCTGCACAAAAAAGCAGCACCAACAACCAACGCAAATACGTCGGGCGACGACGATCCCGGAAAAACGGCTGCGAATAATCGCGGCGAATATACATCGCTTAGGCTCCGCCGCCGATAGGTGTGGGCGGAATGGGTGTGGGTGGCACGGCAGTGGGCAAACTACGCCCCTGATAACCGGCACAACGCTGGGTCACGTTAAATAAGCCGATATTGATACTCTCCAAAATCGGTTCCAAATCCGTGCGTGCGAGTGATTCATTGAGGATTTCCCACGCGGTATCGCAGTTCCCCAAGAAATAATGTGCCAAACCGCGCAAATAATAACACTCGATTTCTTCCGAGCCTAAGCGTAAACAGGTTTCAAATTCTTCAATCGCGCCTTCGTAATTGCGACGGCTGTAACGCAACTGCCCCAACATACGATGTGCCGAAGCGTATTGCGGGTCAATCTCTAAGGCACTATCGCAAAAGCCTTCGGCAATCTGGAACTGCCCAACAGCGGCATAAGTTTCGCAGATGCGTAAAAATGCGCGTGGATTGTCGGGGTCAATTTCTAGCACGCGCCGATAAATACCCACAGCAACATCCGGCTTGTTGATGCGCCGATAGAGACTCGCCAATTCAAAATAGGGCGCAGCGATATTCGGGTTAATGGCGATAGCTTGCTCTAATTGTTCAATGGCTTCGGTATAACGTCCCGTAAAAATCAACGGATAGGAGTAACTGCGGCGGGCATTGGCGTCCATCGGGTCAATGCGAATCGCCAAATCGCCGCGCTGCAATGCCTCTTGGTAACGCCCGACATTGGTAAATGCCACCGCTAATGCCCCGTGCAGCGGCGCAAACGGCACTGCACTGCGTTCTATGCCACTGAATGCCGCTGGAATGGCAGTTGTAGGGTCATTCCACATGAGTGCGTTGGCTTTTAGTGCATACCCACGCGGGTCATTAGGCGCTAAAGCGATGATTTTATCGGCAAAGGGTACGGCTTCATCTGAGCGTTCCGCCTCTATCAAAATTTTGCCGTACTCATACAGATAATCTATATTATCGGGCTGCTGCTGCGCGGCTAACCGATACAGTTGTTCGGCACGCAGGATTTCGCCACTGGCATAGAGGGTTTGGGCTTGGGCAGCGCGTTCACTGGCGAAAGGTGTGGTGGTGGGGGCATACCCAATCTGGTCAAGCACGATGAATTGCAAGCGGTCATACTGCAAAAAAGCCACTGTTGGAATAGCAATAATCAGCGCCAGCAAGATTGCCAGCACCAATACCCGCCCCATCGGGACGCCACGCCGCTTGCTAAAAAAGGGCTTGCCATAATCACGTTTGATTTTATCAGGAGAACGATACAACATCACATCACATTATTTGCACGATAGATTATTCATAGCGTACAGGAATGTGGAACGATGGTCAACAGGGGGAACAGGCGATTCGGGCTGAATCAGGTGTAAATAAATATAAAAAAACAGGCGTTTTATGCGCCTGCTTGTCGTGATTCATCATCGTTATTTATTCATGTCCAGCGATGGGACGCGGTTGATACGGCGCTTCCATATAGGCGATGTCGTCCGGCGTGAGCGCAATATCAACCGATACGAGCGCATCTTCCAGATGATGCAGTTTGGTCGCACCAATAATCGGGGCAGTAATGCCGTGTTTGTGCAGCATCCACGCCAATGCCACTTGCGCGGGTTTCTTGCCAAGCCGTTCCGCAATTTCTTTCACGCGGTCAACAATCGTAAAGTTGATGTCATCTTCCGGGTAAAGCGAATGGGCATATTGGTCAGATTTGGCGCGAGTCGTCTCTTTGCTTTCACGGGTGCGATTGCCCGCCAAAAAGCCGCGTGCCAACGGACTCCAAGGGATTAACCCCACGCCTGTTGCTACACAATAGGGATTCATCTCGCGTTCTTCTTCGCGGTACAGCAAATTGTAGTGATTCTGCATGGAGACAAATTTTGTCCAACCCTGTTGATCGGCTACATGCTGCGCTTGGGCAAACTGCCACGCATACATGCTGGACGCGCCGATATAGCGTACTTTGCCCGCTTTCACGGCATCATGCAGAGCTTCCATCGTTTCTTCGATAGGTGTTTCGTAATCCCAACGATGTGTCTGATACAAATCAATATAATCGGTTTTTAGGCGTTGCAGCGATGCATCCAGCGCATCCATAATGTGCTTGCGCGATAAACCGCGTTGGTTGGGCTTATCACCCATCGGGTTATAGACTTTGCTGGCGACGACATATTCATCGCGGCGCGTAAACAACTGGCGTAAAATATTGCCCGTTACGACTTCGCTGGCACCAACAGAGTACATATCGGCGGTATCAAAAAAATTGATACCGGCTTCTGCCGCTGCTTTGACAATGGGAAATCCTTGTTCTTCGCTCAAAATCCAATCACGCCAGTTGGGGTCGCCATAACTCATCATGCCCAAACACAAGCGCGACACCTGCAAGCCGGTTTTCCCAAGCCGAGTATAGTGCATACAAATCCCCCTTTTTTTGTGGCTGATAGAGTCGATTTTAGATTTGTAATTTACCACAATTTTGAACCACAGAGACACCGAGAACACCGAGGTTTCACTGAGAAACAGGAATAATAGAGAAAAATAGTGCGTGCTTTTTGCCTCTATTCTTCGCCTATTGATTCTCAAAAACAACAGCTTGCATCTGCTCTTTTGCTTGACACTAGGGACTGAGGACTAGGGACTTGTGACTCAGCACTCAGTCCTTAGCACTCCGCACTGTCTTTATTGCCCATGCGGTGTTGTATCCCGAATCAGCAGCGAGTCAAAATCGGCGGTTGTGCCGGGTTCAACGCCCAATGCCAGCGTGCCAATCAATTTTTCCGCACCTTCCACAAAGGTGATAAAGCGCCCGTTAGCGAAAAATGCCAGCTTATCGCCAATGGTAATCGCCCGCAGTTGAATCCATTCGGGCAGCGGGTCAACATCAGCACCGGGAATAGCACCGTCATAAAAGATTCGGCTGCTGGTGGCACTTTGATAATCAATGATCAAGCGCGTGCCGCCGTTAATATCGCGGCTGAGTGCCATGCGATAGCCTTCGACATCTGACCCTGCCAGCGTGAGTGTGCTACGCACATTGAGCCAGGCTGTGCCAGTGCTGCCGGGTAAGAAGCGCACATCCACTTCGATGTATAAATCAGTGGCGGCGTTGGTGGCAGTGATGGTATCGGGCATCGCAAACAGCGATACCCCAATTGACTCTTTGAACAACCGGAAAGTGGGCTGCCCCAAATGCGCCATACGTAAAAAGTTTTGGTGTTCAGCGGCACTAGGGTCATTGGTGAATTGACCAACGGCATTTTGCCCGCCAATCCACCAATTTTCAGTACGGAATTTATCGGCAAAATTTTCGTCCAAGTCGCTGCGGAGATACCGAAAATCGCGTTTCAGAACTGATTCCTGTACTTCAAACGCGAAGCTCGCGCCTGTGCTGCGCTCTGATACGGACAGCGTAATCAAGCAGTCATCCACGCGGAAAACATCACCTTCTTGGGCAGCGGCAAACCGGATACCACCCGCAGCAGGCGAAGCCGATAGCGTCTCTTCAAAGATGGTTTCGCCATCAAAGAAAATTTCTAATCGGTCGCCCACGAACAAGGCATGGAAATCGAGCCATGCGCCGCGCCGATAGAGATTAGGGAAATCTTGGCTGAAAACGGATTGTCCAGCACCATCCAGATAATCCATGACCATATTGCCCGCGACAAAATCCATGCGGAGTGTGCCATTGGCACTATCGCGCAGGTAAATTTGCTGTCCACCGACTTCGTTCCACAGGCGGCAGCGGATTTCAAAATCGCGGGTATCGGGCATGATGGGTTCGGCTTCGGCAGCGCCTTCGATGCGTAAGAATTGGTTGCCGTCATTTTCGCGGGCAGTGGTGACAAGCCGCGTGCTGTTACTTGTCCAAGTGGTTGGTACAACCCCGGCTTCAAAATGGTCGCTGCCGGGTTCAGCACGTTGAATTACGATGTCATCAAAGCGATTCGCCTGAAACGCATTATTGCCCTGAAGCAAGATTAAGCCGGCACCCAAAGCCGGTTGGGTCGTGTCTTCGACATTGATGACCAAATCATTATTCAGGTAGATATACAGGCGTCTGCCTTCAATCCAGATGGTGTAGTTGTTCCACTCTTGCGTATTAATCGGCACATTCACTTGGCGCAGCCGGATTTCCTGCTGGCGGTCAGTCAAGGGGTTCGTACCATTGCCATTGCGCTTGAGCGTCATTGCCCCCGGCGTAATTTCCAGCGCGTTATAGCCGATATTTTGCATATAACGAAACACAATGCGCGTGCCTTCGGTTGCGCCCAAATATGCCCGGAAATTAATCACGAAGTCCGGCGTTGTCAGCCATTCAGGGACTTCGCGCCCTAAAATGATAAACGGTTCGTTCAAACGGGCTTGCCCCGCCAAGACACTTTCGCCCCCTTCAATCAATTGTGACCAAGCGGTGGGCAAAAAGTCCGAGCCTTGCAAATCCTCTGGTTGTTCAAAATCCATCACATAGGGCAGCACACCCAAAGGAATCGGCGTCGGTGAGGGCGTCGGTGGTTCGGTGGGTATAGTGGTCGGTGTCGAGGTCGGCGTATTGGTCGAAGTCGGTGTCGGCGTGGAAGTGGGCGTATTGGTGGATGTCGAAGTTGGTGTCGGTGTCAACGTCGGTGTTGAGGTCAACGTCGGCGTGTTAGTCGGTGTATCCGTCGAAGTCGGTGTCGGTGTAAAGGTTGATGTTGGTGTATTCGTCGGCGTGTTGGTCGGTGTTGCTGTTTTGGTTGGCGTATTCGTCGGCGTAAAAGTATCAGTAGGCGTGAGTGTTTTAGTTGCAGTATCCGTCGCCGTTGGCGTGTGCGTTGGCGTAAACGTATTCGTGGGTGTAGGCGTAAAGGTCGGTGTGCTAGATGGTGTATTCGTGGCTGTTGGCGTGCTAGTCGCCGTCGGTGTGCGCGTCGCGGATGGCGTGCTAGTCGGTGTATCGGTGGGTGTTAAGGTGGGTGCAACTGCTACTGCCAATACTTCGCGGTCGCCAAGCAATTGAGCAATCGTGCTGGAAAATAGTACCCAGCCTTCCGACCCATCCGGCAATAATACTTGGAACCAGCGTCCATCTTCGCTGATGCCCAAAATTTCTAATTCTTCGCCTTCTTCCAGCGTCATCAACACCGGGAAATTTGGTCCCGGTCCTAACCGAATATCCATCGTGCGCCGCGCTAAAACCACTGGCGTCGCGGGCGTGGGTGGAATCGGTGTATCCGTTGCCGGACGTGGCGTATTTGTGGCAGTAGCAGCATCGGTAGGAGTATCCGTAGGCGAATCACCTGCAATATTTGCCTGTGCTTCGGCAGTGAGGCTGGCAAGCATCACGGCTGTCGTCTCTAACATCGCCTCAAAAGTCTGTTGGGCATTTTCGGTGGCTGTCACCGCCAAAACTGCGGCTTCCGTATCGGTCGCTGCGGCAATCGCTACTTGGGTATTGGCTTGCTGCGTGGCTTGCAAATTGGCAGCCACTTGGGTTTGCGTCGCAGCCTCAGCGGCTTGTTGATTGGAAACAAATAATACGCCCGCCCCGATGGCTAAAATAAGCAGCACGACGGCTGCCGCAATTAAAACCGGGGTGCGCGAGGGTGTTTGGGCGGTGATTTCTGGGATAGTACTATCGGTTTTGGGACCCGGAATAGACATCGGGACAGATTGCGGGGTGGCGGGTGTAGCGGCGGTGGGAACATCGGGCATGGTGCCACGCTGCGCTTCAAACTTCTGCATCAGCGTTTGGATTTCATCTTCTTTTGCAGCACGGCGTTGCTGCATGGTGGCGACGGATATTTGTGCCGCGGTTTGCAATTCATGGGGAGTACGGTTGGCGGCTTGCCCGGCGAGTGCCACCAATTCATCTGCCAATTGCCCGGCGCGAGCATGGCGGTCTTCCGGTTTTTTCGCCAGAGCGCGGCTGATTATCTCATCAAATTCTTCCGGCAAATCCGGCGCAACTTCTAAAGCAGACGGAATCGGATTTTGAATATGCTGCATCAAAACTGCCATTGGCGTCGCGCCAGTGTAGGGCGCGTGTCCGGTTGCCATCTCAAAGACCATCACACCGAGCGAATAAATATCCGCCCGTGAATTAATATCGGCTGACCCCATGCCCTGTTCCGGCGACATATACCCCGGCGTGCCAACGGTAAATCCCGTTTGGGTCATGCCTTGGGTATCATTGATGCGGGCAATGCCAAAATCGGCAACGAAAGCATTGCCTTCGGGGTCAATCATGATGTTGGCGGGCTTAATATCGCGGTGGATGACCCCCTGCCGATGTGCATAATCAATGGCAGAGCAAATCTGGCGCATCAGGTGGGCAATTTCGCCCAGTGGCAAGCGTCCGCGACTGTTAAGGACATCTTTCAGTGTGCCACCTTCCAGATAACGCATGACAATATAAGGCGGGTCATGCTCTGGGGCGTAATCATACACGGGCAGCAAATGCGGGTGTTCCAAGCGAGAAATGAGCCGCGCTTCACGCCGGAAACGCTCAATGCCTCCAGCTTCGGCGGCTAATGCCCGGTGAATAATTTTAACGGCAACAAAGCGTTCCATCTGGGGATGAAATGCCCGAAAGACGGTTGCCATACCGCCTTTGCCTAATTCTTCAATAATTTCATATTGCCCGATGCGTGTTCCGATCATCGGCGGCATCCTAGCGTGAGTGAGAATCCAAATAACTTTGATATTCTAACACGATATAGGCAGCGGCACACATGTTGTTCGTAATTTTGAGGATATTGGATGGTGAGAAAGTTGTAGTGATATGGTCAGAAATAAACCATGAAAGTTTTGGATTGAACCGCCAAGACGGTTTTTGATATTCAATTTTGGTGTTTAAGGAGCGCACAGCGGCGCTCCCCTAAACGATGAAATTTAGCAACCAATGGGCAAAAACGGAATTAGCACCCGCCTTGTTCCAAAGAATAGACTGGGCTGTTATACACATTGTTGGTTTCGTTGGTTTCGGTGATAGCGTTATTCGGATCTACCACCACGCGGGTGGTATGTGCTTCCCGGAAATTGTTAGAGACGGTGAGATACAATTCAACTGTTCCAGTGCCACCGGGGTCAATGCCGCCGACGATAGGAGCAGACGTGTTTGCACCGACTGCATTGTTATAAATATCCTGCACTGCCACAAAAATACCTTCCGCACGGCGCGTCCCAATATTTTTGACGGTCACTGTCACGGTGGATGCTTGAGCGCAAACAAACGGATGTGGATTAACGCCTGGTACTCCCTCAATTACCAAATCGGCACCAGTGGCGGCGACAGGCGGCGCAGTCGGACCCGCTGGGGCAGCAGTCGGCGGCACGGCAGTTGGCAGCACCGGAACAGGCGTCGGTGGGGCGGCTTCTATCGGTATTGTGCTAGTATCCCCCAAAACTTCGACCACCACGCGGGCGACCCAACCCGTCGTGTTATACACATTCGACAAGCGAATTTTATACCACGAATCATCGGCAAGTTTCGCCAAAATGTCCGATTCGGCGCCGGCAGCCAATGTGCCAATCACTTGAAATGAGGTTGAAGGACCTTGGCGCACATTCGCGCCTTGCACAATCCGTATGCGCGGCACAGACGAAGTGGCACTGGCAGTTGGCGGCACGGCACTCGGCGCAACCTGTTCAACGGTGGGTTGGGCTGCGGGTTGTTCGCTGGTGGGCTGTGCGGCTTGCTGTTCGGCAGTTGGCGCGGCAGGTTGCCCAGAATTGGATTGCGCGTCAGCAGTGGTGGGGGTTGCTGCTACGCTGTCGGTTGTTGGGCTAATCGTGGGGGTCGGCGTTGCCATACCGCGTACTTCAATGGTAACAGTTTCTAGCGCGGTTTGCGCCCCACTGGTACGGCTGACGATGATGCTGAGGGTTTGCTGCCCCACACGCACCGCGGGCCAACTGCTGGTAATCGTGAAGGCACTCGCGCCAGCCGCATTTGGATTGGCAATTTGCCCGATGATTTCATCGCCCACGCGCAGTTCCACATTGGCAATATCACCGCCTGCGTTTTCGACCCGTGCCAAAATATTGACAGGTGTATTTTCGCGGTAAACACTGCCCGCTAAGGGGGAAGCAATATTAATCGTTGGCGCACCTTCAAAAACGAGCGCCACTTCTTCCGCTGGCGCATTCGCCAAACGGCAGGCAGATAGTGTGCTGATGAGCAGCAGACTCACCAACCAAAGTTGTCGTAACATAGAATTCTCACTTTGCTATAACGCCCTGAATCGCTGACTATGGTTCTCTCAGATAGATAGAGCGTATCAAAGAATTGGACGGCTGAACAGGATGAGCCAGTGGTGGCGTACACAACGTTATGCCTACGCTGCGAATTTGGGGAAGATGGGCTAAGGGGGTTTATGGGGAAAAATCAACTGTATGCCATGCTAAAATACGACTATAGAGCTAAATTGATGGGATAAATAAAAGGTAACTACTCAGCCCTCATCCCCCAGCCCCTTCTCCCACAGGAGAAGGGGAGCGACAAACAAGTAGCGTGTGAAGTCCCTCTCCTTCGGGAGAGGGATTTAGGGTGAGGGCGAAAACACAACCTGAGTAGTTACAATAAAAGAGCGAATCGGTTGATTCGCTCTCGTGCCTTTAATCATTATCTTTTGTAGGGGTATCACGGTCAAAGCTGACGTAGATACGGGCGCTGGCATTATGCGATAAGTCGCGTAGCGTTTGTAATTCCAGCAAGCGCAGCAATGCTGGATGCTGCGTGTATGCCTGTGCTGCTTGTTCGCGTTCTTTCAGGTCACGGATTTCGGCTTCGGTGGCGATACGCGCCATTTCAGCTTCGACTTCGGCAGTGCGTTGGCGTTCTTCGTTATCAGCAGTCGCCTGAATACGCTGGATTTCCGCACGCGCTTGGGCATCCACCAACTTAATTTCTGCCTGCGACCGCGCTTCAATCAATTGGGCTTCTGCCAGCCGTTCTGCGGTCAGCACACGATTCATGATTTGTTCCAAATTCCCCGGAAAAATCAAATCTTTGACATCGGCACGAATGATTTTCACCCCGTACCCAACAGCCGATTCTGTCACTTCTGCCAGAATATCTTCGCTCAACTGATTGCGATTGGTCAAAATTGTTTCTAATTTCATAGACGCCAGCGACCGACGGGCTGCTAATTGAGCATCGGTATACAGCCGCGATTCGTAATCTTCAACCGCATGTTTTGCCAAGCGCGGGTCTTCTACCTGAAAACGAACAATGATGCTCACGCGAATCGCCACTTTATCCGAAGTTAGAATTTCTTGCCCTTTGATGGTCAAGTCACGCTCACGCATATCCACCAGCGCAATTTCGACATTCGGTGTGCGCCCGAAAATGTCAAACGGATTATATTTGGGCGCTTTGGGCTTTTCGTAACGCCCGGCTTCCAGCACGCGCAGCAACTTCCCATCTTCGTACCATAAACCACGATGCGTATCTTTGATAATGACCACTTCAGTTTGCATATTTTTTGCCATAACCCACCTCAGTCTGTTGTAACGCTACCAATAAAAGTGTGACTACTCTGAAAAATGATGAATATTCAGAATAATACGATGTGATTGGCTTTTGGCTTTTAGCTAAGAGCTAATGGCTAAAAACAATTATTCATTAGAAGCAAACCACAAAAAATGCTGCTGGTTTTTATGTGTATCATTCTCAAAATGTGAGAGATGCCCCGTAGCGGCACTGAGTCAAAGGACGAGTTTGAACAGATTGGCAATCTGCTAATCAGGCAGTCAATCACGCTCCTGATGCGTGGCGGTTTGGAACTCGCTTTTTAGCCCGCCGGGGCAATAACAGCGTACCATGATTTCTAATGGTTCACAATAGGTCAAGAAGGATTTTTACAAAACCCCAACAACCCTCAGCACAAAATGCCAGAATAGGTTAAAATCAGCGCCAGAACGAAGGAGATATTTTGATGACGACCTTTCCACGCCGAAACTTATTTGCCGGGCTGCTGGCGCTGATATTGCTGTTGAGCATGGCATTTTCGCTGGTGATGATTCCCGGCACGACCGCGCAAGACCCCACGCCCTTTCCGTATACGCCGGGGGTGCCATTATTCCCCATTACGCCGAGTCCGGTGGGCGGGTGTTATACCCCGCTGCCGATTCGGGCGGGGGATGTGGTGTATTTGCAACCGGGCTTAAATGTGCGAAATATCCCATCACGGTCGGGGGCAATCGCTTGGAATACCGTGTATGAAAACCGCGATGATGATGGCGAATTGGTAGATGAGCCGACATTGGTGCCAGTGACCGTGTTAGAAGGTCCCGTTTGCGCCGAAGGCTATAACTGGTGGCGCGTGGTAGGGACAGGCAATCCGGGTTGGGTCGCGGAAGGCAGACTCGACGAAGATGGCTATTATATCATCGTGCCAGAAATCGCCCGCAACGCACCTTGTACGCCGCGCTATAATTTATTGCCCGGCAGAGAAGTGGATTTAGTCTACAATGTGCGTATCCGCGAAGCACCTTCGCTAGATGCCATGACCAAAACAGTTGTGCCGTTCAATACGCCGATTGCCATTGTTGGGGGTCCCCAATGTGTGGATGGTTTGTTATGGTGGGTCGTGCGGGCAACAGTGGTCAACATCGTTTATGAAGGCTGGATGGCAGAAGGCGAAAATGAACTCAATTTCTTGATTCCTGAAGATTTGCCATCTACCGAAACTGGGACATTATGCGCCTTCCCACTGCCGTTGAGCATCGGCACAAAAGCCTATGTGCGCTATCGAGATGACACGCCCAAAGCCTTACGGTCAGCACCGGGCGAAGAGTCGCCATTGTTATTCACGTTGGTGAAAGCCGTGCCATTCATCATCGAAGGTGGACCCATCTGCAAAGATAACCTCAATTGGTGGAAAATTCGCGTGTTATCGTCGTTTGAAGTGGTCGGTTGGATGGCAGAAGGTTCGGCGGGCATTGGCTACTGGATTAGCACTATAGACCCAGATGAATTCCGTTATGAGACAGGCAGATAATGCGCTGAAGTGGCAAAACCGCAGGCTAAAATTGGCACGCGGTTCTGCCCGTTAAATTACAGTAAAAATACTGTGTTTCGTCTGTCCGCACATAATCCAGCAGCAGCGGCAGCGACCACGTAAAATCCTCGTGGGCAGTGGCATTATGGCAGTTAAAACAGGCAGTGAGTGGTTCAGTGAAGCGCGTGCCATCGGCGAATAAATACGAACCAAAATTCCAATCGTCGGATAGCTGCCCACGCTCAAAATCTTCTGGTCGCCAATCGGAGCGTTTTTCGGCAACATGCACGTTTCGGCGCATGGCACTTTTGATATAGCGCCCCTGTTCATCCCGCCGCAATTCACCCGTCTCGTCGCGCAATGCCTCATAGGCTTCAATCACAATAATGGTGCCAAGCGGCAATGCCCGCCCCGGTGTGATACGCCGCAGTGCCGAAGGGAGAATATACAACTCTCGAATCATGCCATCCGGTCGGTCAACTGTCGCATAATGTGCAAAATTTTCCTGATAATTTGCCGGAAATTGTACGCCAAGCGGACGCGACTCGATGGTCGCCCCGCACGCCGCACACCCCAATACCAGCATTATCAGCAAGAGTCGCTTCAACATACAACCTGTTTTTTAAAATCAAAGCTCATGTTCAGATTGCGTGAAAAGTGCGTTGTTGTAGGGTCGAGGCATGCCTCGACCCTACGGAAAATCACTCGTTTTGAACTTAAGCGAAAATCAATGTGGTTCTCAATCAAACGATATTCATCATATCTTACCAAGAAATGACAAAAAATTGGCAACCCCTTCTACTTGAGCGCCAACGACACCATAACTGGAAAATGGTCAGAATTGAGTGCTTCGCCGCGTTGATAGTGGAGCGTTTGCCAATGTGAACTATGCCACACATAATCAATTCGCAGCAGCGGCGGCAGCCAATCGGGTAAATTTATCACTCGCGCTACTGGATAGGTCATGCCCCAACCGCTGCCCGCTTGAGCAAAGGCATCTTTCAATTGGGCGGCAAGGCGGTCATAAGCAATCGAAGTGGGCGTCATGTTAAAATCGCCCGCCATAATCACAGGTATTGTTTCGTTGGCAATCCTGTTCAAGAGGTGGTTAATTTGCCCATTGCGACGGGTTTCATCGTAATGAACCGCCAGCGATAATGGATAAATTCGCAAGCGCCCCGGCAACCGGAAATGGGGTTGGTCAGTACGTGGCTGTGACAAATGCACACTATAAATGGTTACATCTTGCCCCTGATAATTGACCACCACACGCAAGGCAGCTTTACCGGGGTAATCTTCTATCCAGATAATTTGACTTTCTGCGAATGGTAAGCGCGAAAAAATTCGTATCCCGCTATCGCTGGGGGCTTCGTAGGGATAGGGGGTTGATAAACGGCTTAAACGTGGGTCTGCCCCAATTGCATAGGCTTCTTGCAATATCAATACATCTGCATCGGTGGTGAGCAGCCAATCTACTTCGCGTTCTAACGCTCTGCCCTCATACCCCAACATATTGAATGTGACAATTTTCAGGGGTGTTTTTGGGCTAGGGTGGGTTTGTTTGGGCAGCATGGGCGGCAGCAACCACGCCATACCGACGACTGTCAGTAGCAATGCCCCGGCTGTTACACGCCGCGCCCGCAGTCCCCATGCTAGCGGCAGCACCAATAGCAGCGGCAAGAACAAATACACCGCAAAGGCATTTGCCAGCGCCAACCACCAATATCTATCTGTTAGCAACAGGCGCAAACATAAATAACCTATAAACGCCAACAGATATAATGCCAAAACAGCCGTTAGCAAACGCCGCAGCAGCGACGGGTGTTGTGATTTCATCGTCATTTATCGAACTGTAAAACTACAACTTTCTTGTTCAAAGGGAACATTCGTTCCCGGTCCAAATAATTCGTAGCCATCGGTGACAGTGGTTTCCCAAGTGACAATATAGGTGATTTCGTAAGTACCAGCGGTTAAGGGTCCATAGGGTACATACCAATAGGTCACATAATCTTGTCCTTCGCGCCGAATGCGAGTGCGATAATTGTTGATATTTTCAATCAATTGTCCATTGACGCGTAGTTCAATGAGAGAATTATTGACATGCTGCAAGACTTGGGTTTCTTCGCGGGCAAACCAGCCCCAATAAATATCAATCGTTGAACCGGCTGCCAAATTGCGCGGCGCACCAATACCATAGCGCGGCAAATTATCGCAAAAGGCAAAAACATCTACGCCACTTAACGCTTCTACCTGTTCGTCCGTGAGACCTTCGTTAGTAGTGACTTCAGTGCCACTGGCTTCGGCAGTAACTTCTGCCGTACCTTCAGCAGCCGGATTATCACTAATGGGCGATGGCAGCGCAATTTGCCGTTCTGAAGTTGGAATCAAGGTTGGCGTGCGCGTGGGCGTCTCTGAGGCAACCCCACTGGCAACCAGTGCCGTTGCGGTGGCATCTAGCGCGTCCAAATCTGGGCGCGGTATCACCGGAATAAAGGCATTTGCCACAGTTTGTGGTGTCGTGGTAGGCGATGCGCCTTCAACGACTTCTTCCGTGCCTTCTGCGCCGATAGGAGTAGCTGTCATGACCGAACCGGGCGGCGTGGGCGTAATTGTGCCACCCCCTAAAAAGGCGGTTGGTAACGGTGTCCCCAAGAACAATGCCGTTAAATCCGGCGAGGGCGTCAGCGTCGGGAAGGGCGTCGCAGTCGGCGGCAAAAAAACCAACCGCGATGAAATCCAGCCTTCGCGCCCATCTTCCATACGGATGTTATACCAGTCGCCATCGGGGTCACGCCCCAAAATTTGGATGCTGGTGCCTGCTGCCAGTGATGTAATATCATCATAGGTGGTGCCGGGACCTTCGCGCACATTCACCCGCTGCAAAGACTGTATCACCCCCACAATCGTCGGTGTTAGCGTGGGTGAAGGCGTATTGGAGGGTGTGGGGGGTGGCACGGTTTCCGTCGGCGTGAACGTAAACGTTGGCAGCGGCGTCCGGCTAGGGACAGGCGTCGCCGTCAAGCGTGGTGTTTGGCTGAGGATAGGTAGCAAGGTTGCTGTGGGTGGTAATTCTTGGATGCGTTCCGGTTGTTGGGTACACGCCGCCACCATGACGCCCAACACCAGCAAAATCGCCAGTTTTTTCATCATCCGGTTCGTTTCACTTTCATTGACATGCCCTGAACAACCATCATAAATTTTCAGAACAAACGATAGCACTCAATATACTTCAGGGATTTGGTCAATAACAAGGTGAGGATTTTCTTAAATTAACAGGATTGGGGTGAGCAGCAACCTCACCCCGTATTCTCGCTGACAGCCAGAAAATTCTAATTAAAATCCCCAGCGGCGTCCGTAACGTTCTTCTTTCCAAGGGTCACCATCATTATGATAGCCATTGCGTTCCCAGAAGCCGGGTTTATCCACTGCGCTAAATTCCAATGCCCGCAGGAATTTGGCACTCTTCCAAAAATAACGTTTCGGCACTAGCGTGCGTACCGGAGCGCCATGATCAGGTTCGAGCAGTTTGCCATCGTATTTATAGGTCAGCATCACATCATCTTCCATCATGGCTTCCACAGGCAAATTGGTCGTATAGCCATAATCGCAATGGGCAATGACAAATTTGGTGGTGTCCTTCATGCCGAACAGCTTAATAAAATCACGGAACAGCACGCCTTCCCAAGCCGTATCAAATTTGCTCCAGCGCGTGACGCAGTGAATATCACAGGTAATGGTGGCAGTTGGCAAGGCGATAAATTCTGCCCATGACCAACTCATTTCTTTTTCGACTTCGCCAAACACGCGCAAATCCCATGTTGCTGGGTCGAATTTGGGGTTGGGTCCATAGGTCAGTACCGGGAATTTGTTGGTCAGCGATTGTCCCGCTGGCAACCGATTCTCGCTTTTGCCTTCTTCTTCACGCTGGCGGCGTTTTAACAGGTCATCAAAAAGACTCATGGTGCGTTAATCCTTGTGGTTATCACAATGCATTGAGAATAGTGTACATCACAAAAGTGAACAAATCCTAAACTCTTGCAATGAAATGGCGATAGAGAGAATGGGTAAACAATCCATCAAAAAACCATCCGGCGGGAATGCCAGCACTTTCACGTTTGGTTGGTACAATTAGAGCAGTTATCTATAGGATGATAAATCCTCGCCACAAGGAGTTTGTGCCATGCCCGCTGCTCAACCCATTCGCGTGCGTATTATTTGCGTCAATCCACCTGCTAACATCTATGAAGGCAAAGCCGCTGTCTTTGGTTTGCTGGATAGACATAGTGGGATTCTTGCTGGACAAATGCAGTCCGATGGTAGCCTGATTTTTGAATGTGACGCCGAAGTGGTGACGCAAATGAAAACTGGCACTGCCAGCCTGAAAGGCGAGTATGTATGGATTCAGGGACCGCTGCGTTTTTTTTATTTGGCATATCGGCATGAAGACAGCAGCGACTACATCAAACGCATCAAAATTTCGCTCAAAACATTGGGTTGGAGACATATCAACGCGCTTAAAACCGATACTAGCCATGTGTTAGAAGTAAAAGTCGAGGGCAGTAGCGCGGCAACTGTGCCGCTGTTGGATGGGGGTTGGCGCGTTACGCAATAACAGGACAATATTGCATGGTTATTGTCCGGCGCAACGTCGGATGTTATAATCAAATCAACATTTAATTGAATCATCGCAGCCTTCGGGGCAGGGTGAAATTCCCGATCGGCGGTAGGTGGTGCTAACATGCCACAAGCCCGCTACCCGTTTCGTCAATGGCACGCCCTTGATGAGTCGCAAATTTGGTGTTTGCGCCGGTGGATTCGGTCAAAGTCCGAAGCCGACAGTCATAGTCTGGATGGGAGAAGGCGTCAACCTCACACAACATCGGGTGAGGTTGATAAAAAGCGCGAGAACATCAGCGGTATTAATTGGGCATTACTGCAAATGGCAGTAATGTTAATTGATGTTCCCCGCCCCTCACTCCCCTATGCCCTGTTTGCTGCTCATGAAAACGGGGTTTTTGTATGTTACAACCCAACACACTATCTGGGATTGCTTTTGCAGAGAAACCCACGCGCAAACCGCAAGTATCAGCACTGCGGCGCTGGTTGCGCTGGTTTGTTCCATTGGGTTCGCCATTGCTGTTGCTAGGTCTGTGGCACATCATTACCGCGCTGGAGTTATATCCCGCATTTCTCATTCCGCCACCTGCGGCAGTCTGGGCAGAATTTGTGGCGGTGATAAACGATGGCACTTTATGGGAACATACTGCCGTCACCCTAAGCGAATTGCTGCCGGGCTTGTTCATTGGGGCGAGCATTGGCATTATCTTGGGCTATGGCATTGGCAAAAGCCCGTTGCTAGAAGAATTACTAACGCCGATTATTGTGGGGTTTCAGGCAACGCCCATCGTAGCGTATGCCCCATTATTGGTCATTTGGTTTGGCAGTGGGCAAACCAGCAAAATCGTGACGTGTGCCGTGATTGTTTTTTTTCCAACGATGATGAATACCATGATTGGCATTCGGAATGTGCCATCAGGGCTGCGCGATGTCATGCGTTCTTTGCGGGCAACACGCTGGCAAACCTTGACGAAATTGGAAATTCCAGCGGCGCTGCCGGTGATATTGGCAGGACTCAAGACCAGCGCCACCTTAGCGGTGATAGGGGCTGTCGTTGGTGAATTTGTGAGCGCCGGAAATGGTTTGGGCTATCTGGTGACAGCCGCCCGCTATGATTACAATACACCCTTAGTTTATGTCACGATTTTGACCATGACGGCAGTGGCACTCATGTTATATTGCACCGTTTCGTTGTTGGCATGGGTCTTGTTGGCATGGCAGCGGCGCGGCAACACAGGATGAGCAATTCATGCATAAAGATAGTGTCACCATCGCCCCACAAGTGTTGCAACAGATTTGCACACAGCATCAGCTAGGGCAAATTCAGACGATGATGCAGCCCAAACATGGCGCGATTAATCTGTGTTATATCGTGAATGATGCCTATGTGCTGCGCTTTGAAGTGCTGGAAGAACATGAGAATTTTCGTTTCAGCGGTGAAAAAATGGCATACGACCGCTTGCAACAGTCTGGATTGCCCGTGCCGCAAGTCATCACGCTGGATACCTCTAAAATGCTGGCGCCCTATGCCTACCTCATCACCACTAAACTGCCGGGAATGCCTTTGATTGATAGCTGGCAGACGATGAGCCTGCCAGAACGCGAACAAGCCGCCACCGAAGCCGGGCGGTATTTAGCGATGATGCACACGCAGACTTTTGACGATGGCTTTTATAAACTCTGTGACCGTGTAACTGACCCGTTTACAACGTGGTCAGACTATGTTTGGTGGTTTTTCCGGGAGTATGCGAGCCTACTGCTGCAAAAACGATTGATAGATGCGGCTGTGATTCAGCGGGCAGAGCAAGTGTTGACGCGCTGTAAATCGCTCTTAACACAAATCACGCTAGGCGCATTGGTACATGCCGATTATCATGCCGAAAATCTGCTGGTGGAAAATGGGCATATCACCGCTGTCATTGATTTTGAACATGCCAAAGCCGCTGACCCGGCGTGGGATTTTCGCATTTATGAACAGTGGGAAGACGAATGCCCCGGTTTTCGGGCAGGGTTGTATGGCGGCTATCAACAAATTCGCCCCTTCGATGACCATCATTTTCTGCGCGTCCGGTTATATTGGATGCTGAAATTGCTAGACGATGTGGATTGGTTCGCGGGGTTAAATGAATGGGACAATATGAAAACCGCGCAGCAGCACTTATTGACAGAAATAACCACTTTAGAACGTGAGCTTGCATGAGTTTAAAATCGATTCGCGCCGTGATTTCGGATATGGATGGGGTGCTGTGGGAAGGCAATCAACCCCTCCCCGGTATCCAAGCGTTATTTGCATTTTTGCGTGAACAGCCCTTGCCTTTTGCGCTGGCAACCAATAACAGCACCAATTCGCCCGCCAATTACGTGCAGAAATTAGCAAAAATGGGCGTACCTGATGTTCCTGAAAGCAGCATCATCACCAGCAGCATCGCAACGGCGCTGTATTTACAAACACGCTATCCAGCAGGCACGCGCTTGTATATGGTGGGCATGGCAGGCTTGCGTGAACAACTCGAAAAAGCGGGGTTTGTGCTGGCAGACCATGATGTGCAAGCGGTGGTTTCCGGCGGTGATTTTGAGTTTACGTATGAAAAAGCCAAACGTGCCACCTTGTTGATTCGGGCGGGTGCAGATTTTATCGGCACGAACCCGGATGTGACGTTTCCCACACCAGAGGGACTCGTGCCGGGCGCGGGCAGCATTTTAGCGATGTTGGAAGCTGCCACCGAGCAGAAACCACTCGTGGTCGGCAAACCCGAACCGGCGATGTTTGAAGCCGCCTTACGGATTTTACAAACATTGCCAGAAGAAACGCTCATGATTGGCGATAGACTGGACACCGATATTGCCGGGGCGCATCATGCCGGGTTACAAACGGCGCTAGTTTTAACGGGTATCACCCAACGCGACGACTTGCCCGATAGCCCGGTTCAGCCCGATTTTGTGTTTGAAACGTTGGAAGAACTGCTGCGAGCATGGCAAGAGTGACCGACTAAAGCGCCTTATTCTTGCTCAAGTTGGTCATCCGTTTTGCCAAAGCGCCGCTTGCGATGATTATAATCCACGAGGGCTTGCCAAAATTCTTGTTTGTTAAAATCGGGCCAGTAAACAGGCGTATAGTAATATTCGGAATATGAGCCTTGCCAGATAAGGAAATTGCTCAACCGAAATTCGCCGCTAGTACGGATAATCAAGTCGGGGTCGGGCAAGCCGCTGGTGTACAGATAACTGCTGATGAGGTCTTCCGTCACAGATTCGGGCGCGATACCTGCCTGAATGATGTGCTGCACAGCATGAACAATTTCGTCGCGCCCGCCATAATTAAAGGCGACATTCAAAATTAAGCGGTCATTTTGGGCAGTAGTGGCGCACGCCTCCCGTACTTTGCGCTGCAAGCGTTCTGGCATACCGTCCAATTCCCCAATATGGCGGATTTGCACACCATTCTCGTTCAGTTCGCGCAGTTCGCGGTCTATCACCATCTCCAAAATTCGCATCAGCAGGGCGACTTCGTGGCGGGGGCGCTTCCAATTTTCCGTTGAAAAAGCATAAATCGTCAAAATTTCGACGCCAAATTCGACGGCGGCTTTTAAGATTTGGCGCAGATTTTCTGTGCCTTGCTGATGCCCGGCACTGCGGGGTAGCCCACGCTGCTTTGCCCAGCGCCCGTTGCCGTCCATAATGATGGCGACATGCCGCGGCACACGCACTAACGATTCAGGGGTGAAGGACATATCCGGTTTTTCTTTGATGATGCCGGGCATAAGGTTTACTGCTCCACAAATAATTGATGGTACTGCCACCTGAACACAATTGCGATGCGTTCAGGTCAATGTTTTATCAGTGCCATAACAAAAGAGGGGAATATCTCCCTCTTTTGCCTCTCCGACTCGCTATCCGTATAGGGTTATACACCGGCTGCCAGCATAAAGCCTGAGTCGGTGTTTAAACTTCCATGATGTCTTTTTCTTTGATTTTGCTTACTTCATCCAGTTTCTTGATGAATTCATCGGTCATCTCTTGGGTTTTTTCCTGACCGCGTTTGGCATCATCTTCAGAAATTTCTTTTTCTTTCTCAAATTCTTTGATGTCATCGTTGGCATTGCGGCGAATATTCCGAATGGCGATGCGGGCATCTTCGGTGCGTTTGTGCAGCAGTTTGACCAATTCCTGCCGCCGTTCACGGGTTAGCGGCGGCATATTCAGCCGAATCACGCCGGCGTCAATCTGGGGATTTAGCCCTAGATTGGCATCGTTAATCGCCCGTTCAATGGCTTTGACCGCGCCTTTATCAAACGGGCGAATCATAATTTGCATGGGTTCGGGCGTAGAAATGGTCGCCAATTGGCGCATATCGGATTCTTGCCCATAGTATTCCACCCGCAGGCGGTCTACCAATGCCGTGCTAGCCCGGTTGCCCCGGATGCCATGCAAATCTTCTTCAAAGACCGAAAGCGTGCTTTTCATCTTCTCGCGGGTTTCGTTCAAAATTTCGTCTAACATCTTTGCACCTGCCTTACAAGATAAAACGTGTTTAAGAATAGCCGCATATTCGATTATTGGGTTTGATGAATCAAAAGAATATATGACAGTCCCATCTTGCCCACCCCATCCCAATTATTTTTCGAGATTGGGGACATTGGCAAATGCCCAACCCCGCCACCCGCGTGCTTGCCAAGCGGCATATAAAGCGATGGCACCAGCGGTTGCCACATTCAGGCTGTCTACTTTGCCACGCATAGGGATGGTGACGCGCATATCACAGGTATCGCGCACGAGGCGGCGCATCCCTTCGCCTTCGCTGCCCATGACAATGCCGAGCGCAATATTCAAATCGGTTTTATCCAGCGGCGGCACATTCGGCGCAACATCCAGCCCCACCAACCAAATATCTTTCTCTTTTAATTCTTTCATCGCCTGCACAAGATTCGTCACTTGGGCGACTTTGAGATGTTCGACCGCGCCGGAAGATGCCGATACGACAGAAGGTGTCACGCCCACGCCGCGTCGTTCTTGCAAGATAACGCCATGAATCCCCACAGCATCGGCAACGCGAATTAACGAGCCGACATTCTGCGGGTCTTTGAGCAAATCCAGCAGCAAGATAAACGGTTTTTCGTCGCGCTCGGCGGCTACTTGCAAAACATCCTCTATATCCACATAAGGATAATCGCCCACGCGCAGCGCCATCCCTTGATGATTGGCACCATTGACCACATCATCCAAAATGCGGCGCTGGACGCGGCTGATGGCAATGCCGCGTTCTTTGGCAACCTGCAAGATTTCTAGCGCGATGCCTTTTTCTTCAATGCGTTCTGCCACGACCAGACTCTCAAATTTGCGGCGTCCGGCACGCAGCGATTCCATGATTGACCAATGTCCGTAGAGAAATTCCATAATAGCGATTCGCTGTTAGCTTGTGGCTTTCAGCGGCTTCTCTTTTCATTCAATAGAGTGATAATAAAAATTTTGCGATGAGCAATCCTACTTATTGATTCAACGCTGTTTTTACACAATTTCTCAGTGATAGCTCTGTGTCTCGGTGGTGAGATTGAATTTACTCAATTTTCCAAATCGTGCCATCAGCACGGTCTTCCAAGATAACGCCCGCTTGTGCCAATTCTGCGCGAATACGGTCACTTTCGGCATAATTTTTGTTGACTCGCGCCTGCGCCCGCATGTTAATCAGCATTTCGATGAGGGCTTTTTCGCGTTCTGCGCTGCGCGTATCTCCGCCGTCTGCCGCCGGAATAATGCCCAACACATCGCCACCCATCTCCCGATATGCCTTATCAATTTCTGCCAAGACCGATAACCCCACTTCGCTGTTATCGTTCAGCAAGGTATTCACATCACGGGTAAGGTCTTGCAACGCTGCCAAGGCGCGTGGCGCACCAAAATCATCATCCATCACTTCTTTAAATTCAGTCCGAACAGCCGCCAACCGTTCCAAAAAGCCGTTGCCGTTATCACCTTCAGGGGCATAATTCATGCGTTGGCGCGTTAGCCGCACGGCATTATACAAGCGTTCCCAGCCATTTTTGGCGGCGCTGAGGGCATCTTCGCTGTAATCTACCGGATTGCTGTAATGCGCCGTCACGATAAATGTCCGAATGACTTCGGGGCGGTAGCGTTCCAGTGCATCTTTAATTGTCACGAAGTTGCCCAAACTTTTGGACATTTTAATGCTATCAACGGTCAAACTACCGACCAGCATCCAATAGTTGGCAAACGCGGCATCGTTGGCGCATTCGCTCTGGGCGATTTCGTTCTCGTTATGCGGGTACAGATTATCAATACCGCCACCGTGAATATCAAAGGTTGTGCCAAGATATTTTTTGGACATCGCCGAGCATTCAATATGCCAACCCGGAAAGCCTTCGCCCCACGGGCTATCCCAACGCAAGATATGCTCATCTTCGGCTTTTTTCCACAGGGCAAAATCGGCGGGATGTTTTTTTTCATCGCGGGTCGTGCCGCGTGTATCTTCTTCTTGTTCTTCCACCCGCCGGTTAGACAATTTGCCATAATCGGGGTCACTGGTGACATCAAAATAGACGCTGCCATTGACGACATAGGCATTTTCTTTTTCCAGCAGCGTTTCAATCATTTTGATTTGTTCCGGCACATGCCCACTGGCACGCGGCGAAATATCCGGGCGCAGCACACCAAGAGCATCCATATCATCAAAATAACTTTTGGTATAGCGTTCCACCACTTGCATCGGCTTTGCTTGCATCTGTTGTGCTTTTTTCAGGATGCGGTCTTCGCCGCTTTCCAGCATGTGTCCCACATCGGTGATATTCTGGATATACAGCACATCATAGCCACTGTAACGCAGATAGCGTACCACCACATCAAACGAGACATAATTTTTGGCATGACCCAGATGGGCATGGTCATATACCGTTGGTCCACAGACATACATACCCACGCGCCCCTCAACCAACGGGGTAAAGTCTTGTTTTTCGCGTCCAAGTACGTTGAAGATTCGCAGGGTCATAAGGATTATCTGTGCCTTCCGGTTGCAGGAGTATCGCTAAAGCGCCCCGTATTGTAGCAAAAAAGATGCCCATCACGACAGTGTGAGCGTGTGATATATGAATTTATTTTGGGGGCGAGTTTAATCAATCGCAGATTTTTGTATAGGCAACCCGGTGGGGTCGCCCAAAATACACTGAGCCTATTCGCTCAGGGTAAATTATGTATTGCTTTCATTCCCCAAAAGCGTTTTACAGGTCAATTTGCCGGATTCAAAATCAGCGATAAGCGGTTGCCAATTGGATAAAGCAGCGGTTTTCTGGCGCACAGTCGCTATATCGGCATCGGCATCGGTCGCATTGCCTTCATAACGGCGCACTTCTGCCCGCAAAAGATAGACAATATCCAGCGAATTGGGCAGTTCCAGCGCCGTTGTATATGCCGCTTCTGCCGCCGCATAATCCCCCAAATTACAGGCAGCTATTCCTTGAAAGAGATAATTCTCGACGAGCAGCCCCGAATTTTGTTCCAGAATCACTTCTAATAACACAATCGCCGTTTCCCAATCGCCTTCAATCATATTGCTGAAGGCTGCGGCTACCGATTGATAGGGGTTAGGGGTCATCGTTTCCCCAAACAAAATGTCCATCAACCGATTGCTATATTGAGCATCCAGTGTTATGGCACTGATTTGCCGCATAATCTCTTGTGCTTGGGGCAGATTGCCACTGCGGAGTGCCAATAACACCCGTGGGAAATAAGCATAGATAATATCTGGGCTAAGTTGCAGCGCATGTGAAAACAAATTGCCCGAATCGGGGTAACGGTCAGTGGCATAGACGCCCAAACCTTGCAACGTCAACAAAAAGCCGTTGGGATTACGCTTATCGAAGCGTTCAAATTCGCGCAAAACGGGATGCGGGCTATTGCCTGTGACCAGCGTCAACAGCATATCAATCTGGGTTGGCACTGTGTATTTGGGGGCAATGGTTCGCACAGCATCAATATCAATCCGGGCACTCAGCACATCATTCTCTTGGAACACCAGCATCCCACGCATAATGAGCAGTAATGGATTATCGTCGTCCAGCGTTAAGGCGGCATTCAACGCTTCGATGGCAGTTGGATTATCGCTGCCAAAATTGACCATTGCTCGATACACCTGTGCCGTGAGTGTTGCGCCCGGAATGCTATCGGCGTCCCCCGCATTATCCTGTAGCACGGCTAAATAGCGGGCAAATTCGTATAAATCTCCAGCGTTCAAGTGCAGCAGTGCCATGTTTGCCGCCACATAGGGCAATAACGCTGGTGCTTGAATATCAGCACGGGCAATTTCCAAATGACTCATCGTTTGGATAGTCGGGGTATCCAACAGCGCCGCTGGAAAAAGTTCCGCCCCAGCGGGTTGAATATGTAGGGTGTCATCATCGGCATGATACCAAATGATGAGCGTGGCTTGCTGCTCATCAGCGATTTTCTGGGCGGCGTCTGCCGAAGTGATGGCGGCATCTTGCAGCATAATCTCGACATGATACAACGCCTCGTTGCCCAAAATGGCTTGCAATTCCGTCGCAATGCGGCGTGCTGTGAAGGTGTCATCACCCTCAATCGCAAAATCTGCTACTAAAATTTTATACGGGTCACGGTTTGCGCCCGGCGGTGGACCACCAAGTGGCGGTACTTGTCCGGGTGCGGCGGTTTGTGCTTGCCCATTGGATGGGACTTGTCCGGGTGCGGCGGATTGCCCCGGTTGACCAGCGGATGGGAGCGCCGCCTGTGGTTCTGCCGTTTGTGCCGGATTTGGTAGCGGCAGTGTCGCGGTTGTATTGGTATTCAACAATGTTCCAGCCAAAATGCCACTAATGACCAATAGCACGGCACTCAACGCAATTGCTGTCCACTGCCATAAGTTGCGTGGTTTTGCCTTCGGTTTGGATTTTTCCCGCGTTTCGTCATCTGGGCGCAGATTATCCAAACTATCGGTGTCTTCCATCAGATTTTGGCGATTTTGCCATGAGCCGGATAGCGCCTGAATGATATTTTTAGCAGTATTGGAGGGTGTTTCCATCGGCAAAATTTTTGGCAGATTCGAGGGTTCACCCTGAATCAGTGCCACAATTTCATCATGGACGCGCTGCATCGTTTGGATGCGGTCATTGGGGTCTTTGAGCAGCATCATATAGATGAGATTGACCAACGCTGGCGGGGCATCCGGGCGTTTTGCCAAAATATCCGGCGGATTTTGTGAGAGAATTGCCAGCAGCATCGCGGTCACATGCTCCCCTTGGAAGGGCAGTTCCCCCGTGACCATCTCATAAAACATGACGCCCAATGACCAAATATCAGAGCGTTCATCAGCGGGCGAATTGGAATAAATTTCGGGACTCACATACGCCGACGTGCCGATAATGACGCCCGTTTCGGTCATGCGCGTTCTGTCACCCAACTGCGCTACGCTAAAATCGGTCAGGCGCGGTGTGCCATCCTCTGCCATTAGCACGTTGCCAGGTTTAATATCACGATGCAGGACATGCGAATTATGGGCATAAGTCAGTGCCGCCGATAAATCGCGGGCGAGTTGCAAAAAACGTGGGATGGGCAGTTGCGGTGTTTCCATCAGCACATCGCGCAACGCGCCGCCCGCCATATACTCCAACACGAGATAATCTTGCGTATCCGTGACCACATAATCCAACAGCGTCACAATCGCCGGGTGCTGCAAGCGCCGCAGCGCCTCGCCTTCGCGCCGGAAGCGTTCTCGCATAGATTCATCGCTGAGAATATCTTCGTGCAGTGCCTTAATCGCTACATTCTGCTCGGTTTCGGTATCGTGGGCGAGGTAAACAGCGCCCATGCGTCCCTGCCCAATGCGCGTTTGCAATTCGTAGCGTTCCCCGATGATTTGTGAGATTTGCATGACGTTTATCCTGACCGACTATTTTTCGTAAGTCGTATTATTCAGCGCCCATGTGGGCAGTGCGTCAAAATCGAGTGAACTGTTTAAGCCCATTTGCAAGCGATAATAAGCTGCCGCCGCAATCATGGCAGCATTATCGGTGCATAAATTTAAGGGGGGATAACGCACTGGCAGTTCCGTATCTTTTCGCATTTTTTGGCGCAGCATTTGGTTGGCGCTGACGCCACCTGCGATGAAAATTTCCGTTGCCCCATATTCTTTTGCTGCCCGCACGGTTTTTTCGACCAGAATATCCGTGACCGCCGCCTGAAAACTCGCCGCCACATCCGAGACACGCACTTCTGAACGTAGCTGCGACTTTTTCTCGTTATCGGGTTCGCGTTTGGTACGCGCATCGGCAGAGGGCGCGACAGTGACTTCGCGCATGACGGCTGTTTTTAACCCAGAGAAGCTAAAATCATAACTGGCATCGCGTTTACCACGCGGAAATTCATAGGTCTTAGGATTGCCATGTATCGCACTCTGCTCGATGTGGGGTCCACCGGGGAACGGCAAATTGAGCAAGCGCCCAACTTTATCAAAGGCTTCACCCGCCGAGTCATCCAAAGTGCCACCCAAACGTTGATAAATGCCATGGTCGCGCATGAGCAGGAGTTCGGTGTGTCCGCCCGCAACAATCAAAATTAACACCGGGAACACCACCGGACGAAAGGGCTGTGTAATCCATAATGAATAGACATGCCCTTCCAGATGATTCATCGCCAGCAAAGGTTTTCCGGTCATCAGTGCCAAGCCTTTGGCATAATTGATGCCCACCAACAGCGATCCAATCAAGCCGGGACCGCGGGTAACAGCGACAGCATCAATATCTTGGGCGGTTTTGCCAGCATCATGCAGTGCTGTTTCTACCACCTGCCCAATCGCTTCCACATGGGCGCGAGATGCCAATTCTGGGAAAACACCGCCATATTGCGCGTGTAAATCAATCTGCGATGCCACGATGTTCGATAAAATGGTTTTGCCATCTTCGACGACCGCCGCCGCAGTTTCATCACAGGAGGATTCAATGCCTAAGATAGTTGTCATAGCCGCAACATTACATCCGTTACTTGTTTTTCAGTAGATATTTCAACAATAGATTCGTGTGAATTATACAAAACATTTGCCGAATATTGGGCGTAAGGTTTAAAAAAAGAGTAAATTTTTGCGATTCTAGGCAAATTCTCTTTACAAAAATGTGCTTGCGATGATATTATATATATCAGATTCCAATGGATATGAGCGAGATGCAATCATGACTGTGGCTGTGAATGAGACAATGCAAACCTTAGATTTGTCGGTGCCGCTGGACAAACTACCGAAATGGGTTTATGGCTTGAGCGTGTTATTAATTGTGCTGCCGCTGCTGCCATTTGTGCTGATATATGGACTGCCGTATTTGTTTGAGCAAGCGTCTAATTTGCTGCTGCTGCCGCTGTTTATGGTGTTAGTGCTGCTGCATGAGGCGTTTCATGCGATTGGTTGGAAATATGCAGGCGGCTTAAAATGGTCAAAATTTAAGTTTGGGTTTTCGTGGAAAGGGCTTGCCCCGTATTGCCACGCCACCGCGCCCATGAATATTCAGGGGTATCGGTTTGGGGCAGCACTGCCGGGCATTGTCACTGGGGTTGTGCCGCTGATTATTGGCACGCTCATCGGTGATGCCATGCTGACATTTGCCAGCGCCATTATGATTTCGGCGGCGGTGGGCGATATTTATGTGCTGTGGACGCTGCGTGCTATGCCGAATCACGCCCAAGTGATAGACCATCCCAGTAACGCCGGATGTTTGGTGTTGTTGCCAGAAAAAGCGTCTACTTTGTGAAGTAAGAATCGGTCTTGCATGAGCATCTCTATAAAATATCACCAATCTGTTGACAGACGGACGCGAGTCCTCTATCATCATAGGCATTAGACTAATCAGGATTTAGGTTCTTATGTTGATGCAAGCGTGTTGTTGTTGTCTGAACGCCGGGAGAATGCCAGAGCTTTAGACAACCGCCAGAAATCCAGACACACCTAGCCAGCGACCACTAAAGCGCGGACATCTCCCCAAGATTGGGCGATGCACCGCGCTTTTTTCGTGTATATCGCTGGCTTTTTTCGTTTATAAAGCTATCAGCAATCAGCAATTAGCTCTCAGCAAAACAATGTGGGGATTAAAAATAAAGCCATCATTTCAAAAAGCCAATGGGGGCAAATACCGCCCTATCAACAGGAATTTTGAAGTCAGTTCTAAAAATCAGGTCTTGAGTTTTTACGATGCAATTATCAACCAAAAGCTAACGACTAATAGCTAATAGCCAACAGCTTACAGAGAGGAACCGACCGCCATGAGCGCCCTTCGCAAATTTGATTACAGTTACGCGCCCGCATCTGCCATCACGATGTTAGAAGCGCAAATTGGCAATACCCCGATGTTGGGTTTCCGGCGGGTGACGGCACATTTGCCGGAAAATATTAAAATTTATGCCAAAGCTGAGTGGGCAAATCCCGGTGGCAGTGTCAAAGACCGGGCTGCGTCCAATATCATCGCCCAAGCCGAAAAAGATGGCAGACTCACGCCTAGCAAAATTATTCTGGATAGCACCAGTGGCAATACTGGCATTGCCTATGCCATGATTGGCGCGGCAAAGGGCTATCGGGTGAAATTGTTCCTGCCAGAAAATGCCAGCCCGGAACGCATCAAAATTTTGCAGGCGTATGGCGCGGATTTGGTCTTTACCGATGCGATGGAAGGCAGCGATGGCGCGATTTTGGCAGTGCGTGAATTGGCAGCAAAAGAGCCAGAACGGTATTTTTACGCTGACCAGTATAACAATCCGGCAAATTGGCAGGCGCATTACAACACGACAGGCGTGGAAATTTGGGAACAGACCAACGGGCGCATCACGCATTTTGTAGCGGGCTTAGGCACGAGTGGTACATTTATGGGGACAAGCCGCCGCCTGAAAGACTATAATCCGCATATTCAAGCCATTTCCGCCCAACCGGATACGCCGTTTCATGGCATCGAAGGCTGGAAGCATATGCAAACCGCTATTAAACCGGGTATTTATGATGGCGATTTTGCTGACCGTGATTATGGCATCAGCACGGAAGAAACCTATGGGATGGCGCGGCGTTTAGCCCGCGAAGAAGGTTTTCTAGTAGGCATCAGCGCGGCAGCGGCGTTAGTTGGGGCGCTGCGCGTAGCCGACGAACTCGCAGATTTGCATCAACCCGGCGTCATCGTCACCCTATTCCCGGATAATGCCTACAAATACCTCAGCGAAACTTTCTGGACGAAGTAGGTTTCATCACTAAAGAACACAAAACGCACAACGATTGAAGCCAGAGTAATTTTTATTCTGGCTGTTTGTTTTAGATGCCATGCATGATAGCCTTGTTTTTGAATACCTAGTGTATGTGGATAACCATGAACAATGCCTGATAATGTAACGCCTTTTCAAAAATTAATAAGCGAACCCGAGATTAGCGAAAGCGATAGAGCAGAGCTTACAGCTAATCAGGCTGAAGTTGAGCAACTCATAAATCAGTGGTCATCAGGAACTTTTGTTGATGTTATCGATATTATTCTCTATCATTTCTCCAAACATAGCAAAAGTATGGATGTTGGGTTGCTTAAATACTTACGTAAGGCGGATACAGCATTTCATCAAATTATTGCGAAATCTGGAAATTGGCGAAAAATTGAAATCGAGGATTTAACCGACCCAACTGGACTAATCCATATCATTCGATATGATAAAATAGGGTTAAAAGAATTCATCGTGTTAAGTAGCGATGATCCGGCGAAGATAGTGACATACGGAATCAACAAATGAATTTCAAAAGAGAAAGTTATGGATGAACTCATTGCCATAGAAATCATGCTCAATGTTGAAAAACGCTGTAAGGTGTTATATCACCAAGCGGACCATCAACATGAAATTCAATTGTTAAACGATGCTGCGAATGTCTGGGCGCATGTAGATTATTGGGCAGATAGTGTGATGGGCTATAGTTCCTCAATTACAAAAAAAACTTTTCTACTGGACACGACCAATGCCTATCATGAACAAGCAGTGAAATCACTTGACGGTTTAAAACACCTCAATATTTTCCGCAATGAGGCAGTGTATCGCTGGTATAATGATGAAAACAGCCAACAATACCCGCTGATTCGAGACTACATCAACGGTATTGATTACTTGCGTTTGCTGGCAATCAACTATTTAGAAATGCATGTTTTGGTCATTCAAATCATCCCAAATTAGCATGTTATGATTCGCGCCATATTGATTTCTCTACACATTGCTATAATCGCCGCGTAAGCATTGAATCAATACAGGATTGTTATCGTGACTCATTCTTCCAATCGTACTCCCAAACGCCCCCTTTGGCAGCGACTGCTGTTTGTGCTGGCGTTATTGCTGATTTTTCTTGGCGTCAATTGGCTGTATACCCCCGTTTCAGCATGGCGCGGTGTCCTTAGCGGGCAGCCCGGCGATGTGGTATATGCGGCGGGATTTGATGGTTTTGCAGAAGAATGGCAGCAGTCCGCAGGGCGCGATTCGCATTTGATTGTGGATGGGGTGCTGCAAATCAGCAAACAATCACCGGAAGCCAAAGTCATTTATTCGGCGGCGGCGCCCACCTTTGCCGATTTTGATATGTCGGTCACGGTGAATTTTGTAGGTGGCTCAGAAACCAACGAAGGGGCAGGCATTATTTTCCGGCTGCAAGAACCGCCTGCGTGTGATAAACCGTTGAAAATCTTCTGCGATTTAAGCGCCATTGGGGCGTTGGATGTGTCACTCAGCCTGTTATTCCCATCCCAGAGCAACAGTGTCGGCTATTATGTGTTTCTGGTCAGCAATGATGGTTTTTATTCGTTGTGGCATGAAACACCTGCTGGATTTTCACCTGTCACTGTTTGGCATAATAGTCATGGGCTGATTCAAACAGGCATGAATGTCAAAAATCGGGTGCGCGTCGTTGGACGCGGCAATCAATTTCAGTTTTACATCAATGGGCAGCAAGTGGAATTATGTGTGCCGCTAGCGGGCGAACAGCCCACCGGCAGCGCCGATGCCTGCATGGGCGAAAAAGCGCCTGTCTGGGAAGATGATAGCTTCGCCAGCGGCAGACTCGGTGTAGCAGTCCATACCTATCAATTCCCCGGCACAATTGCCGATTTTGATAATGTCATCGTCACCATGCCCATAGATGGCAGCGAGGTAGACAGCGACAGGACATAACAACATGTTGCTTTTGTCCCAACCTTAGCTTTATTCCGGCATATCTGCCTGAACCAACATGGGACCCAACTCGCGCCCGCCCAGAATATGCATATGCAGATGAAACACTTCTTGGCGGGCATCTTTATTGCAATTCACCATCAATCGATACCCCCTTTCGGCAATGCCATTTTCTGCTGCAATCTTCGCCGCCACTGTGAATAACCGCCCCAATGCTGCTTCATCTTCCGGTGTTACATCATTCACTGTGGGAATTTCTCTTTTCGGCACAATCAAGATATGCACCGGAGTCAACGGACGAATATCTTTAAAGGCGATGACCAATTCATCTTCATATACAATCGTCGCTGGAATTTCACGGGCGATAATTTTAGAAAAAATAGTCGGCATGAGTCGTTTCTCCTTATCGTGTTTTTGTTATGATTGAGATTCTACTGACCGCCCAAAATGCTTTGAATATCGGGACCCACCACAATAACAATGCCATCGGCGGCGAGACCATCTGTACCGGGTTCAATGCGTTCTATGGACAAGCCTAAGACGCTGGCGAGATATTCGGCGGTGGCAATTTCGCCGCTGTAATAGCGAATCACCGTATCTTTGCCGCCATGATTGGTTGCGTTGCCAGTTTCTGCCACTGTGACGCCTTTGCCAATGAGCCATTCTTGCGTGCGCCCGGCGAGTCCGGCAAT
>JALHOR010000059.1 GCA_022842885.1 Anaerolineae bacterium
ACACGTTCACGGTGACAATCAGCGATGGCAATGGTGGCACATCTACTAGCACCGTCACTGTCGTGGTCACTGCCGCGCCGAACAATGCGCCGAACGCCGTGAACGATACTGCCACGATGGACGAAGACACGCCTGTAACCATTGCAGTCTTAGCAAATGATACCGATGCCGATAACAACACCCTCACGGTTACGAATGTGGCGGGCGCAACCAACGGCATAGCCACCATTGTCGGCAATCAGGTTCAATTCACGCCGACTGCCAATTTCAGTGGCACAGGTACATTCACCTACACGATTGGCGATGGCAACGGCGGCACCGATACGGCAACTGTCACAGTCACAATCAATGCTGTGAATGATGCGCCGAATGCGACAAACGATACAACGAATACCGTTGCAGGCAATCCGGTCACAATCAATGTTCTCGCTAACGATAGTGACATTGAAGGCAATACGTTGAGCGTGACCAACGTCACCCAACCTGTTAATGGCACAGCGGCGATTGTTGCGGGTCAGGTGGTCTACACGCCCAATGCTGGTTTCGTGGGAACAAATACGTTCACGGTGACGATTAGCGATGGCAATGGTGGCACATCTACTAGCACCGTCACTGTCGTGGTCACTGCCGCGCCCAACAACGCGCCCAACGCTGCGGGTGATATTATGACCACGATGGAAGATACTGCCATAACCATCAATGTGTTGGCAAATGATACCGACGCGGATAACGATACTCTGACGATTGCCAGCATTACGCAGCCCGCGAATGGCACAGCAGCAATTGTGGGCAATCAAATCCAGTTCACGCCCAATGCCAACTTCAGCGGCACAACGTCGTTGAGCTATACCATCAATGATGGACGCGGTGGCACGGCAACTGCCAACGTAGATGTAACAGTGACTGCCGTGAACGATAATCCGGCGGCGAATCACGATAATGGGGCAGCCATTGCGGGGCAGCCTGTCACGATTACGGTGCTGACCAACGATAATGACATAGACGGCGATACCCTGACGATTACAGGCGTGACGCAAGGTGCCAATGGCGCAGTAACATTTACAGGTTCCAGCATTACCTATACGCCCAATGCCAATTTCACCGGGGTGGATAATTTCACCTACACCATTAGCGATGGCAATGGCGGTACGGCAATAGCCAATGTCACCGTGAATGTGAATGCAGCAGCAGTCGCGTCTTTGTCGGTCAATATCACGACGAACACACCCAACCCGACGCCCGGCAGCAATGTGACCTTCACGATTATTGTTCAAAATAATGGCACAGCGGGCGCAACCGGTATCAATGTGACCCTGACGAATACAGGCGGCTTGCCCGATAACATCTGCGCGATTCCAGCGTTTAATTTGGCGATAGGCGCACAACAAACATTCACCTGCACCGATACCAATGTTGCCGCCAGCTTCAGCCGCACTGTCACGGTCATTGATGCCGCCAACAATACGGCAAATCATACTGCCAATGTGACGGTGAATACGCCTGTAAATCAACCGCCTGTTGCTGCCAATGACACCGCACAAGCAAATGCAGGTCAGACGATTACGATTGCAGTGGCAGGCAACGACTTTGACCCAGAAGGGGCATTGAATCTGGGTAGCCTGAGTGTGACCGGGCAGCCAAGCGCGGGTGTTATCGTAGGCATTGATGGCGCGACGGGCGTTATTACCTTCACTGCGCCGCAAACTGCCGGAACAGTGACATTCACCTATAACATTTGCGATGCCATCAATCAATGTGCGACGGCGACCGTGACTGTGCAAGTTGCGGGGCAAACAGCGAACCCACCGCAAACGCCGCCCGATAACACGGTTGCTTCTGCGCCAACGAACACGACTCCGGCAATTGCGCCGATTGGTCAGCGCGAACCGCAAATCTCGGTGTTTGACCCCGGCTTCAGCAAAATTGGTTTCTTGCAGCCCGGTCAATTGGGGGTGAATGGCGAGCAAATCCAGTGGTTTATCACCGTGACGAATACGGGCGCGATTACTGGAACAAACATCGTCGTCACCGATACGCTGCGCTCAGAATTACGTATTGACGGCGTGACAACTTCGCAAGGCACGAGCAGCACCAACGGGCAAACTGTGACCTTCAACATTGGCACACTTGCGCCCGGTGAGCGCGTACAAATCGTGGTGACGACCACTGTGTTGCGCGGCGGGGCAGAAGTAACCAACGATGCCACGCTCAAAGCCGATAATCTGCTCGGCGGCAGCAAAACCGTGACCGCCCGTGTGGTGACAGTATTGCCCAACACAGGCGAATCGCCGTGGAGCAATCTGCGCCCGCTGTTGTTCTTGCTGATAGGATTAGTCACCGCTACTGCGAGCCTCATCATCGTCAAAAAATGGCGTTTTGAGCGCCGCCAGTTCTAAAATAAAAAAGCCCTGCTGAAAATGCAGGGCTTTTTTTATCGCTCAAGTTTAAAACGAGTGATTTTCTGTAGTGTCGAGGCATGCCTCGACACTACAACAACGCACTTTTCACACAATCTGGACATGCGCTTTTTTTGTTATGGCGGTCTCATCTGTTGCTCATAGCATATTCTGTTGCTGCTGAAATAACTTGACTATGATGGCAGGATTCTTAAATTCATCATGAAAGCGGGTATCATGTCTGCTAGGGTGTTCCGAATTTTGCGGTGGGTCATCGGCTTGTTGGTGGTGGGGTTGGTGCTAAGTGGCGTGGGCTTTGTGGTGTGGGCAAATACTGTGCCAGCCATAATGCCCGAAGCGCAAACGGCACTTACAAGCACGACACAGGTCAGCGTGACTAACGATGGTTGGCTGGCGTTTATGCCCGTGAATAATTCGCCCCGCGTTGGCTATGTGATTTATCCCGGTGGCAAAGTCCCTGCCGAAGCCTATGCACCATTGGCACAAGCTATCGCGCAAGAGGGGTATTTTGTGGCGATTGTGTCTGTCCCATTGTATTTGGCGCTATTCAATACCAATGCGGCTCAACCTGTTCTTGCCGCCCATCCAGACATTGAAGTATGGGCAGTGGGTGGGCATTCGTTAGGTGGGGTCGCTGCCTCCCAATTTGCCAAAGATAACCCAGAAAATGTCAAAGGGTTGATTTTGATGGCATCGCAATCTTTCCCCGGTGCCGGGCTAGAAACCGCTACCGGATTAGAAGTCATCTCCCTCTATGGCACTCTGGATGGTTTGTTTACGGAAGACTCTAAAACTGCCTCGCGTGCCGAATTGCCCGCGGCGACTCAGTTTATCGCCATTGAAGGCGGCAACCATGCTCAATTTGGTTGGTATGGTTCGCAAGCAGGCGATAACACGGCAACGATTTCGTATGCTGAGCAGCAAGCACAGGTCGTCAGCGCGACGGTGGCACTGCTGGCGCAGTTGGCACCGCAACCATAAAGTTATCTTATAATGCCCCGGTGAAAATGCGGGGCTTTTTATTTTACCGCCGCTGCACAGTCTCATGTTCCATTACCAAATCATCGTCTTCATCTATATCATTATTTTCATCATGCAATTCCAAGCGCGAGTAATCGGCATCACTGAGCGCGGATTTGGCTTTTTCATGTTTATCTTTTTCCAGCGGCTGTGTCCATAAATGGCGCATGATAGACCCGCTGACCAGCGCGTGCAGCAAGCCCGCTGCTCCCATCACCATAATCGGCAGCAGAAATTGGTCGTTGGTAAAGTTACTCGTCCAAGCAAATGGCAGCACAAACAACGCCGCGCTGACCACTGCTGCTATTACCCACAGCCATGCCGATTTGACGCGCCGCCTCAGCCAGAAAAATTGTGTGATGGCAGGTGGCAGCAGGAAACTGGCAAAAAATACGGTCAAAGATTGGGTAGGAGATAATCCACCCAATGAAGAACCGAAACTAGGCATTGTAATTAGAATATTCAGCAGCAGTGCCGATAATCCCCAACCTGCCATACTGGTCGGCAGCCAACCGCGCATTCGCTGTTTTAAGCCACGTTCCACCAGCACAATCTGAATCGTAGATAAAAATAAGCCCACGCCGCCTGCCGCCAATACCAACCAGAAAAACGGACTATCAACCATAATATTCTGCTGTATCAGTAGTTGTGAAAGCGCCATGCCGCCAAACCACGCACTAATCCATGTAAAGGCATAGCCCATTGCCCACACGATTAAAAATGGCACATTGCTCATGCGCTGGGCATATTTTTGTTTTTCATCAGCTATTTCTCCAGTATATTTAGACTCGTTAGCTGGATGCTTTTGCTGCTATTTCTCTTATCATGCCACAAAATGTCCACCAATGTGCCAGAAATTTGTCGGCTGTTTTTGGCGCACAATAGTGGCGATTGTGTTTAGATGAGAGTTGGCTAATAGAGGCTTGTGGCGGCGCCTTCTGATATAACCTAACCCTAACACATTTCTGACCCTACAGGCTCAGACACAAGTCATATCGTGTCAGTTCAAAATCGGGTATATCAAGCGAGCGATTAATCTTTTCTTAAACATTTTTTGTTAAGAATCTATCATTAAGAACTCATAAGATTAAATTGCCTTTAAATATATCGTTCTATGTCTTAACACAACCCGCCTTTTTATTTAAATCCTTGTCGCTAATATGCCTGCGGTAAAGCGGCGCTCTAGTCACGTCGTCTTTCATAACATTCCTTTCTACACATACTTTAAGGAGCGTAGAATGACTAAAGTACGTATTATTTTGGCAGTGTTGGTTCTGCTGTTGAGCGTGTCCTTCACGGGCGTGCTGGCACAAGACCAGACCATCGTAGAAATTGCCGCTGGCAATGCAGATTTTTCGACCTTGGTTTCGTTGGTGGAAGCCGCTGGTTTAGTGGACGTGTTGAATAGCGAAGGTCCTTTCACTGTTTTCGCCCCGACCAATGCCGCTTTTGAAGACCTCCCCAAAGCTGCTTTGGATTACTTGGCAGCCAACCCGGAAGCCCTGACCCGCGTGTTGACCTATCATGTGGTGTCCGGTGCTGTTATGAGCGCCGATGTCACCACCATGATGGCTCCCTCGATGGAAATGGCTGCTGTGGGTGCTGATATGATGGGCAGCGAACTGAACATCGTTGTCAGCGATATGGGCATCACCGTGGATGGCGCTCAGGTCGTGGCAGCCGATATTGTTGCCAGCAACGGCGTGATTCATGTGATTGAACATGTGTTGGTTCCCCCGACTGAAATGATGGCTGTGGATCCCCTGAGCGTCAGCGACAACATCATCGCCGCTGGTAGCTCCACTGTGTTCCCCTTAACGGAACGCATGGCTGACCTGTTCAACCAAGACGGCTTCAGCGGCACTATCACCGTTGACAGCATTGGTACCGGTGCCGGTTTTGAACGCTTCTGCGTGAATGCCGAAACCGACATCAGCAACGCCAGCCGCCCGGTTCGTGACACCGAAATTGAAGCCTGTGTTGCTAACGGCTTGGATGTTCTGGGTTTCTTCGTCGCCATTGACGCTCTGGCAATCACTGTCAGCGCCGAAAACGACTTCCTGACCGGTTTGACCTTGGAACAAGTGGCAGCCGTCTTCAGCGGTACCGCCGCCACCTGGGCAGATGTTGACCCCAGCTATCCGGCAGAACCCATCCTGCTGTTCAGCCCCGGCAGCGACAGCGGCACCTATGACTACTTTGTCGAAGAAATCTTTGACGAAGATGAAACCCCCATCCAGAGCGCCCCGAACATTCAATTCAGCGAAGATGACAATGTTCTGGTTCAGGGTGTCGAAGGCAGCCCCTATGCCATTGGTTACTTCGGTTTTGCTTACTATCAGGAAAATCAGGACAAGCTGAAGTCGATTGCCATTGAAGGCGTTGCCCCCAGCGAAGCCACTGGTGCATCTGGCGCTTACCCGTTGAGCCGCCCGTTGTTCATCTACAGCGCACCCAGCATCCTGCAAGCCAAACCCCAAGTTGCCGCTTTCGTCAACTACTACCTGCAAAACGCCAATGCCCAGTTGGGTGCCGGCAGTGACCAAATTGGTTACATCCCGACCCCCATTTACGTGCAACGCCTGAACGCTTTCTTGCTCTCGGTTGCCACTGGTGCCATGTAATTGAAGGTGCAATTTTGAACCAGAGAGGAGACGCAAGTCTCCTTTTCTGGTTGTTTTTATTTAACGGTGTTGGCATTATCTAAACCAATTAAAGCTGTTTAAATCCGGTCTTATTATTCTGGAATTATTACCATCGTACCTGATACCACGACGCTTTTTATTGTCGGTGATTGGGTTCCTCTTAACGGCTCATCTAAATGGATGATAGGATAAATGCCTATGAGTATCTCTACACCAACAAATGGCGAGAAATTGCCCATGGTGGAACGCTTGGCGCAACAGGCAGGGCGCAAAGCCAGCTTGTTCAAGAGCGCCCGTTTGGGCGAACAAGTGATTTTTGCTTTTTTGTTCTTCTGTGGTGCGCTCTCGATTTTTACGACCATCGGGTTTACGGTGGTCTTGGGGCGTGAATCGCTGCATATCTTCACTGAATTTTCTCCGATAGAACTGAACAAAACCCTGAGCGAAGCCATTGATGCTACCCAAACCACCATCAAAATTTCCGAAGGTGGTACCCCTGTGCAAGTTGGGAATTATATTATGTTCGTCAACAAAGGGGTGACGGCACTGGGAGCGCAAACTGATACCGAAATCATGCGTATTGCGGCAGTAATTGACCGCGAGACGATAGAGGTGGAACGGGGTGCGCGGGGATCAACCCCCGTTGCTTATCCTGCGGGCATTCATTTTTATGGCGCGGGTGAAGTGAGTGTCCCTGAATTTTTGTTTGGCACGGATTGGGCGCCGCAAATTGGGCGCTTTGGTATCCTCGAATTATTGATACCGACAGTGGTTATTACCGTTATTGCCATGTTCATCGCCGTGCCGTTGGGCATGGGGGCAGCGATATACCTGAGCGAATATGCGACGCGGCGCGTGCGCGGTATCCTCAAGCCGATGGTGGAAATTTTGGCGGGCGTGCCGACGGTGGTTTATGGTTACTTCGCATTGACCTTTGTGACGCCGCTGCTACGCTCCTTTCTTGGTTCGGATGTGGTTGAAGTGTATAACATGCTCTCGGCGGGAATTGTCGTGGGTGTGTTGATTATCCCGACCATCGCCTCCATCAGCGAAGATGCTATCCAAGCTGTGCCAAATTCATTGCGCGAAGCCAGCTATGGGTTAGGCGCAACGCGCTTGGAAACAGTGCGCCAAGTGTTGTTACCCGCAGCGTTATCTGGCATCTCAGCGGCAGTTATTTTGGGGGTTTCCCGCGCTTTTGGCGAGACGATGATTGTGTTAATTGCAGCGGGTGCTGGTCCCAACCTGACCTTAAACCCAACCAAAGGTGCCGAAACGATGGCAGGGCATATCGCCCGCATCAGCACGGGGGACATCAGCCAAGGGTCTATTGACTATAACAGTATCTTCGCTGTAGGGCTAACCTTGTTCATTGTGACATTACTGCTCAATTTTGCCAGCACATTGATTACCCGCCGCTTCCGTGAGGTGTACGCATGAGCCAGATGGATTTAGCCGAAAAACGCAAGGCAGACGATCTTTTTAAAGAACGTTTGGCAGCGCGTAACCAGCAAGGGCGCGTGTGGGGGACATTTTTTTATGTCTCCAACTTCATCGGGTTGGCAGTGCTGATTATTCTGCTGCTGCACATCATGAATTATGCCTTTGGGTTGGTGGTCGTTCAGAATGCAGTTGACCCCGCGACATTATCGGAACGCCCTTTGGCGGAACTGAGCGAAGAAGAATTGGTTGAAGTGATTGTTCAGAATCAACCTGCTCGCTTGCGCGTGATGATTCGTGACAAACTCAGCCAAGTGGCGAATGACCAATTTACGCTGTTGCCGGTGCGGGTAGCGATTGCGGGTTCAGCTTACCCTGAAGAATACGCCGATGCGCTGTTCGATAACAATATGCCGGTCGAAATCCAAGCCAAGATTCTTTCCGATAATTTAAACACTGCCGATATTCAGGATTTGATTACCGAACAGATTATCAAACCGACTGTTGTTGCAACGTGGACATTCCTGCAATCTATGTTGGAACGTCCGGCAATTGAGGCGGAAGTCGCCGAAAAATATCCGAATGACAGTCTGGAATTCCGGGCTTGGTTGAATCTCGATTTCGTGACCAGTTCGGTGTCGAGTTCAGCGACGACTGCCGGGTTACGCACGGCACTGTTAGGGTCTTTCTGGATTATCACCATCACTGCCATTGTGGGGTTAATTATCGGCGTTTCGGCGGCAATTTACCTAGAAGAATACGCCACCGACAACTGGATTAACAAATTCATCGAAATTAACATTCGTAATCTCGCCGCTATTCCATCGGTGATTTACGGGATGTTGGGCTTGGCAGTCTTCGCGCAGGCATTGGGCGTGCTGACAGGCGGCTATCTGTTCGGTGCCAATCTGCCCACACAATCCGAAGACCAAATTGTGATTGCGGTGCAGGACGCCTTGGGGCTAGAACCGCTGGCTGGCAACGTCCGTGTGATGTTCACAACCGAAGCCAGCAAAATCCCCAATGAAGACGATGTTTTCAAATTCATGTTGGAAACGATTAACACCGACGTGTTGACAGATGAAGAACTCATCAATGTGTTCCGTCTGTTCCATTCCTATCGGCGCGTCTCTCTTGCCAATTTGAGTATCTTCAGCAGTCCGCCGCTGGATAAAGTGACAAGCGACCTCACAAGCGTGATTGGTGCTGGTAAATTAACGGAAGAAGGCGCGTTAAAACTGGCAGAGGCTTTGCAAACCTATGGCACATTCAACACCAATGGTCGCACTGTCGTTTCGGCGGCACTGACGCTGGCATTGTTGATTTTGCCCGTGATTATTGTCAACGCGCAAGAAGCGATTCGGGCTGTGCCGCGCTCTATCCGCGAAGCCAGCTACGGCTTGGGGGCGACCAAATGGCAAACAACATCGCGCCAAGTGCTGCCCGCCGCGCTGCCGGGTATTTTGACAGGTGTGATTTTGGCAGTCTCCCGTGCTTTGGGTGAAACCGCGCCGCTGCTGGTGGTGGGGGCGTCTACATTCATCGGGATTGACCCGAATGGTCCCTTCTCAAAATTCACCGTCGTGCCGATTCAGATTTTCCAATGGACGGCTCGCCCCGAACTCGAATTTCGTAGTGTGGCGGCGGCGGCGATTATCATGCTGCTGATTGTGATGCTGCTGCTGAATGCCGTAGCGATTATCTTGCGTAATCGGTTCACTATCCGATATTAATCCTAAGCGGGAGCGAATTACCATGTCTGAGAACGAAAAAAGCAAAAACGGCGCGGCTGACCTCGTGCTGGAAGCCAGCAACATTGATGTGTTCTATGGCAGCTATCATGCCGTGCGCGGCGTGAATGTGCAGATTCATCGCAACAAAATTACGGCATTCATTGGGCCCTCTGGTTGTGGCAAAAGTACCGTGCTGCGCTCGTTTAATCGTATGAACGATTTGGTGGCAGGGGCGCGGGTCACTGGGGAAATCATGTATCGTGGGCAAAACTTGTATGGCGAAAACGTGGATGCCGTTGAAGTGCGCCGGCGCATTGGCATGGTGTTCCAGAAGCCGAATCCCTTCCCCAAGACGATTTATGATAATGTGGCGTATGGTCCGCGCTTGTTGGGTATCCGCGATAAAAACACACTGGATGGCATCGTGGAAAGCAGCCTCAAACGTGGGGCATTGTGGGATGAAGTCAAGAACGATTTCCGCAAAAAATCCGGTTTGGCGCTGTCTGGTGGGCAGCAGCAGCGTCTGTGCATTGCTCGCACCGTCGCCACTGACCCCGATGTGATTTTGATGGATGAACCGTGCGCGTCGCTCGACCCAATTGCCACGCAGCGTATCGAAGAACTGATGCGCGAATTGCAAGATTCCTATACGATTGTGATTGTGACCCACAACATGCAGCAAGCGCAGCGTGCTTCGGACTTCACGGCATTTTATAACATTCGTAAAGAAGTGACGCCAGAACGTGAAACCCGTTGGGGTGTCTTGGCAGAATTTGCCCCGACAGAACATCTTTTCAACAATCCGCAAAGAGACGAAACCGCCGATTACATCAGTGGGCGTTTTGGTTAAACAGCTTGGTTTTCACCCCTCTCTGGAATTTTGGAGAGGGGGTTACATTTCATCGTTGCTATCGCTCATATTTTTTGTTTGTAATTCCTCATACTCTTTAATCCACTGAATCAGAGTCGCCACTGGCACATCACTCACATCTGATTTTGTATAAATGGTGAGTAGTAAAATCATTGTCCTAGTACGGATGTAATAAATAATCCGATAACCACCGCTTTTACCACGCTTGGCATCTGTATTAGAAATTCGCTGCTTGTAAACAACATAGGGTATCTCAGGGATACGATCACCGGGAGTTTCGCCTAATTGCAGTGCGTCAAGGGTAGGTTGAATATCGCTGCGAATATTCCGATACTTTTTTGCTAATTGTTTTAATTGGCGTGTAAAGTTCGGTAATGCAACAACTTGAAAAGTTGGATGATTATTCGACATCAATTTCATCCCACAAATTTTCAAGCGGAGTACCTTTTACTCCAGTCATGGCTTCATGCCATCCTTGTAAAAAGCCTGCTTTAACGTCTTCTAAACTATCTTTCTCTTCTTCATCTTCCAATATCAACGCGGGGTCGGCGGTTTCGACTGCGCCAATGGCATAGTGCAATGCCGCCCGAATAGCATCTTCGCTGACATTGGGGAATTTGGCGCGAATGGCATCATGTGTTGCGCTTTCTGCGAGTGCGGCTAAAATCTGGATGATGCTTACGGTTGTTCCGGCTATAACTGGCGTGTCATCAGTAATAGCAATTTGGGGAAGAGTCATAAGTGTACCTTTGTTTTTCACTCAAATTCAGAAAATGTGTTTTTGTAGGAGAGGGTTTCTAACCTCCTACAATCATCTGTCATGCGGCGGATTATCCTCATTGATGAGCTAGTTTGGGCAGACAGAATAGAACAATTGTAACATCAATCATCCTATTCCCCTATAATTTTGTCAAAGAACACCAACGATAAAGACCGATTCTGCCGAATGCGGTTACAATGAAGCTAGAATAACATCAGCGCAACACAGGGAAAACGCCATATGGTGAATGTACGCCGCCTGAGTGGGCAAACAATTGGTAATTATGAACTGCGCGACCTATATGGTGCCGGTGGCATGGGCGCAGTCTATCGCGCTTATCAACGCAATTTAGAGCGCGAAGTGGCGTTTAAAATTATTGCCAGCCAATTTGCCGAAGATGATGAATTTATCAAACGCTTTGAGCGCGAAGCCAAATTATCGGCATCGCTGGAACACCCGAATATTGTTCCCGTATATGATTTTGGCACGTATCAGGGCATGAATTTTGTGGTGATGCGCTTGCTGACAGGCGGCACTCTGGCAGAACGAGTGTATGTGCGTCAGGGGCAAATGCCCCTGTTGGGTGAAGTGGCGATTTTGCTGAAGCAGGTTGCCGGGGCGCTGGATTATGCCCATTCGCAGCGCATCGTCCACCGCGATATTAAGCCCACCAACCTGATGTTTGACCATCTCGGCACAGCATATCTGGTGGATTTTGGCATTGCCCGCCTGTTGCAATCTAAACAAACACAACTGACGCAAGAAGGCGCTGCCGTAGGTACACCGTCATACATGGCACCTGAACAATGGATTGGCAATGCCACATCCGGCGCTGCTGACCAATACGCGCTGGCAGTCATGATATATGAACTCGTCGCTGGACGATTGCCCTTCATGGCAGAGTCGGCGTATACGCTCATGACCAAACACACGCAAGAACCGCCGCCGCCGCCCAAAATATTCAATCCCAATTTGCCCGATGCTCTCACGCCGGTATTGATGAAGGCTCTCGGCAAAGACCCGGCACTGCGCTATCCCACCGTCAAAGCCTTCGCACAGGCGTTTGAAGAAGCCACTGCCCGTTATGCCGGGCAAATTAGCGGCTTTTTTACAGCGCCCATCAATCGGCAGGGACTCGTGACTGATGTCCGGCGCGATTTGTTGAATGATGCGTTTAACCAAACGCCGCAATCGCCAGCGATGACGGAACAGCGCCCCCGTCCGCAGGCAGTGAAACCGCTGCCACAGCGTCCCCCGAATGCCCAAACCGTCAAGAAAATTGTGCCACCCGGCAGCCAACCGCCGCCATCCCGCCCGCCGCAACCTATGAATACTATCCCTGTTCCGCCCACCATGCCGCCGAATCCGGTCATCGTCAAAGTGGAATCACCGAAAGCAAAAAATGAGTCGGGCGCAAATCCGGCACTGATGGGCTTGGGTATTTTTGGTTGGGTGATTGGCAAAATTCTAGGCAGCATCAGTTGGCTGGTGAAAGTTGTGTTGGCACAGGCGATTCGTTCTGTTGTGAGTTTGGTGATGGCGCTGCTCTTGGGGGGGATTCTGGCAATTTTAATCGGCGGGTTTACCATCAACATGTTCCAGAATGATTTTAATGCAGGTGCGGCACTGGCATTGTTGCAGCAGCAAATCACCAACTTTCTCGCTGGCATCATCCCGATGTTGATTCAGCAGCAGGCAGACCAAATTCAAGGGACGCTCGTGCCGCCGTCGCAGTGAAAGTAATGCCTTTTGGGAAGTGTTTATGAGCGCGGAAAAATATCTTTCACGGGTAGTTTAAAACCGGGCAGGACTATGCCACCATCCAAGATACCGTTTTCGCCCAAAACCGCGACTTTTTTGCCCATTTCATAAACTTCAACTTCGCGGCGTGCCGGGAAAACCAACCAAAATATCGGGATAGGAATGCTCAGGTATTTTTCAATTTTGCGATTAATGCGGTGTTCAACATCTTTTAAATCTGATGGCGATACCACTTCTACCACCAAATCCGGGTAGGTGGGTCCAAATCCCTGGTACGCTAATTTTTCTTGGCGTGAATAGAGAATAAACGCCACATCCGGCGCAAAAGTATCATCTTCAGTGACGTTATACCCCCCATCTGCGCCTGTCACAAAGCCAATGTCATTATTACGCAAATAGAGCATAAAGAAAAAACCAAAGGTCATTGCAATTGCAGAAGAATATAGATTTCCGGGCATCGCTTCTACAATCTCCCCGTTGATGCGTTCAAATTGTTTATCGGCATTTTCTGGTAGATTTACAAAGTCCCAGAATTCTTGCGCTGAAATTTTAATGTTCGGCAGTGTCATGACACTTATCCTCAACCATTGACGATTTTATTATACATCGCCAGCAAAAAATCTACTTTTCGCTTTTATACTTGCACCTTTTAACTTTTGCCTTATCCTCTAATGCACCATGACACGCGGGTAAATAGCGTCCACATCTTCTTTGCGGCATAAATTGGTGCCACTGTTCATCACGGCGGCAGTGCCAGAAGCCACGCCAAAACGCACGGCATCCACCAAATCACGCTCTTGTGCCAAAGCCAAGGTTAGCCCACCGACCATGCTATCGCCCGCGCCAACTTTGCTTTGGACAGGCACAACAGGCGGACGCAGCGATACAAACAGGTCTTTGGTGATAAGCACCGCACCGCCCGCGCCCAAACTAATGACCAGCACTTCCGCCATGCCTTGCGCGATGAGTGCCTGCGCGGTCTGTTTAAGCTGGTCTTCACCCTGAAATTTTTTGCCAGAGAGCGTTTCTAATTCGCCAATGTTGGGCTTGAGCAAATAGGCACCGCCGCGCATCATCGCTTCTAACGCCTTGCCTGATGTATCCACAATGACACGACTGCCCTGCGCTTCGGCAGCTTGGGTCAATGTGGCATAAAAATCATCGGGAACGCCGGGCGGCAAACTGCCGCTGGCAACCACATAATCGGCTTTGTGCGCCAAAATGGCTTGGGTACAGCGGTCTAATTCTGCGGCACTCAGTTCAGGACCCGGCAAATTAAACCGATATTGCAGCGTCGTCGTGCGCTCAAACGCCGTAAAACTTTGCCGGGTGAGACCACTAATCGTCACGGGTTCACACTGAATGCCTTCGTGTTCTATCAATTCTGTTAGCATTGCGCCATTGCCGCCACCAGCGGTAAAGATTGCTAGCGAGTCGCCGCCCAATTTTTTGATGGCACGCGAGACATTGATGCCACCACCGCCGGGGTCATATTCCGGCATAGTACAGCGCATTTTGATTTCTGATGCGACACTTTCAACCGTGGTGCTAACATCCAATGCCGGATTCAATGTGAGTGTGACGATGCGTTTCATACTGCCTCTTATGAACTAGATTCTCGATACAATACGGCGGAAGCGCCGCCCCATCTCTTTAAGCATTTCGATGGCAATTTCCGGTTCTTCGTTGATTTCATCCAAAAAATCATACTTACGGAGTGCCAAACACGTCACATCATCAATCGCTGTGACGGAGGCACTGCGTTCTGAGCCATCGAGCAGCGAAATTTCGCCAAAAAATGACCCCGGTTGCAGCATATCCAATTCGACATCGCCACCCTCATCGGTATGCCGCGTGACTTTGGCATGACCTTTATAGACGATATACAAGCCAATACCGGGCGAGCCTTGCTTCACAATGGTTTCGCCGGCTTTGTAATGATTTTCGTGAAAACGATCGGCAAATTTTTTAAGATGCCGCACGGGCAAACTGCAAAACAGCGGCACATTAACCAAAAAACGGGTAATTTCTTCACTCTTTTTCGTGTCTGGCATGGCAAAAACCTTGCTGTGAAAAATTATTCTTTGCCGAGCCATTGTAACAAATCATCCGTGAAAGCGCCGCAACCTGCTGGCGATTTTGCCAACCCTCTGCAATACTGTGGACTTGACAATACTGTGCGCTGTACAGTATACTGATACTGTGTAACATACAGTATTGGGGATAGCCAGTTCATGACCGATGCCAACGAGCAAATTCAACAACTGCGCTTAGAACTCCGGCGCGGGATAGTCGTTTTGGCTGTCCTGAGCCAGATGGAGACTGCCCGTTATGGCTATAGTTTGATTCAGCGGCTTGCCGAACAAGGCTTAGAGATTGAAGAAGGCACGCTCTACCCCCTGCTGCGGCGGCTGGAAAAACAGGGCTTATTGGCAAGCGAATGGGACACCAGTGAAGCCCGCCCCCGTAAATACTATCGCATTAGTCCCGCCGGGCAGCAAGTGTTGGATACGCTGCGCCTAGATTGGTTAGAGATGGTCAAGATGATGCAGGGCATATTGCAAGGAGATGAATCGTGACGGAGTTGATACAACGATATGTGCGTCAGGTGGGGCGCTATTTACCTCCTAAAGAACGCGCTGAAATTGAGGCGGAACTCCTATCGCAAATTCATGACCAATTGGAAGACCGCTATGCCGCTTCCCCTTCGGAACCAGAAGTAGTGGCAGTGCTAACCGAATGGGGTTATCCGTATCGGCTGGCAGCATCGTATAACCGTGACCAATATTTGGTGGGTCCCGACCTGTATCCGTTCATGATGACGATTTTACGCTATGGCTGGTTGTTGATTCCGATGATTGTCATCTTTTTGGGGATTTTTGGGGTATTGGTGTCGCCAACACAGACGGCGCTACTAACGGCGCTGATGGAGATGACATGGGCGATGGTGGTCGCTATTTCGATATTTTCGGCGGTGGTCGTGTTGATTTTTGCCGTTATTCAACATAACAGCGCCGAAATTGCCAAAGAGATAGCGCCGTTTAACCCGCTGGAGTTGCCCAAAGTGGATGACCCCGGCACGGTAGATCGCTTTGAGGCCGCCTTTGGTATCGCTATTGGAATTATGACAATCCTGCTGTTCAGCTATTTTGTGCAAGTTGGCGGGCTAACCCTGCGCTTTAATGTGAGCAACCCCGGCGATGTGCTACCAGTGCCAGTCCCTTGGTTGCTGGCACTAATTTTCGCAGTGTTGGGCATGATTATCATGAATCTGTGGGTGCTGCGGCGTAATCGCTGGCAAGTGTGGTCAATGCTCATTGAATTTGGCTTAGAAATTTTGGGCGCGATTGCCTTGTATTTTGTGCTGTATCGCCCGATTGTGACCCGCATTATCGGCGATCATCCCGATTGGGTTGTGACGCTGCCTTTTTTGAGCAACGCCGCCGAGATGATTGCTATCTTCATTGCCGTAACAACGCTCATCAGTCGTGGCATCAAATTGATACGCCTGTGGCAGTTTGATAAGACCTCACCACCTCCGTTTCCGCCGCGCCCCAGTGGATAAATCTGTTAGTTATCTTCGCCTTGTTGCCCTTGTAAATCACCTTACACAGCGTTGCCCTCACCGTAAATCCCTCTCCTGAACGCGCCGGTAGGGCTGGCGCTGGGAGAGGGACTTCAAGCACCGCCAGCGGTGGGTTTGCTCCCTTCTCCTTTGGGAGAAGGGCAGGGGATGAGGGCAGGTGCGTAACATCAACTTGTAAATCAAAATCACATAGGAGAAATCAATATGAAAGCCATGGCATACACGCAATATGGGTCGCCAGATGTTCTCAAATTGGCAGAGGTCGCCCAACCCGTTCCCAAAGCGGATGAAGTGCTGGTCAGGATTCATGCTGCCAGCGTCAATTACAACACCTTGGCATCCGTACAAGGCAGTCCCTTTATCGTGCGGATGATGATGGGCGGCATTACCAAGCCCAAAATTACCATTCCGGGCAACGACATCGCAGGTAAAGTGGAAGCCGTCGGCGCAAATGTCACGCGCTTTCGCGTCGGGGATGCGGTGTTTGGCGATATTGTCGAACACGGATTTGGCGCTTTCGCTGAATATGCTGTCGTGCCGGAAAAAGCCCTCACTTTAAAGCCTGCCAATTTATCGTATGAAGAAGCGGCGGCAGTGCCAGAAGCGGCAATCGTGGCATTGCAAGGGTTACGCGAGGCGGCGCAGATTCAAGCGGGTGACAAAGTGCTTATCGTGGGGGCATCGGGTGGCATCGGGTCGTTTGCGGTGCAGCTTGCCAAATATTTCGGCGCGGAAGTCACTGCTGTGTGCAGCCCACGCAATATGGAGATGGTGCGCGGCTTGGGTGCTGACCATGTGTTGGATTACACCCAGACCGATTTTGCCCGCAGCGGACAGCAATATGATGTGATTTTGGCGACGATGGGCTATCGCCCGATTGGGGATTTTATCCGGGCTTTGCGTCCGAAAGGGCGTTATATTGCCACTGGTGGTTCATTAAAACAGATTTTCCAAGCATTGCTGTTAGGGTCATTCATTTCAGCTTTCACGGGCAAGAAAGCCACAAGTCTGATTATGAAGCCGAATCAAGGCTTGGAGTTGCTGCGCGACCTGCTGGAAGCGGGCAAAATTCGTCCGGTCATTGATAGATGTTATCCGCTATCAGAAGCGCCAGCGGCATTGCGTCACTACGGCGAAGGGCGTGCCAGAGGCAAAATTGTCATCAGCGTGCAGCCCAGCACGTAAAAATTGGCAACCCGATGTGGTCGCCTGCCAGAAGGAGCGCACATCGGCGCTCCGCTACAGTGACTGAATTTAATTTTTCGCTCATGTTCAAAATAGGTGGTTTTCCGTAGGGTCGAGGCATGCCTCGACCCTACAAAAATGCCTTTTCACGCCATCTGGACATGAGCCAAATTTTTAATCCACAATCTTGGATTTTTCGCCCACATACTGCTCGCGCAGAGTCCGCTTGAGGATTTTTCCGGCGGCATTGCGCGGTAGTTCTTCGATAAATAGGACTGAAGATGGCACTTTGAAGCGGGCTAGTTTTTGTTTGCACATCTCCAAAATGGCATTTTCAGAAACATCGCTGCCTGTTTTTTTGACGACGAGTGCCAACCCGGTTTCGCCCCAACGCTCATGTGGCACGCCAATCACGCCCACATCGGCAACGCCTTCAATGCCAAAAATGACCTGCTCCACTTCGGCGGGATATACATTTTCGCCACCACTGATATACATATCTTTGTAGCGGTCTACGATATAAATGCAACCGTCATCGTCTATCATGCCCGCATCGCCAGAACGAATCCAGCGTGTGCCAGTATCATCAGTGACAAATGTTTCGGCATTGGCTTTATCGCGCCGCCAATAACCGGGCGTGATATTGGGACCGCCGACCAGCACTTCGCCCACTTGCCCCGGCGGCATATCTTCTAGTGCATCATTCACCACGCGCACGCGGGTATGCAATAACGGCTTGCCGACGCTGGCAGGTTTTTCTAAGGCGCGGCGTTTATCAATCAAAAACACGGTGGGGCTAGTTTCGGTCATGCCAAAGCCCAATTGCACAATCAGCCCTTTATCGGCGTAGGTTTTTAGGAGCGCAACGGGCATCGGTGCGCCGCCGCAGCCCCATGATTTGATGTGATTCAGGTTGGCGCTTTCAAAATCGGGATGCTGGCTCAAAAACAGATAAATCGCTGGCACACCAAAAAAATGCGTCACGCCTAAATTGGCATCGTTGAGGGTTTGCAGCGTCACGCCGGGGTCATATTGGCGGGCAATGATGTTCGTGCCGCCATGATGAAATACTGGATTGGCATAGAGATTCAAGCCGCCCGTATGAAACGTCGGCAGCACCACATAATGTACGCTCTCATAACTGAGTGCCGTCGGCGTGGTGATGTTCGCCATATTCCAGAATGTCATGCCATGCGTGATGAGAACGCCTTTAGGATTGCCGGTTGTCCCCGCCGTATACATGATGGTCATCGGGACATCATGCGTTGTTTTGGGATTCATCGTCACAACGTCGTGGGTATGGGCAATAGCATCGTCATAGGCAGGGTGTTCATCTAGCGGTGCTTGCCCAAAATCAATACGTAAAGCCAATTTTGCCGTCGAATCGGCTTGCAGCAGGGGAATATGCCCGCTGAAATCAGCATCGTAGACAATGCCTTTTGCCTTAGCATCATTTAGAATAAATAATAGTTCTGGCACTGCCAGCCGCCAATTTAAAGGCAGCATCATCGCACCTAATTTGACGCACGCAAACTGAAATTCAAAATATTCCGAACAATTTTTTGCCAGAATCGCCACTCTATCGCCCGATACGACGCCCCAAGCGCCTTGCAGATATGCCGCCAAGCGCCCCACGCGCTCATTCATCTCACCATAAGTAAACCGCCGCCCGGTGTGCTGGTCAATCATCGCTAATTTTTCCGGTGTCCTATCCGCATGGAAAGCCAGCCAATCTGATGCCAAAACCATAATAAAAGTCCTTTTTAGAATGCGTTTTATCCACAATAACGCCTATTGTAATCGGATACCTGCCCAAAAGACCGCTGACATTTTTCCTTGATTCTTTATGGTTTGATTACGGTTATAGTCTCGTTCCAATGTGCTTAGGCGGCGACTCATGGGTTAAAAATCATGCGATAATCTTAATGAATTGTTATTTTGGCACGATGGGGACATGCCACCTATGTGGAAAAATGTCAGTATTGGAACCAAACTTGTCTTGGTGGTGTTGGGCGTTAATGCCATCGTCTTATTGGTCGTGGGCATTATTGCCACTACCAGCAGTAATTCAACGCTGCGTAACCAAGCCTTAAGCCGCTTCGCTAACAAAAATGCCGAAGCCGTCAACAGCCTCAACATGCGCTTAGTGGATATTCAAGAATCGGCTGTTCAGCTTGCCAATAAGTTGAGCATGATCGCTACCCTGAATAACTCAACTGATTTACGCGATGATGTTGAAGGATTTCTCGCCCAGAATCCCCATCATTTGATTCAGCGGTATAACATTGTGCGTCCCGATGAGACCATCGCCAGCATGAATGTGGTTGACCCTATGGTTGCCGACGACGATATATGGCGTGTCTGGCAATCTTCCCCAACTGTTTTGCAAAATGCAACGCTGCAAGCAGTCAGCCAAAATGGCAACCCAAGCTGGTTCTTCCAGACTGAAACATACTTTGATACCCAAAAAATTGCTTCGATTTCCTACGCTATTCAATACGAAAATCCTGATGGTAAAGGCATTGTGTGGGTAGATGTGCCGTTATCAGTCTTTCAGTCAGAAGTAGGGCAAATCCTCAATAATAAAGGGCTGCTGGCAGAAACCGTTAATGGTTACAGCTTGTTATTCAACGCGAGTGGCACGCTCTTAACGGCACATAATTTGCCGGAAAATGATACGATAACTGCCAATTTGCCTGCCATTGCGACCGAGTTGTTGGTACGGTTGGATGCCGCCACGCCGATGACCACAGGCTTAATCTCGCTCAGAGACCCGTTTCTGGAACAAGATGAATTTGTAACGCAAGCCAAACTATTGAATGGCTGGTTGTTCCTGAGTGCCATGCCCTTGAACGAAATTCCAGTGCTGCCTGTTCAGATTTTTGCACCGATTTTGTTAGTCTCGTTGTTGGGGTTGGCGATTTTGTTTGAAATTACGCTGCGGATGGTCAGCCGAACAGTCGTGCGTCCGTTGATGCGCTTAAGCGCCGCTGCTGCTGAAATCGGGTCAGGCGATTTGCGCCAGCGCATTATTTATCAGGAACGCAAAGATGAAATCGGGCAAGTGGCGCAAGCGTTGGAAGCGATGAAAAGCAATCTGACGCATTCCTATGATGAACTTTCCCGCTGGAGTCGCACGCTGGAAGACCGTGTAAATGTGCGTACCCGCGAATTGGATGCCGCACTGAACAAAGCTGATGCCAATGCCGCTGAACTCCGCGCTGTATATGATGAATCGTTATTGGTCGTGCGCGAAGCACAGCTACGCCCCGTCTTAAACGCTTTTGTCACTCGCATTTTGACACTACTGGATGTGTCGTATTGTGGCGTATGGCTGTTGAACGATGAACGCGAAAAGTTGCAGTTGGTCGCTACCAGCGATGAAGCGCACCGCAACCAGACCATCACCATTAATCGCACTGAAGGGCTTGCCGGACAAACTGTGCTATTTGGCACGCCGATTGTGATTGAAGATTATTTAAATTATCCCAATCGTACTCTATCGCTCTATGGTGATAGACCCGCGCCTTTCCAAAAAGCAATGGCAGTGCCGTTGATGTTCGTCGGGCGGGCGATTGGGGCAGTGGTGGTTGGGCGTCCTAGCACCTCATGGTCATTTACCGAAAAAGAAGAACGCTTGCTGACCTTGTTTGCCAACTTGGTGTCGCCCTCCGTCCGTAACGCGCAATTATTCGTCCAGCTTAATGAAGCTGTTTTTGAAGCAGAACGGGCGAATCAGGTCAAGACGCGCTTCCTTGCTAGCGTCACCCACGAACTACGGACGCCGCTAAACCTTATCATCAACAATATGGATTTTATGCGAATTGGTGCATTTGGAGCCGTCACAGAAGAACAAACCACGCGCCTGAACCAAACCGTTCGCAGCGCCGAACATTTGCTTTATCTCATTAACGATTTGCTGGATGTGAGCAAGATTGATGCTGGCGAGATGCAGTTGTTTAAACAACCCGCCGATGTCTATACCATGTTGGAAGATGTGATTGATAACACCCAATCGCTCTTAGAAAAACTGGAACCGCGCAGTGATGATGTCGAATTTGTGGCAGATATTGACGAAGGCATCCCGGAATTATTTATGGATGTGCGCCGGATGCGCCAAGTGTTGACCAATTTATTGAGCAACGCCGTCAAATTTACCGACAAAGGCACGATTTTACTGCGCGTCACCCGCGAAGAAACGGGCGTGCGTTTTAGTGTGACCGACACGGGCATGGGCATTCCGTCCGAAGAAATGCCCAAATTGTTCGCAGCATTTGAGCGCACGCGGCAGGCAAAAGAACATAATATCGAAGGTACGGGGCTGGGACTGCCGATTTCGCAATATTTGGTGCGGCAGCACGGCGGCGAAATCTTGGTGGACTCCATCGCGGAAAAAGGCAGTACCTTCTGGTTTGTGCTACCCTATGCCAAAGCGGATGACACCATTGAATCACGAAAAACCGATACCCAAATTCTAGCGATTTTGTCATCCAGTTCAAAATAAATCGTGTACAATGATAGAATAACAACCCTCCCATGGAAAACGCGGGGACAGAAGCTATGAGTCAGGATGTTGACCTTTCTAAATTAAATGCGCTGGTGGTCGAAGATGACGCTGGTGGGATGGCGATTATCGGTGTGATGATGCGCTATCTGGGCATTAAAGCCTATATCAATACGACGGGTGAAGATGTGGTCACGATGGCACATGCCATGCAACCACCACCCGATATTATCTTTTTGGATTTGAATTTGCCGCGTACCACAGGCTACGAAATTCTGAAACTGATTCGGGCGGATAGCAAAATGAAGTCCGTTACAGTGGTGGCTGTGACCGCGCAGGATGCTGATACCGAAATTCCGAAATGCAAAGAAGCCGGTTTCGATGCCTATATTGGCAAGCCCATCAGCCGGATGCGTTTTCCGCGTCAGTTGCGCCGCATCTTAAAAGGTGAAGCTGTCTGGGAAACCTACTAATCAGCACAATGGTTTATAAGCGCGTTTGGGCGAAAGTCTCGCTGGCAATCGTTTTAACAGTCTGTGGCAGCAGGGGTTTCAGGATAAATTCATCCACATACGGCTCATGCTGGTACTCTTTTTGGCAGCTATTTACAATGACCCGCGTTTGCTCAAAACGAGCTTGGGTACGAATGTAAGCTAAGATGTGTAAGCCACTTATATAGGGTAAACGCACATCCAAGAAGATAAGATAGGGGGTATGCTCTGCTAATATATGCAGAGCTTCTCGTCCATCAGCGGCTGTAATAACATTATAGCCTTGTTTTTCTAAGAGAAAACGATAAAGACTTAACAGTGGCTTTTCGTCTTCAATAATCATAATTTGTGGCTCGTACATCAAGAGCCTCCGCGCAACTGTCTCGTACTAAGTATCTGAAAGATAAAATAATTATAAACAACATCACAAAAATTAAACATACCTCTCACCAAAAATATGTCCACTTATAACAAGATTGTAACATTCGTAAAATAATCCTTACAAAATCGGCGTCATTTTAGCGGGTTTGCAGCGCCAAAACACCTTGGTCATTGCTGCCGATAAACAAAACACCATCCACAATCACTGGGGCAGACGAGCGCCAATCCCCTTCGTAGCCAGTGCGGATAGACCATAATTCGCTGCCATCGGTGAGCGAAAGGGCGTGCAGCAAGCCACCTGTTTCGCTTTGGGCATAAACCACATCGCCCGTGATAGAGGGCGACGAATAAGCCGGGCTACCAAGTGCGTATGTCCAGCGCACTTCGCCGGATTCGCGCTCAAACGCTACCAATTTGCCCGCTAAACTGAATACCAACACACTGTCTTGTGTAACCGCCGCCGACGCATAAATTTCGCTCTCAAAATCATATTGCCAAATCACTGTGCCATCAGCGGCATCTAACGCATAAAAAACACCATCGCGGCTGCCGATATACACCATGCCATCTTGGACTGCAGGCGAAGCATCCACGCGCCCATCTGTTTCAAAACGCCAAATTTCCGTGCCATTTGTCGCGTTCAGCGCAAAAATATCATGGCTGCGGCTGCCGATATAAACAACATCGTCCACCACTGCTGCCGATGACCAGATAGCCTCTTCCGTATCAAACTGCCATAGCAGGCTGCCATCCAGCGCGTTCAACGCATACACGTTGCTATCGGTGCTGCCAATGTAGACCACCGCATTAACGACAACGGGCGATGCAAAAATGCCAGCGTTGGTTTTATATTGCCAAACTTCGCTACCATCCAATGCCTTTAGCGCGTAAAAAATACCATCGCCGCCGCCAAAATAGACGACATCATCCACCACTGCGGGCGATGAGACGATAGTTTTGCCGATTTCTTTTTGCCATACGAGTTCGCCAGTGTTGACATCTATAGCATAGAGGGTGCCATTTTCGCTGCCTGTATAGACCAAACCATTGGCGACAGCGGGCGTTGTGCGAACCGGACGCGGAATATCAAATTGCCAGCGGATTTCGGGCAACGTTAGGAGCGCAGGCGATTCGTAAACGCCAGAATTGGTAGCATCCCCACGATAAAGACTGCTATCCGGTGTAGTGATTGGGGTGTTAGATTGGGCTTGCAACAAGATGGTAAAAAACAGCATCAGCAAAAGTGTGGCGGCGCGTTGCATCATGCGATTATTGTCCAATTTGGGATGAGGTTATGCTCATTATGATACGTTGGTTTCGTGAACATTGGATGTGCGTGCGGAGAAAAATCCAACAAAAAGGGCGTATTGCCGACGCTGATGATTTTGGCTCATGTGCAGATCGCGTGAAAAGTGCGTATTTGTAGGGACACGGCATGCCGTGTCCCTACGGAAAATGTCTCGTTTTGAACTTGAGTGTAATTTTTAGAACTTCGCTGAATACAGTTCTTTCGCCAATGCTTCTTCTTCATCAATGAGTGCCTGAATCACAGCAATGCCTTGCTGCCAGAAGCCGGGGTCACTGAGGTTAATGCCCACTTTTGCTAACAAATTTTCGGGATAATCGCTATCTCCGGCGGCTAACAATGATTCATATTTGGGAACAAAGCTGCTGCCTTCCTGCTGGAATTGTGTATACAACGCCAAGACGAGCAGTTCACCAAACGAATACGCATAAACGTAACCGGGCGTGTGCAAAAAGTGCGGCACATAACTCCACCAGAGTTTATATTCATCGCGCAGCGTCACACTATCACCAAACATTGCCCGCTGCGAATTTATCCATAACTCGCTGAATTGTTCGGTAGTCAATTCGCCTTCGCTGCGGCGGGCTGTATGCATGGCGTTTTCAAAGCGATTCATGCTGATTTGCCGAAATACGGTGGCGAAGATACCTTCAAGTTTTTGCGCCAACATACCCAACCGAATTTCTTTATCCGGTTCTTGCCGCATCAAATTTTGGAAAACGACCATTTCGCCAAAGGTGGACGCCATCTCGGCGGTGGTGAGGGGTGTATGGCGATAAAATTCATTTTGGACTTCGTTGGCGAGGTACATGTGAATACCATGCCCCAATTCGTGCGCCAGCGTCATCACATCTTTCACTTTACCCAAATAATTGACGAACACAAAGGGATGCGTCGCGCGAGTGCCATAACTGGCGAAAGCGCCGCCGCGTTTGCCATCGCTCACGGGCGCATGAATCCAATTGTCGCTGAAGAAGCGCCCGGCAATATTGCCCATGCGCGGGCTAAAGGCGTTATAGGCATCTGTGACCATCATCTGCGCTTGCGACCAGGTATAAAATTCATCGCTCTCTTTGAGATTTAGTGGCGCATACCGGTCATAATCAAACAATTCGTCATACCCCAACAGCGCCCGCTTGATGCGATAATGGCGGGCTACTGAGTCATAACTACTCGTCACGGTTTCGATTAACGCTTCCACTACAGCATCGGAGGCTTTATTTCTCAGATTGCGTGACGATACCCATGACGGATAACGGCGGAGTTTGTCATCGGCGGCTTTATCGGCTGCCAGCACATTAAAAATATATGTCAATTCCATTGATTTTTCGCGCAATCCAGCGGTGAGCGTATCAGCGGCTTTTTGGCGCACGGCGCGGTCTGTGTCTTGCAACTTGACAAGAATACGCGATTGATTCAGTTTTTCGCCTTCAAAATCGAACCGCATTGCTGAGGTGAGTTGGGTAAAAAAGCGTGTCCAAGCATCGTTCCCGGTGACGCTTTTTTCGATGAGGATTTTTTCTTCCGGTTCGCTCAATTGATACGGCTTGTTGCGGCGTTCTGCTTCTAGATAATAGCGATAGGCGCTTAATGCCGGATCTGCTAACAAAGTTGCGGCGACATCATCTGCCAGTGCGTTCCATTCTAAACCCAGAAACACCAATGTTTGCTGAACTTGTGAAAGGTGTTCATCCACTTTTTGGGAGAACGCGCCCACCTGTGGGTCATTCGTTGCCGTGCTAAAATTCAAACTGGCGAAGCTGCTGAATTTTCCAGCGAGTGCATATAACCCCTCTAACGCCTGATATGCCTGTGCCAGTTCAGCGGCGTTCAGCATAGCAATTTTTCCGCGATACTGCGCGGCAAAATCATCTGCCCGTTGCGCCAAGTGTGCCATATCTTCATCAATTTGCGGGTCATCCATGCCAGAATAAAATACACTTAAATCCCATAAGACTTGTTCTGCGCCCGTGGCACGCTGTTCTTTCACCATATCAGTCATATCGCAAGTTCCTTTTTAAAAGATTTTAAACGCTAAAAGTTTAGCAAATCCACTAGGTTTATTCAAATAACTGTTTGATAAGTATTTTCAGGGTACAATTTTGTCCTACACAAAAATAAAACTCTGGGACAATTTCGGGACTGAATTATGAAAATCAAAGCTGCGCTGCTTTTGGAACCCAATAAGCAATTTATTGTAGATACTGTTGAATTAGCTGACCCGCGCGAAGGTGAAGTGCTGGTTAAATTAGCGGCAAGTGGCGTGTGCCATAGCGATTGGCATGTGGCGACGGGCGACACCAAACATCCGATGCCGTGCGTGACCGGGCATGAAGGCGCGGGCATTATAGAAGCAGTCGGCAAGGGCGTCACGCGCTTTAAACCGGGCGATGCGATTACGCTGAGTTGGACGCCAGATTGTGGCGCCTGTTTTTATTGTTTACATGGCAAACCGAATCTATGCGAAACGTTCACTGCGCCGATTTGGAATGGTGTCATGCTGGATGGCACACCGCGTTTAAGCTGGCGCGGCAAACCGGTCTATCACTATTGTGGCTTGGCGACGTTTGCTGAATATTGCGTTGTGCCGGAACAAAGCTGCATCCCGATTCGCGCCGATGTGCCGTTAAAAGCAGCGGCATTAGTCGGTTGCGCGGTGGCAACGGGCTTTGGGGCGGCATTTTATACAGCGGGCGTCAAACCCGGTGATACGGTGGTGGTGTATGGCGCGGGTGGCGTGGGACTAAATATCATTCAAGGGGCGGCATTGTGCGGCGCAGAAAAAGTGATTGCGATTGATGTGCGTGCTGCCAAAATGCCTATTGCCCAACAATTCGGCGCGACCCATACGCTGCTGGCAAATGATGATACGCTCCAAACAATTTTGGATTTAACAGGCGGGCGTGGGGCAGAGCATGTCTTTGAGTCTGTTGGCGTGCCGAAAATTCAGGAAGATGCCTTAGCTGCCGTGCGTCCAGGCGGAACATTGACGTTAGTTGGCTTATCCCCGATGGGAACAGGAACGAACTTACCGGGGGCGGTCATCGTGCGCCAAGAAAAAACGATTAAGGGTAGTTATTATGGGTCGGTTAGTCCGCGCCGCGATTTCCCGATGATTCTGGAATTGTATAAAGCGGGCAAACTCAAATTGGATGAACTTGTGACGCAAGAATACCCACTGGAACAGATTAACGAGGCTTACGCCGCGATGCTCTCCGGCAGTGTAGCGCGGGGGGTGATTGTGTTTTAGTTGCCTATAACTTGCCATAGCTCAATAAAGGTACTATTAAGTATGTATAAGTGAGTGCTTGATGGATTAAACAGAATATCCCTCTTGTAAAATTTATCAGGCATCTCCATTAACTGACCGTCTTTAACGTGCCACATTAAATTGGAATTTCCCAAAAGCGACCCGTCAGGGCTAAAGGTCAAAGATCCACAATACACACAATCGGCAAAGAAAAATGTCTGATAGGTATTGAGATCAATCAAATGAACCTCAGTTGATTTACAGTAAGGATCATTGCTACCTACATCACATGATTCATAGGCAACAACGGGTGCAATAGGCGATATAGTAAGCGAACCTCGTGAAATATTAGGAGCATGTATAGATTTAATTTCTTGAAGAGTCTGTAAATCCCAAATTCTTAAAGTGTTATCATAACTATAAGACACTAAACGAGTATCATCAGACGTAAATAGAAGGTCACTAATAAATTGTGTGTGACCTCTCAGAATATGGAGTGTTTCAAAGGTAAGAGCATCTATAAGGTGAATTTCTCCATCACCACTACAGCCAGCAATTTCATCCATTGCCTCACATGGCGCAGCCGCCAGCCATACACCGTTATGACTAAAGGCTATTGCACGCGGACTATCTGCAAACTCTATTTGATGTAATTTCTCACCTGTTTGTACGTCGTACACTTTTATCATTTTACCAAAGCCAAATACTGCAACTCTTTGCCCATCTGAACTAAATTCCATTTCGTATGTTGCCCCATAACTGGCAAAATCTATCGTGGATTGCAATATGCCTGTGTGGGTATCGTAAAATTGAATTTCGTGTAACTGTTGTTCAAAATTTGTTGCGTTGGGATTAATGACATCATAAAGTTTTGCCAGTATTTTACCATCAGGACTGAGAGCAATATCGTATGCAGAACTTGAAAAACCTGTGAGGCTATGCAACAGTTGCCCTGTTTCAACTCGATAAACATGAACAGAATCGTCAGTTGCCGCGATAAACTCACCATCAGGTGATAAGGCAAGCTGCCCTGGCTGAGCATCTGAAATTTTTGTAGGGTAGTGAATAACCATTTTGGTTTGAAGGTTTGCTGTATTCCATGAGATAATTTTGCCATGCCCATCGCTTGCAAAAAGAGTTTTCCCATCATGGCTTATCAGCAAATCAACAATCACATGATACAATTCAATATCTGATAAAACTTCTATTTCACCTGATTCTATTGAATAGTAAGTTAGGGGTGTTATCCCTTCACAGTAGCTAGAACAGCCATTAACAAACAAATATTTACTATCCGGGCTAAATACAACATCATTGTTCCAAGTCACCGCAAATTCGTGAGTGTAAACGCCTAGCTTGAGATCATAAATAAGTGTTTTGCCATGCCCCGAAGTTGCTATGTAACGACCATCAGGACTCCATGCAATTGGATTACCCAACCCAGAAAATTGTTCTAAATCAAAAAAATTTTTAATCGTTTGGGTCTCAGTATCCCACATCTTGATCGCATCATCTTCCATAACAGTGACGAAAAAATTGCTATCACCGCTAAAGACTATATCCTCGATACCGTTGGAGAACTTATTTTCTGTTGGTGTTTTATATTGGATGTGATTTTTTAGCTCGAAAGTCGAAGCATCCCAAAGGGAAAGGTTGCCTTGCATATCTATTAAAATTAACCATTTACCATCAGGGCTGAATTTTACTTTTGCGTCGTATGTATCTACGGGCAGTAAACGAGGTTCAAGTGACCAATCATCTGTTCTGTATAGCCAAACACCTCTTGAACTTGCTACAGCAAGCGTGATGCCATTTGGCGACCAAGCAATATCATAAATTTCACCACGCCCAAATGTGGCAGTCTTTTCTATTTGGTTAATGTTTTGGCTGGTAATGGGTTCGAAAAATTTATGGTGATTATTTTTTGTAGTTGTGCTGAAGCACAGAATAATAGTAATAATTCCAAGATAAACAAACAAAACCAAGAGGCGCTTCATAAGTTATATCCTAAATAGAGTCTCGAATGCTTGAAGTTAAATTTAGCGCCTCAGTAAATGAAACTACAGTACGCTTTTGCTACGTTTTGCCTACGCTTTGTGTTTGATATGTGATTGTGTTTTAGAGTGCCGCGATTTGGCGAACCCCGAAAAGAACATTTATGCGAGTGATATTTAGGACAAATGTTTGCAATTTTTGACCCAAAAGGATAATATTGAGACCAGCGTTTTGATGATAGATGTGGAGGCGTGATTGTGATGGACTTAACCAACTTTGATGTACCGCAAGCAGAATCGCCCTTTGAGCGTATCCGGCAGGTTGACCCCGATGGTTATGAATTTTGGTCGGCACGCGACCTGATGCCTATTCTTGAATACACCAAATGGCAAAACTTTAAGACTGTGCTACTCAAGGCGCAGATCGCCTGTGAGAACAGTGGCAATGATCCTGCCGACCATTTTACCGATGCCAGCAAAATGGTCGCCATCGGTTCGGACGCGAAACGTGAAGTCGAAGATATGCATTTATCACGGTATGCTTGCTATCTCATCGTGCAAAATGCCGATCCAGCTAAAGAGGTGGTCGCACTCGGTCAGACCTACTTCGCCGTTCAAACCCGCCGTCAGGAGATTTCAGATGCCCAAGCAATCGCTGAACTTACCGAAGATCAGCGGCGACTTCTCCTTCGTCAGCGCATCAAAGTTCAAAATACCGATTTAGCATCAGCCGCAAAAACTGCCGGTGTTATCACGGCACTCGACTTTGCCGTTTTTCAGAATCATGGCTATCGCGGCTTATACAATGGCTTGACGGCTGAAGCGATTCACAAACGCAAGCGGCTGAAGAAAAGTCAGCATATTCTTGACCATATGGGAACAACAGAACTTGCTGCTAATCTCTTTCGCAGCACACAGGCGGAAGATAAACTGCGGCGTGACCAAGTTCAGGGTAAAAATGCTGCCAATGAAGTGCATTATCAAGCCGGGGTGGTAGTTCGGCGGGCAATTGCCGAACTTGGTGGAACGATGCCCGAAGATTTACCGAGCGCCGATAGCATCAAGAAATTGGAGCGTGCTGAGAAGAAACGCCTTGCCGCGCCAAAAACCAAACGCAAAAAGAACGATGAAAACGAGGTGTAACCCCGCATTTCTGGGGGGTAAACGGGTGATTTTCGGGCGTAGAATCAAAGTGTATCGGCATGGAATGGACTAAACGAAAGGTAAAATACCATGTCACACACGATAACCTCATCAGCAGCGCCCAAACCCAAACTGGACAAATACGGTTACAACGCCATTGCGCGGCATTTGTTCATGGGTTTTATCACGGGTGCATTCATTTTTCTCGGTGCTGGCACAGTTGAATGGGGCTGGGGCTGGATTGCCAGTATCAGCGGCTTTGTGGGCTGGCTGTTCATGAGTTTAGTTTTGATGAGCGCCAATCCTGAATTGCTGAATCAGCGTGGCAAACGCGGCAAAGATTTGGTCGGCACAAAACAATGGGATTGGATTCTACTCACCCTATATGGCATTTTGACGCTGGTGCTGCCTTTTGTCGGCGGGCTGGATTTTCGTTATGGTTGGACGCTGCATCAATCTACGGTGCTAATGTTGTTTGGAAATTTGTTGATATTGGCGGGGTATGCCTTATTAACATGGTCAATGGCGGTCAATCGGCATTTTGAAGGCACAGTTCGCATTCAAACGCAGCGTGAGCATCGCGTGATTGACACGGGACCCTATCAATTTGTGCGGCATCCGGGGTATAGCGGCGTGCTGCTCAGTTTTATCGGCACGGCATTGGCATTGGGTGGCATCGCTGTTTGGTTGCCCGCATTTGCCAGCATCATCATCTTCGTGATTCGGACTTCGCTGGAAGATGCCACGTTGCAGCGTGAGCTACCCGGTTACAGTGACTTCGCCCAACGCACGCGCTATCGGCTGCTGCCCGGTGTGTGGTAGAAGGTAGAACGCATCAAATTTTGTGATAGGCTTCTGTAGGGGCGAGGCATGCCTCGCCCCTGCCAAATAGATTTTTGAAATAAGCACAATAGCGCAAAGGATAATACCCAATGGCGACGCCCATTTTCCAGCAAATTATGACCCTTGCCGAACAACTGACTGCCGAAGAACGCATCCGCTTGATTCAAGAATTGCAGCAAGCGAAGACAGAAACTGAGGAGGAAGAAGATTCACGCCTTCTTGACGAAACCCTTGCCCCATTCATGCAAGCAGATGGCAGCATCAATTTTGATGCTTTAGAAGCTGAGAGCTTATCAGGCGAAGCCTTGCAGCGTGCGATGCCAGACTTTGTTAATGAACATGGCGAAATCCGACCAGAGATGGATTGGAAGCAAGCCGAATGAGTAAAAGTCCGACATAAAAGAGGCTTGGCGTACCAAACCTCAAAATCCTCTAACTAATTGTTGCTGGCACTGTCATCGCTGAAATCAATAGCTGCTGACCAGCCATCACGCCCGACGGTAGTTTTGATGTCTGGCAGCAGGGCATCCAGTTTATCTGCCAGATTGCCGCCTTCTTCGCGTTGGCGCTGCATGAGCGTGATAAATGTCGCAAAGTGCGGCGATTGCAATTTGGATTGCAGATTGGTAGCCGCAGTATCAAACCCTGCGCCACCATCCCAATCGGCAACCATTTGTTTAAGATAGCTGGCAGTGGGTTCGGGCGCACGGTCAGCGATAAACTGCATCGCTTGTTTGACGCTGTACCCGGCACGCAGCATCTTGGTGAATAACTCAAACGTTGAAACGACCTGACTATCGAATTTGCTGGTATCCATTTGATTAGCTCCTGAATAACCGATGGCGAGTAATTGTTCTCGCAGTGCGGACGTGGTTAAATCCAGCAGCGTATGTAAAACCAACAGCAGCAACCCAACTTTGCCGGATTCTGCCAGCGTATCGCGGCATAAATCACGGAAAATGAGGCGCATGTCTTCCCCAAAGCGGCGGCGAAATGTTGCCGGGTATGCCCACAGCAGCAGCCCATAAACACGAGTCATCCATTTGGCGAGATGCCTTTCGCTTGGCATATTACAAGCCCTCCGGCAGCAAACCACGTTGGCGGGCGGTACTAATAGAATGTGCCAAGCGGGTGGCTTCTGCCCGCAAGACGCGCCCACCAAAACCACTCAGCTTGTAATAACGCCGCCTCTCGCCAGCATCATCTTCGCGCAAGTCTAATTCGACTAGCCAACCGCGCTCTAACAGCCGCTTGATGGTGGTATACAACGTACCGGGTCCGATTTTGAGCGTGCCATGCGTCGTCTCTTTGACGGCTTGCATCATGCCGTAACCGTGCATTTCACCATCTGCCAAAACCAGCATTAGGTGAAATTCCGCCGATGTGAGGGGTAAAAACTCCTCTGGGTCTTGTGCTGTTTGTCCCATACCACTGCCTTTCAACTCTGGATAAACGCCGCGCAGCTATATCAGAAGTTGGTATATCAATTATTGATATAGTAAAGTGGTTTTGGAGATTTGTCAAGCAGGCAAAAATATTTCAGTTTATCGGTTATCAGAGGTTGTAGGGACTAAGGACTAGGGACTTATGACTAAATGCCCTAATCCTGTTGCTTTTTCATGCGGGGAATTGCGACTACCCAATCGTCTTTAACGCTTCGGCAATGCTGTCTTTGGGGCTGATATTGAGGCGTTCATCTATGACGACGCCGTTTTCATCAATGAGCCAATGGGAGCGAATGACCCCCATATATTTTTTACCGAACATCGATTTTTCGCCCCATGCGCCCCACGCTTCCATCACGGCATGGTCTTCGTCTGCCAGCAAATCATACGGCAAATTTTCGGCTTGTTTCCATTTCAACTGGTCTTTGGGGGTATCCGGGCTGATGCCTAAAACGACGGTATTGCCCGCTTCAATCTGCGGGAAGGCATCGCGGAAACCACAGGCTTGGGTGGTGCAACCGGGTGTCCCTGCGGCGGGATACGCAAAGAGCAGCACTTTTTTACCACGGAAATCGCTCAGTTTTATGGTGTTGCCATCTTGGTTCAGCAGTTCAAAATCGGGGGCTTGTTGTCCTTTAGCGGGCATAACGATGTCTCCTGTGTAAATAGTACGCTCTATAGAGACGCAATCATAATCGCAGATATGACGTGTGGGATAGAAAAAAGGGCATTTTTAAACGATTGCTCATCTATTGGGTATCACTTTTGGAGAACGCTGCCAAATCCTCCAATTCGCCGCGCTGCCAGCGGGCAATGAGCGTCTTGGAGGGATAAAACGCCAATGGGGGGATAGCCTCTTTGCTGAACCATTCGGCTTGTTCGGCATCATCTGCCGCCGCTAGTGTGCCGCCCGTGAGGTGCGCGGCATAAGCGATGACGATATTTGCCAAGCCGTTATCGCGCTTAGGGTAGACATCCAGCAAATGCGTGACTTGCACTTCAAGTCCGGTTTCTTCTAATGTTTCGCGCACAGCGGCATCGGCGGGGGCTTCATCTGCCTCTACAAAACCTGCTGGAAGCGCCCATAAGCCTTTGCCGGGATCCATGCCGCGCTGAACTAATAAGACTTGATTATTGTTCAACACGAAGACGACCACTGCCACTTTAGGGTCAAAATATACCACGCAGATCGGAAGAGC
>JALHOR010000060.1 GCA_022842885.1 Anaerolineae bacterium
ATTGTATTTTTGACTCAGCACCTAGAACTTAGCACTCAGCACTATTTTCACAAGGAGAATACTCATGCCGCACATCACTGTTACCAATGGCACAACCTTTGAAGCCCCCGCCGATAAACGCCTGATTTTGGCGCTAGAAGATGCGGGTGTGGATATTTTGCATCGCTGTGGCGGCAATGCCCGCTGTACCACCTGCCGCGTCACGTTTGAAGCAGGCGAACCGGATAAGATGACGGTGGCAGAAAAAATCAAGTTAGAAGCCGGCAATAATGTCGGCAAATTCCGCTTAAGCTGCCAGATTTTATGCGACCACGATATGAGTGTGACGCCGCTGATGTCCAAAGCCAGCGAACAATTGGACGATGCGGGTCCGCGCCCAATGGATGCGATTACACCGGATGCTGAGTGGGTGACGAAGGAGTAAGCTGATAGCTTTCAGCAGTCAGCGATTAGCTTTTAATTGCTGATACGCCCTCAGACTAATGCAATTCAATAAAATAATCGCGCAATTTGTAGGGGCGACCCGATGTGGTCGCCCAATGGCGGGAGCGCACATCGGCGCTCCCCTACGGTTGCTGAATTTAATTTTCACTCAAGCTCAAAACAAGTGCTTCCGTAGGGACACGGCATGTCCCTACAAATACGCACTTTTCACACAATCTGAACAGAGGTTTCTGGCAACTTTTAACTTGCCACTTTTAACTTTTAACTTCCTTTTTAAACACACCCCATTTTTCTTGCCCCAAACTGGGTTCTATATCATAATAGCGTTTGCCACACCGCGAAAAGTCACGACCTGCTATCATGATGATGGAGACCCCATGAGCGCCAGCCCCATTACACCTGCTACGCCAGCGAGAACGACGACCACGCGCATTGAACAACCAACAACGTTAGGATTACTGCGTGTCGCATGGGTGGCATTGCTCTTGTTTCAACTGGTGAGTGTGGCATATTTGATTCCATCCAATTTAACAGGTAATTCGATAAATATTGCTTTTCAGAGCGAAATGCAAAGTTACGCCAGCACTTATTTTTTGGTATATACGATAGTAGCAACCTTCACAGGCATCTTGGCTTTAGTGCTGTCAATCGGGCTAATGTGGTTAAGTCGTGGTGAACGAACTGCGGTATTGTTTTCGTTTATTTTCTTAGCCGCTATAACCGGAAGTTATGCCAGTCAGTCAGTAGATGTTTTACCATCAATTATTTTGCGAGGGCGCGGTATCCTCAGTGCTAATGTATTGATTATTATCTATCTGTTCCCCGACATGCGTTTCACACCACGCTGGATGCGCTATCCATTTTTTGGCATTTGGATGGTCTTGCTAGTGAACTATGCCCTGTATGATATCTGGGCAAATTGGGTAGCAATTGTTTTTTTTCCGTCGCTTCTGATAGGAATTGGCTCTTTTATTTATCGTTACAGACGGGCTATTGGAATACAACGGCAGCAAATTAAATGGCTCGTACCACCGTTTCTGGTGGCTGGCATAATTTTCACAACATGGATATCTGTTTACGTTTTTTTACCCCCTTCAATAGGCATTCATATTCAGAACATTCTTGCATTATTTGCATTATTTGTTTTTGCCGCGATTCCGCTTGCTGTAGGGCTTGCGGTGCTGCGTTATCGCCTATGGGATATTGACCTCATCATCAATCGCACGCTGGTGTATGGTGCGATAACTGTTTTGATTACGGCTTTGTTTTTTGCGCTGTTGTTTCTCACTCAAACGCTCATCGGGCAAACGCAACCCGTGGTTGCCTTGCTCATTGCTGCGCCCATCGCCATTTTTGCCTTCAACCCCACGCAGCGATTTATTCAACGGCAAATTGACCGCCGTATTTTTCGGCTGCGCTACGATTTGAACGAAGTGGCTGCCGCACAGAAAAAACCCGACATCAAAAATCCGGGCGCGTTCACGGGTAAAGTGTTTGGTGATTATGAAGCGTTGGGCGTGCTTGGGCGCGGCGGCATGGGCGAAGTCTATAAAGGCTTCGGCAATAACGAGACGGTTGCCATCAAATTATTGCTGCCGGATTTGGCACAGCAAAGTGATTTTCGCCAACGCTTTGAGCGCGAGGCACAGACACTTGCCCGTTTGAATCATCCCAACATCGTCAAACTGAAAGCCAGCGGCATCAGCGATGAGGTGCATTTTCTGGCGATGGACTATATCGAAGGAGAAGAACTCAGCGCCGTTGTGAAGCGTGGGGCGGTAAGTGATTATGAGGCACTGAACGATTGGCTGCGCGATATTGCCTCCGCGTTGGATTATCTGCACGCGCAAGGCATGGTGCATCGGGATTTGAAGGCATCGAATATCATGCTGCACCACCCCTCCCCGAACTCAGAGAGGGGCGATTCTGAACTATTACAAGCGGTGGTCATGGATTTTGGCATTGCCCGCACCAACGCCAGCGGCACACGCTTAACCGGAACCGGCGCAGTCGGCACAATAGATTACATGGCACCGGAACAAATCATGGCAGCGCGAGATGTGGATAACCGTGCTGATGTGTATGCGCTAGGCATCATCGTCTATGAACTGCTCACGGGAGAACGCCCGTTTAAGGGCAGCGCCGGACAAGTGTTATTCGCGCATTTGCAGCAACCCGCACCCGACCCCCGCGACCTCAACCCGGAGATACCGCGCGAGATGGCAAAAGCCGTCCTGAAAGCACTGGCAAAAACACCCGATGAGCGTTTCGCTTCAGCAGGGGATTTTGTAGCGGCATTAAAAACGGTAGAGGGTGTTTAGATGACGCAGGGTAATAATGATTTGCATCTATAAAGAGTGCCTGTATGCCAAGATTAGATAATTGTCATCAACAATTCATTCATGCTCTGCAAAAAGAGAAATGGAAGATTGATTCAAAACCACTATATCTCAAGTTGAGAGGTTATGAATTTTATATTGATGTCGTCGCACGAAGATTATCATCTGCATCTGAAGAAATTGTCTTAATTATCGAAGTGAAATGTTTTCCAGAAAATCGCTCGCAACAAGAACAACTCTATACAGCTATAGGGCAATTTGAAATTTACCGAGATATTTTAGAAGCGTATCAATTAGCAGATAAACTTTATATTGCAATACCACTCCATGCTTACGAGGGTGTTTTTCAAGCAATAGGTTCAAAAATGATTGAGAAAGCAAACATCAAACTCATCGTATTTGATGTTGAAAAAGAGGAGATTGTTCAATGGTTGCCCCCGCTTTAATCCAAACACAAATATGGAAAACAAACGCTGAATTGCTGGAATTAGTTGAGCGTGAGGTCGAACAATATAATGCTATTTCATTACAAGGACGCATGTACTCCCTCATAGACAATCGGCAAAAACATTATGGCGTCATCCATATTGCCCATGATTCACTGCATACGCTTGATGTTGTCGTTATGGTGCGGATAGTAGATGATAAAATCATTATTGAAAAAGACACGTCTGAAAAAACGCTGTGTGAAGCTTTAATTCATAATGCGTCTATCTCCCGTGAACAAATCATCTTGGCATATTTAGGCGAAACTGTTGCCTAATTCACAGATTAAAATCAACAACAATAAGGACTTTGGATGATTCAGCAGCGTAAACCTTGGCAATCGCCGTTGCTCTTAATGCTGCTGTTGGCGTTGGTACTGCGGCTCATCAGTATTGCTGACCACAGCTTATGGTACGACGAGGCGTTTGCGGTGTTATTTGCCGAAAAAGGCTTGGATGCCATGCTGTACGGCACGCTAACACCGGTTGCAGGCGGCGCGGCAGATATTCATCCTCTTTTGTATTATACGACGCTGCATATTTGGATGGCATTTTTTGGGCAATCAGTCTTTGCCGTGCGCTTATGGAGTACACTGCTAGGGGTGGCTGGCGTTTATGTGGCGTATCACCTCAGCAAACTATTGTTTAGTCATCGTGCCGGATTAGCGGCGGCGCTGCTGGTCGCCATCATGCCGTATCACATTCACTATTCGCAAGAAACGCGCATGTATACGCTGTTGGCGCTGCTGCTCATGCTGGCAACATGGGCATTCGTGAAAGCAAATCAGCCATCAGCACTCAGCGGTCAGCCATCAGCCAATAACGATCAAAATGTAGGAGTGCGAAATATCGCATCCGCCGCCGAAAATGTCATATCACCAACGAAATCTCCATTTCAGCAAAAAACAAACAATGCCCTTTCTTCAGCCGAAGACCCGTTGCCAACAGCTAAAAGCCAACAGCTAATCGCTAACTCAGCACTCAGCACTCAGCACTTAGCACTGAATATCCCCTACTGGCTGCTGTTTGGCATTTGCGCCGGACTCGCTATGTATACCCAACAATTGGCGGCATTTTATTTGGTCGCCATTGGACTCGTGCCAGTTTTCACGCGCCGCCGCCCTGCTATTTTGGGCATGGCAATCGGGACGATAACGGCGCTAGTGATTTATGCGCCGTGGTTGGTGAATATTCCATCACAGTTGCAAAAAGTGGGCGCGTATTATTGGGTCACACAGCCCGACATAGACAAACCAATTGTCACGCTGTACCTATTTTTAACCACCAATGCCGAAATTAAGCCGTCGTTATCGCTCATCGCCCTAGTATGTGCTGTTTTTTTGCTGGCAGTGGCATTCGTCCAAGTGGCGATTTACGCCAGCAAACCCCGTCGTTCTAGCACATCGGATATGCCGAATGTGGCTTTCGTGCTGTGGTTATTCGCTGCGCCCATCGGCTTGATGTGGTTGGTTTCGCAAGTGCAGCCTGTGTATTTGGATAGAGGCTTAATTGCTTCGGCGGTGATGTTGTATGTCTTTTTGGGCTGGTTTTTCACGCGCAGCGGTTTACCCCGCCCAATTCGCGCTTTTATGACGTTGATTGTGGTGCTGTTGGTCGCTATTGGCTTGCGCGAACAATATACGCTGGCAACCTTCCCGTATTCACCCATCACCGATTTATTGGCAACGGTGCGCGAAAATTGGCAAAGTGGCGATGTCATCGTGCATCATAATAAACTTTCCATGCTGCCGGGGATTTATCATGACCGCACTTTGCCGCAGCGATACATCGGTGATATTCCGGGCAGCCCGAATGACACGCTGGCATTGCCGACGCAGCAAGCTCTGGGCATCTTGGCAGAACCATGTTTACAAACTGCCGTCCGTGCTGGCAACCGCATTTGGTTCGTCGTATATGAACGTGCCGAAAGAGAAGCCGCTGCCGCAGGTATTCTTGATTTGCAGCAGCAGTTTGACTGGCTAGCGACCCAGTATACTTTCATCGAAAAAAAGACTTTTCAGGATTTGAATCTTTACCTATATGCCAACCCCATACCCAACATCCAGCATGAGTGTCCTGTGCTAAAATAAAGGTAACTACTCAGGTTGCCTTTAGCCCTCACCCTAGCCCACCTTTCGACGGGGCTTCATCCCGAAGCGTTGTCGCAAGGTTCGCCTCCCGTAGGAGAGGGACTTTAACCACCACGTTGGTTCTTATCTCCCCTTCTCCTTTGGAAGAAGGGGGCGGGGAATGAGGGCTGAGTAGTTACAAATAAAGTGAGTTGTTAGCCAGCCACAGTCCGTTATTTTCGTGAAAAAGTTGCGGAAGTTTTAAAGGATAACCGCATGTCACAGCCTTTTTCTAAAGCCTATCTTGAACTTTTAAAACGCGGTGCTTTTCCGGGGCGGATCGACCCTTGGGCAGAACAGGCGCGTTATTTTCAGCAGATTCACAATAACATGATTGGCAATCTGATTGACCAAATGCAAAATACACTGGAGCAAATGGGCTATGTTGCTGGGCGCGAAACCAGTTTGTTGATTGGGGAAAGCAAACCTGAACCCGATATTTTTGTGAAGCGCCAGCATGAGCCAGCACCCGCTGTCACTACCGAATGGAATTATTATGAAGCCGCTGCTGCCGTGATGGCAGAACCTATTACCCGCATCGAGACGATTGATGACTGGCAAGATAGACTCTTTATTCACGATATGGACGGGCGTTTAGTAACCGTGGTGGAAATTGTCTCACCGCGCAATAAAATTTCCCCGCTTGAAATTCAGCGGTATCAACAGCGGCGTGAACGATTGTTGCAAGAACAAGTGAATGTCGTCGAAATTGACCTCACGCGCTCCTTTACCCGCTTGTTATCAGCGCGGGAAGCAACTTTATTTTCATATCATGCCTTGATTTACTTGCCTGATGAAGCACCGGGTTTGACCGGTATCCCATTAGAAAAATCACTGCCGCGTTTGGCGCTACCACTGCGACGGGCGGTGATTGCGATTGAGGTGCATGCTGCCTATGAACAGGCATATCAATCACTGCGAATTGCCCGCCAAATCTTGGATGAAAATCGTTATACAACCGACGATTTGCCATTTCCGACTACCTTGACCGATGCTCAACGCCAACATATTGAAACCACACTGGATGATTGGCGGCGGGAATTACAAGCATTAGTGCAATCAGGAGAAGCCTAACATGTCAAAAAACTGCTTTTTTCTTCTGTGCTTACTGATATTGCTCTTGAGTCTGACGATAACCTTGCTAGCACAAGATGATGTTTGCCCGGCACTGGTGCAAACTGCATTAGAATATACGGATGAAGTTTGCTCCACAACGGAACGTAACCAAGCCTGTTATGGCAATTTGCGAGTGGAGGCAGTGCTGAATGCAGGTGCTGATTTAGAATTTGATTCGCCGGGCGATAGAGTTGGGATTGCGGATATTCAAACATTGAATTTAAGCGCAATGGCGACCCCAGATGAATGGGGGGTGGCGTTGATGCAGGTGCAGGCAAATCTACCTGATACGTTGCCGGGGCAAAATGTAACCATGCTTATTTTTGGCGATGTGACTATTGAGAATCAGCAGGGGCAGCAAAGAAGCGATATTACTAAAATAGAAGTGGTTGCTTTAGATACTACCAATATTCGCACCGGACCCGGATTAGGATTTTCTGTTTTCAGATTAGTACCACGAGAACAAAAATTATTAGTAGATGGGCGAGATGAAACTGGAAATTGGTTGCGTGTTATATTAGACGAAGGGACGAATATCGGGTGGGTATCTATTGTGGCAGTATCGGGTGAAAATGCATCGCTACCTGTTGTCCAGACATCAACACCAATCAATATTCTCCGCTATCGTCCAATGCAAGCGTTCTATTTTCAATCTGGGATTAGTACAGCACTTACTATAGAGTCACATAAGTTTTTAGAAAAATCTAAACAGTAATAATAGTAAAAATCGTTTTGAATTATATTTATGTTCACTACTTCAATTCATTCCCCACCAATGCGGTGTATACCCGACTTTTGCCATGAACCCTCAAGCGTTTCTTCTCACCGCTTTTCATCCACATGTTACATACAGGGTAGTTCAAATTGCAACCGCTTTCGTCCATAAAGAGTAGCTCAAAATCTCCACTCTGGCTTTTTTTCAAGTCTTCGATCTGCCCTTCTGTCCCGCTGCGCCTTCAGTGGTAATATTTTTTTCTTTGCGCTCTTGGCGACTTTGCGGTTAAAATCTTCACTGTGATGAACTATTTTTAAAAGCCAAAAGCTAAGAGCCAAAAGCCATCTACCATGCCCGAAACGATTCCGAATCAACGCCTATATATTCCCGAAGATGAACCGTATCATGGCGGAAATTTGCTGCACAATCTGCTCTTGTTTGGGCGTGTGTGCCGCATTTTGGGCATGGATGTCACGCCCAATCGCATGGCAGAGGTAGCGCAGGCAATCGAATATGTGAATTTGGGGCGCAAGAACGATGTGTATTTTGCTATGCAATCGCTGCTCGTGACGCAGAAAAAAGATTTGGCATTGTTTGATGAAGCCTTCAAATTATTCTGGCAAAAACCCGCCGATGGCATGACCACGCTGAATCTGTTTTCATTGGGCGAAGAACGCAACAAGCGCAAAACCCAATTTTTGCCCTCTGCTGATTCCAGCCCAGACGATGCCCACGATGATGCCACCAAGCCACCCATAGACCCCAACCTGATTGCCATTGTTCCCACCTATAGCCAACAAGAGATTTTGCGCTATAAAGATTTTTCCGAGATGACTGCCGAAGAATTGGCACAAGCACACACCATGATTGCCATGCTGCCGCGTGCCATCAGTTTCCGGCAATCGCGGCGCTATAAAGCGGGCAAAGGGCAAACACTGGATATGCGGCGCTCATTTCGTCATGCGCTGCGCCACGCTGGCGAAATGGTCTATTTGCCAACCCGCCTTCACAAACAAAAACCACGTCCGATTGTCCTCATCAGCGACATCAGCGGCAGTATGGAACGTTATACCCGCGTGCTGCTGCATTTTATGCACACACTAGCAAACTCGCTGTACCAAGTCGAATCGTTTGTGTTCAGCACGCATCTCACGCGCATCACCCATCCGATTCGCCATACTTCGGTAGATATTGCGCTGCGTGACGTGGGAACGACGGTGCGACATTGGGGTGCGGGAACGAATACGGGCGCATCGCTGCACGCCTTTAATTATCAATGGGCGCGGCGCGTGTTGGGGCGCGGTGCGATTGTCCTGCTCATCAGCGATGGTTGGGATAGAGGCGACCCAGAAACCCTACGAAAAGAGATGCTGCACCTCAAACGCCAATGTTATCGTTTCGTGTGGCTGAATCCGTTATTGGGTTCGGACGCCTACGAACCCTTAACGCGCGGTGCTTTGGCGATGCTGCCGTATGTGGATGAATTTTTGCCCGTGCATAACTTAGCCAGTTTGATGTCGTTGATGAAAATTTTGCAGGAACTCACCGGGCGGCGTGTGGTGTAAAATATGAACCGCGTTTATTGATCCCCTCTACCGAAAGAGCCAAATATGGTATCCGTTGAAAAAATCAGTTACGGCGGTTGGTCAAATGTCTATCGCGTCAGCAATGACACCGTAGAATTGCTTGTGACTGCCGATGTGGGTCCCCGCATTATCCGCTATGGGTTTATCGGCGGCGATAACGAATTTTACGAAGCGCCGCATTTGTTGGGCAAAACGGGCGGCGAAGACTGGGTGAATTATGGCGGGCATCGCTTGTGGCACGCCCCAGAACAACGTCCCCGCACCTATGCACCAGATAATGACATCGTAGGTGTTGGCGAGATTTATAATGGTATCATCGTCACCCAAGCCACCGAGAGCATCAGTGGCATCCAAAAAGAGATGGAAATTACGCTGGCAGACAGTGGTTCACAGGTCAATATTTTACATCGGCTGCGTAATCAAAATGCTTGGGCAGTCGAATTGGCACCGTGGGCAATAAGCGTGATGGCAGCAGGTGGCGTGGGCATTATCCCGCAGCCCATGAAAGGCTCGCACGAAGACTTTTTGCAGCCCGTGGGTAATCTGGCATTCTGGGCATATACCAACATGGCAGACCCACGCTGGACATGGGGCGACCAATATATCTTGCTGCGGCAAGATATTAACGCCACAGTGCCGCAAAAAGTCGGCGCGTATGTTCAGCAAGGTTGGACGGCATATGCGCGGCACAATCACTTATTCGTCAAACGCTATTATCCCAATCAGCAAGCCATTTATCCCGATAAAGGCGTATCTGTAGAGATATTCACCAACAAGGTCATGTTGGAAGTGGAAACACTAGGACCCTTAGCGCCAGTGTCCGCTGGTGGTTGGGTGGAACATTTTGAACATTGGCACTTGTTTGACGGCGTGCCAATGCCCACCAACGATGCTGATGTTGCTACCCATATTCTGCCCAAAGTGGAAGCTGCACAAAACGGCTAGAGGGTGTTTCGGGGCGCGGCATATCGCGCCCTATGGTTAGCCGCTAGTTGATTATTTTCCTCAAATTCATTGCTTGCATTTCTCGCCAAACCTCGTTATACTCACAAGAGAATTATTTAATTTATTTGTTTAATTAATTCAGTCTCCAGTTAGTGATACCCGTTTATGCAACCTATCACCAGTGGCACCAGCAGCAGCGACATGAAATCGCATAACATCAGTGCGATTTTGCGGACGTTGTTGTATCAGGATGGCATCTCGCGGGTGCATTTGGCGCAAACATTAGGTATTTCCACTGCCACCATCACCAATCTGGTCGGCGAACTCATTCAAACGGGTTTGGTGATTGAAGAAGGTATCATCAAAACCAATGGACAAACCAATGTGGGGCGTCCGCAAAAGGCGCTGCATATTGTTACGGATGCTCGCTATGTTATGGGCATTCATATTGATGTCGGCAGAGTCTACCTCATCTTAGCGAATCTTTTCGCGCAAAAAATTAAATCTTGGCAGTTTGACCATGCCTTAGATGCACCGCCCGAACAAGTGCTAGACCGCGCAGTTGAAGTTTTCCGAACGACGCTGCCCACATTGAATCTTTCACAACTGATTGGCGTAGGGGTCGCGGCATCCGGCTTGGTGGATACCTCCACCGGGGTGAATGTGATTGCCCCTAATCTTGCCGGATGGCACAATGTCCCTATCCGGGAGTATCTGATGCAACGCCTGAATTTGCCTGTGGCAGTAGATAACAATGTGCGGGCAATGGCATTAGCCGAAACCTTGTTCGGCGTTGGCAAACAGGCGCGGGCAATGGCATTTATCTATGCCAGAACCGGGGTGGGTGCTGGCTTAGTCGTCAACGGCGAGTTGTATCGTGGCGCTGCTGCTGGTGCCGGGGAAATTGGACATACGACGATTTTGCCGGATGGCGGGGAAACATGCCATTGCGGGAATACGGGCTGTCTAGAAACGCTCATTTCCGAACCCGCAATTTTGCGGCTCATTGACACCCTTATCCACGAGCATCCTGACTTAAAAAGCCAACTCCCCAGCGGGCAACTTAGCCCCTTAGACCGGGTATTTATTCTGGCGCAATCCAGAAAAATCGTGCGCGAACAATTAGAAAACCGCGCTCGGTACATGGGGATTGCCATAGCGAATTTGGTCAATATTTTTAACCCAGAATTGATTGTGCTAGGCGGTATCTTCCGGCGCGAAAAAAGTTTGCTGCTGCCCGTGATAGAAGCTACCGTGCGGCAACGCGCCTTCGCCCGCTTGGGTGAGCAAGTGCGTTTTAAAGTTACAGATTTTGGCGATGATGCTGGCATGATTGGTGCGGCAGCACTGGCACTGGAAGCATTTTTCTATCGTCCCCAAGCGACGATAACATAAATTTTTGAAAGGTTTTTTATGCCCACTCTTCGCATTGGCTTTGTGCCGATTGCCCGCCCAACATTTGATGTGCCATTGGCAGAGCAGATGAGCCAGACGGCGCATCAACAATTGCAAGCTGCCGGATTTGAGGTGATAGGCACGCCTGATTTATTGATGTCGCTGGATACTATGACCCCGGTGATTGACCATCTGCGGGAAAATACGCCCGATGTGCTGCTGCTCGTGCAAGCCTCTTTCGCGGATAGCACGATGGCGGTACATCTCGTGCGAGAAATCAATATTCCGTTGGTGTTGTGGGCAATTCCTGAAGACCGTGTGGGCGGGCGACTGCGTTTAAATTCGTTTTGCGGCATCAATCTCGCCGGACACGGCTTAACCCGCGCTGGTTTCACCTATGAATATGTCTATGCTCCACCGGATGATGCCACTGCTATCGCCAAAATTCGTACTATTGCCCGCGCCGCCCAAACCCAGAAATTATTAGCTGGCACGCGCATCGGGCGCATTGGTGAAAATCCAGCCGGATTTGATACCTGCTTGGTGAATCATGCCGGGCTAAAAAATCAATTTGGCGTGGAAGTGGTGCAAGTTGCTCTCAACACGGTGTTTGAAAATGCCCGTGCTGCTGACCCGACAGCAGTGGATGCCGCGTTAGCGAGCGTGAAAGCGCAAGTGGCAGGCGTGGATACGATGGATGCGACTGCGACTCGTGGCACTTTAAGCGCCTATGTTGCCATGCGCGATATGGCACAACAAGAAAAATTATCCGGTTTGGCGGTGCGCTGCTGGCCTGAATTTTTTACAGAAACAGGCTGCGCGGCATGTGGCGCGATGTCACTATTGAGCAATAGCAAAACACCTACTAGCTGCGAGGCAGATGTCAATGGCACGCTGACGCAGTTGATGTTACAGCACCTCAGTGGCGAACCTGCTTTTGGCAGCGATATTGTTTCGTTTGATGTGGACGATAATACGGCGGTATTGTGGCATTGTGGGCTGGCACCGCTTTCGATGGCAGACCCCGATTCTGTACCCGAAGCCACGATTCATTCTAATCGCAAACTACCGTTATTGATGCAATTTCCGTTAAAACCGGGGCGTATCACGCTGGCACGCCTCAGCGAAGCTACGGGCGAATTTCGCTTGGTGATTGGCAGCGGCGAAATGCTGAAAGCGCCCGCAGCATTTACTGGTACTTGCGGCACAGTGCGGTTTGATAACGGGGCTGCTGCCGTTATGGATACCATGCTGCGCGAAGGCTTGGAACATCATCTCTCGCTCGTTTATGGCGATTATGTGGAAGCCCTTTTGGTCTTGGCACGCTTGTTTAAACTGCCGGTGCTGCGGCTGTAATCATGAATACGAGTCTTGCTTACGAATGAACTGCACCCTGTTGACAACCTGATTGAATATATTGAATATGACGAAGGGAAAACACATGAAATTTTTTCTGGATAGCGCCATTGTAGAAGAAATTCACTATGCGCTAGAAATGTGGGATATTGATGGGGTCACGACGAATCCGCGTCATGTGCAAGCATCCGGCAAGCCATTTTTGAGTGTCGTCCAAGAAATTGGCAAGCTCGTCGCCCAATATGATGATGAGAAAACAGTTTCGGTGCAAACCAATCCGCACAGCCATAACGATTACAAAGCGATTGTGGCAGAAGGCAAAAAACTCGCGCCGATGTCGCCCAACTTTGTCATCAAAATGCCCTGCACCGAAGATGGTTATCGCGCTTGCCATGTTCTTTCCAGCGAAGGTATCCGCGTGAATATGACATTGTGCTTCTCGCCGATTCAGGCGTTACATGCGATGCGAATGGGCGCGTATTATATTTCGCCGTTCATTGGCTGGAAAGAAACCAACAGCGAAGATTCGCGCACCTTCATTGAAGAAATGGTTAGCATCCGTGATAACTACGGTTATGAGACGGAAATTTTGGTCGCAGCAGTCCGCAATGGGCGGCAAATTGTGGATGCAGCGGTGGCAGGCGCAGATATTGTTACCTGTGGTCATTCTGTCTACAAAGAAGCCTTTGATAATCCTTATACCGAGATGGGCTTGGGCAAATTTAAGGGCTTTTGGGATAAGACGCAATATGAGTAAGGCAGTTAAAAGTTAAAAGATGAAAGTGCAAAGTTAGCCCTCACCCTAAATCCCTCTCCCGTAGGAGAGGGACTTTAACCACCACGTTGGTTCTTATCTCCCCTTCTCCTTTGGGAGAAGGGGGCGGGGGATGAGGGCTGAGTACTGAGGACAAAGTAAAAAGTTCAAAACTCATACAGATTGCGTGAAAAGTCCGTATTTGTAGGGACACGGCATGCCGTGTCCCTACGGAAAAACATATTTTCTGAAAGTGCTAATAGCTGAAACCCAATCACAAAGTTTCGATAACCAGAAAGAACGATAACCCTATGCAAACCGCTGTTGATTCGGAATTAAAGCCGATACAAGCAACAACGATTAAACCGCCCAAAATTGTCATCATCGGTGCGGGCAGCGCCATTTTTGGATTAGGGGCGCTCTCGACGATGATGCAAAGCCAACAGTTGCGCGGCGCTCATATTGCTTTGTGTGATATTGATGAACAAGGCTTGGAAACGATGACGCGCCTTGCCAACCTGATGAACGAAAATTGGGGGACGGAAGCCACCATTTCTAGCTCTACCAATCGGCGCGATTTGCTGCCTGATGCGGATTTTGTGATTGTCTCGATTCAGGTGGGACAGCGCGAAACCGTGTGGGAAATGGATTGGCAAATTCCGCTGAAGCACGGTGTCCGCCAACCCTATGCCGAAAATGGCGGACCCGGCGCATTCTCGCACACGGCGCGTAATTTGCCGGTCTTGTTGGATATTGCCCGCGATATGGAAGAACTTTGCCCGAAGGCTTGGTATCTGAATCTGGTGAATCCGTTGATTCGCTTGACGACGGGCGTGCATCGCTATACCAATATCAAGATTATCGGGTTGTGCCATCAATTGTTGTGGGGCTATGCGATGGCAGGCGCGGTGTTATCTGACCGCTTTGGCATCGAAGTCCCAGAACATTTCCATGTGCATACCGACGCGGATAACATGCCCAGTTTTATTCCGGTGGCGCGGGCAGCAGTTAAAAATTTGGATATTAAAGCTGCCGGGATTAATCATTTTTCGTGGGTGTATGATATTCGGGATAAAAATACGGGCGAAGATTTGTACCCGGAACTGCGCGATAAGTGGCTGAAGCACTATCGCAAAGATTTTGAACCTCTCAGCCGGGTGGTGTTTGACACCTATGGCATGATGCCCACCGCTGGCGACAGCCACATGTGCGAATTTTTGCCATTTGTAGCGAATCCCGTTACCAAACCGTGGGAAAAATTTGATTTGAAATTGCAAAGTTGGGAAGGCAACCGCCGCCGCCGCGCTGCCCGTTGGGAATTGGCACATGCCATTGTAGATGGCAAAAAAGATGTTAATGATTTGCGCGATGTGTGGCGGCATCAAATGCTGGATGAAGGTATCCCGGAAATGGTCGGGGCGCTGCATTACAATCGCCAATATTTTCATCAGCAACTCAATATCCCCAATGAAGGCTATATCCCCAATTTGCCCAATGATGCCATTGTCGAAGTACCGGGGTTAATGTCGGCATATGGGGTACAAGGGTTATCGTTCCCGGCGTTGCCCGATGGCATTGCCGAATTATGCCGCCGCGAATTGGCATATAGCTCGCTGGTGGTGGAGGCGTGCGTGAAGGGCGATCGGCACTTGGCGTTACAAGCACTCACTTTTGACCCGATGGTGGGCGATATTGATGTGGCGAAGGCAATCCTAGAGGATTTGCTGCAATCTTTCAGCCAATATTTGCCGCAGTTTGCTTAATTTTCACCGCATAGGCACGGGGAACTACAGCGATAAAGCTATTTCAAGAATTTAGTAGGGGCGAGATAATGAAACTAAAATAATTGGGCAATGTGTAGGGGAGCGCCTATGTGCGTTCCTCCGGTGGGCAACCACGTAGGGTCGCCCCTACACACAACCTGATTTTTTATTAAATTGCATTACCTCGTCCTCTCAGAAAAATCAAATCCTGAAATGGTTTTCGCTTTTTGTTCTTCGTGGGCTGTGTGGTTGGTTTATATCACAGGAGCGAAATAGCATGAAAAAAGTGTTTGTGGTCGAAACGATGGATAACGTCGGGACGAATGTGTTTCAGCCGATTCAAAAAGGCGATACCGTCAATACGCATGGCAGCATCAGCAATGTGAGCGTGACGGCAACCAGCGATGTGCCATACGGGCATAAAGTGGCGATTAAACCCATCGGCAAGGGCGAAACGGTTTATAAATATGGTCTCAGCATCGGCAGCGCCTTAGTGGATATTGCCGCTGGCGACCATGTGCATATCCATAACATTGAGAGCAATCGTGGGCGCGGCGATAAAGTGCAGAAAAATGAGACGGTGAGTTAAAACAGTGCTGAGTGCTGAGGACTAAGTGCTGAGTCGCAGTCCCTAGTCCACAGTTCCGAGTAAAAGCAATAAGTGTTGATTGATGGCTAAGTGCTTTTCTGATAAATATTTTGATTTTTGCGTTTTCAACCTCACCCCTGCCGCGCAGAGGGGCGCGTAGACCCTGCCCTTCCGCGACTCCCCCTCTCCTACAGGAGAGGGGGTTGGGGGGTGAGGTCGGTATTTTAAGCAATTTACCAGAACTTGCACTAAGAGCTAAAAGCCAACAGCTAAAAGCTAACAACCGATAGCAACCAACATGTATAAAAACATATCATTGAATATCAGGAGAACTAAAAATGACCGAATGGCTTGGCTATGTGCGCCCGGATGGTACGGTAGGGGCGCGGAATCTGGTGTTGATTTTATCTGGCACGCTGTATGCCAATACATTGTGCCGCCATGTGTCGCAGATGATTTACGGCTCAGTCTCGATTGAGCATCCGTTGGGGCGCACGCAGGTTGCCCCGGATTTACGCATGACACGCAAATTTTTATCCGGCACGGGCGCAAACCCCAATGTGGGCGCGGTGGTGATTATTGACCACTTCCGTGAAGAAGGTTGTACTGCCGAAGATATTGCCAATGACATTAGCCCCACCGGGAAAATGATTGCCACCGTCAATATTCGTTATGATGGTGGCATGGTGAACGCGATGGATAAGGCACTGCGCTATGCCGCTGATTTTACGCGCCAACTGAGCAACCAACCCCGTGAAAGTGTACCACTGTCTAAATTGTTATTCGGCGTCAACTGCGGCACATCGGATACAACTTCGGGCTTATCCAGCAATGTAGCAACAGGCATGGCATCCGATAAGATTATTAGCGAAGGTGGACGCACCATTTTGGCAGAAACCACCGAATGGATGGGCGCAGAGCCGTGGTTCATGGCACGCGCCGAAACGCAGGAAATCAAAGATAAAATTTTGGCAGGTATTGCCCACATGGAAGCCCGCGCTCTTGCCAGCGGCGAAGATATACGCGGTTCGCAACCAACCGGCGATAATATTGTGGGCGGCTTGAGCAGCATCGAAGAAAAATCTATGGGAGCGACCAAAAAAGCCGGTACCAAAGCGCCAATTGTGGGCTATCTTGAAATTTGTGACCGCCCCGCCGAAAAATCCGGTCTGTATGTGATGTATGGACCCGGTCATGGTGGCGAATCCATCAGCAGTATTGCCGCAGGTGGCGCACAAGTCTTGGTCTTTTCCACAGGTGGTGGGCATACCATTTCCCATCCGATTATGCCCACCATCAAAGTCACGGGCAATCGCAATTCATATGCGGCGATGAAAGACACGGTAGATTTGGATGTCAGTGGCATTCTGCATGATGAAATTACGATGGAACAAGGCGGGCAGATGGTCTTTGACGAAGTGCTTGCCACCGCCAGCGGACGCCTGACCAAATCCGAAGTGTTCATGGATCACAACGGGTTTGCCATTCATCGCGTGGGTGTGAGCATCTAAACGATAGCACCCAAAAAATTTACTCAAGTTCAAAACAAGTGATTTTCCGTAGTGTCGAGGCATACCTCGACACTACAATCTGGACATAAACCAAAGATTTTTACCTCATCCCCTGCCTCGCATTATGGCATACAGGAAAAATACGGGATGAAATATAACCCTATGGGCGTGTCCAAAACCGCGTGTTTTGCCCCCACCACCACTGCCGCGTGAAAAACATCAAGAAAAAAATGATAAACGGCATAGGCAAATAAACCGACGGATGCTCAAATTTTGCAGTTACTGTCAGCGTAAAATGCGCCCACTGCCCGATGAGTAGCCCCAGAATAAGCAGCATCGCGTACACTGTGCCGCGTCGAATCTTGGGTTTCGTCAGTTCGCGCAGATAAAATAGGATGGGGATAGTAAAAATCACGTAATGCGGTGTGGCAGTGCGCGGCGCGACCAAATGCGTGATGACCAGCGTCATGACGATTGTCCACAACAGGCGTTCTGATTTATTCTGGATTAGTACGCCAGCCCATAGCCACAGCAGATACAGATACAATGCCCCGGTCATGCCTAGTTCAAAGATGCCGCCAAGGGTCGTATCGCCCAACAATGCACCTGTTGCTGGATTAATGCCCGGCGTCAGCGAATATGCCAGAATCCACACCGGACTACCCAACGCGGTATAGGACGGATACAACGCCAACTGATTCAGCCAATCGTTCATCCAAGTGGGCAGCAGCACAAACGATACGCCCATCAAAATACCAAAGGTAATGCTAAAACTCCCTACCAATTGCCAGCGGCGGGTTCGTAATGCCCATAGCAACAGGAATGGCACTATCAGATAGCCCATTTGCGGTTTAAGCGTGCTAATGGCTAAAGCGATTCCGGCGGTGCGGTCATGTTGCTTTGCTAATGCCCAAATTGCCAACACTTGCAGAAAATACACCAACAGCCCCGGTTGCCCTAAAATCAATCCACGCGCCGCAAAATACCAGAACAATGCCCACAACAACAGCAAGCCTAATAACAACGGCACAGGTCGCCATTGGAAAAGATTAAGCAGCAGCAGTAGCGCCCCCAACAAACAAAATCCCAGGAGTACCATCCACACTGCCGATGCCCACGCATACGATGTTGGCATTAACGGCAGCAGCAGTACCGCTGTATAAAACGGATACGCAAAATAACCGGGGTCTTCGCCTGCTACGACAGGACGCCCGTAAATTGCCATTTGGATATTTAAGCTGGCTTCATCACCATACGGATTCAAGCCATCCTGCCAATATGAGCGAGCGCCTTCCCAACGCGACAAAAAATCATTGTGTCCGGGATAGGGATACGTCAGCAACTGATAGATGCCCATCACCGCCGCGATAAAGACGGCTGTAGTTATTACAAAGAGAAAAAAGGCTTGCCGAGAAAATGTCATGAGTGTACGTTGTCGATGAAAACCTGATAAAATGTGATTTTTGTATTATATCGGCATAATCCACCTTCACACATTGAGAAACTCTATGACCCACTTAACGGATTTAACCATCAGCGATGCACTGGATAAGCTGAAAAACCGTGATATTTCATCGGTAGAACTCACACAGGCACATATAGACCAAATCGCCAAACACGATTCGCAGGTGCAGGCTTATATCACCGTCACTGCTGAAAAAGCTCTAGAAGCGGCACATGCCGCCGATACTGCCCGTGCTGCTGGCGATGATAAACCGCTCTTGGGCATTCCCTTAGCCATGAAAGATGTTTTGTCTACCAAGGGGATTCAGACTACCTGCGGCTCACAAATCCTCAAAGGCTACAAACCCGTTTTTGATGCCACATCTGTCAAGCGGCTGTATGACGCGGGCATGGTCATGTTGGGCAAAGTCAACATGGATGAATTTGCGATGGGGTCTTCCACCGAAAATTCGGGCTATTTTCTCACTCGCAATCCGTGGAATTTGGAGCGTGTGCCGGGCGGCAGCAGTGGCGGCAGCAGCGCGGTTGTGGCAGCCCGCATGGCGATGGGCGCTACCGGAACGGACACTGGGGGCAGCATTCGCACGCCAGCGGCATTTTGTGGTCTCGTCGGCATCAAGCCCTCGTATGGGCGGGTCTCACGCTATGGCTTAGTCGCGTTTGGCTCATCGCTAGACCAAGCGGGACCCATGACGCGCACGGTCGAAGATGCCGCCCGTATGTTACAAGTCATGGCAGGCTATGACCCACAGGATTCCACCAGCATGAATGTTCCAGTGCCGGATTATTTGGCAACACTATCTGGCGAAGTCAAGAGCCTAAAAATTGGCATTCCCAAAGAATATTTTGGTGCGGGGATGCAACCCGAAGTGGAAAAAGCTGTGCGCGATGCTATCGCTTGGTACGAAAAAGCCGGGGCGCAGCTTGTCGAAATCAGTTTGCCGCACAGCGAATACAGCCTTTCAACGTACTATATCATTGCTTGTTCAGAGGCAAGCGCCAACCTTGCCCGCTATGATGGCATTCGTTTTGGCGCACGCATAGATAAAGGCGACGTGATTGAGACGTATAAAGCCACACGCGGCGCGGGCTTCGGCGCAGAAGTCAAACGCCGCATCATGCTGGGAACGTATGCGCTTTCCGCAGGCTATTATGATGCATGGTATGGCAAAGCGCAGGCAGTTCGCACGTTGATTAAACAAGATTTTGAAAAAGCATTTGAGCAAGTGGATGTATTGATGAGTGCCGTTGTTCCCACCACAGCGTTCAAATTTGGTGACAATACTGAAGACCCGCTGCAAATGTATCTGGCAGATATTTTGACGATTTCGGTCAATTTGGCAGGCATTCCCGGCATGAGTATCCCGTGCGGATTCGATAACCAACATTTGCCGATTGGCTTGCAATTATTGGCGCCCGCCTTCAAAGAAGAAACCTTGTTCCGGGCAGCACATGCCTACGAACAAGCGCATGATTGGCACACGCGCAAACCGGATTTGTTGCAATAAGCATCAAAAAAGGGCATATCACCCGATATGCCCCACAAAAATTCGCCAAAAGCTCATTTTCATCTTGTGATTTTTAACGCTCCATATTGACAAACAGAACAAATGTTTGGTAGACTTAAGTCATGAACATTCATACCAAACCAGATACCCTCCAAAAATTAATCGAATTGGGCAATGCAACAGCATTCGAACCCGCTGGTGATGCGCCGCAAAGCGAAAAACAACCGCGCTATCAATCGCGCAGTTTGGCAGAATGTATTGCCCATCTCAGCACACCCAAAGGCAAAAAGCCTGTGCTGAAGGCGATGGTCACGACTGCCTGCGAGAAAAATTGTTATTATTGCCCGTTCCGTGCCGGGCGCGGCAAAACCCGCCGTTTGACCTTCCAGCCTGATGAATTGGCAAAAGCCTTTGATGGGTTGCATCAAGCCGGGCAAGTGGATGGCATGTTTTTGTCATCGGGCATCATCAAAGGTGGCGTAACGACGCAGGATAAACTGATTGACACGGTAGAAGTGGTGCGGAAACGCTATCACTATCGGGGGTATGTGCATCTCAAGATTATGCCCGGTGCCGAATATGATCAAATTGCCCGTGCGATGCAATTATCTGATCGCGTTTCGATTAACCTAGAAGCACCCACACAGCAGCGTATGGATGCCCTTGCGCCCAAAAAAGATTTTGCCGGGGAACTGCTGCAACGCTTGCAATGGGCGCATGATATTCGCCAGAAAATGAATCTTCGCACCAGCATTGTCACCCAATTTGTGGTGGGCGCAGTCGGGGATACCGATGCTGAATTATTGGGTCTGACATCGCAGTTGTATCGGCAGTTGCATTTGGCGCGGGCTTATTATTCGGCATTTAGCCCGGTGTTGCAAACACCCTTAGAAAATCTTGCAGCAGTTGACCCTCTGCGCGAATTTCGCTTGTATCAAGCGAGTTTTTTGCTGCGTGATTATGCGTGGGATTTTGAAGAACTGGACTTCTTGCCGGGTGGCAATTTGCCCTTAACCGTAGACCCGAAAATTGCTTATGCTGAACGCCATTTGCGCGAAAATCCGATTGATCTGATGACGGCTGACCGCCGCCAACTGCTGCGGATTCCCGGCGTTGGCATTCAATCTGCTGAAGCGATTTTGCACGCCCGTGGGCAGCGTGCTTTGCGCGATGTGGGGCAACTGCGGGCATTGGGCATCCGCGCCCCAGAAAAAGCTGCACCCTATATCCTGATGGGCGGTCAGCGTATTTTGCGCCAATTGTCGCTGTTTTAGCTAGGGAATAATGCGGTGCTGTAACCGTTCTTGAATCACTTTCAACAACATTTCGCTGACAAAAGGTTTAGTGAGATATTCTTCTGCCCCTAGCTGGATGCCGTGCCGCATGGAGTCGCGGTCTATGCGTGCCGTGAGAAAAATGACCGGGATATATGCCGTTTCTTTGTTTGCCCGTAGTGTCTCCAACAATTGGTAGCCATCCATCTCTGGCATCACAATATCGCACAAAATCAAATCCGGCTTGTCCTGCTGAATTACCTCTAAAGCCTCAATTCCATTGCCAGCCGATAAGACGGTATAATTTTCGAGCATTAAAATTTCTACAATACTCTCCCGTAAAATCGCTTCACCTTCAACAACTAACAGTGTTGCCATATATCTCTCGCCTTCTGACCGCCTATATTACGAACATAAAATTCAGTTTCTCGAATGTTAAATGCTACCCAACACACTTTCTTTTCTATTATATTCGGAATTGCAAAAGAAAAAATTGGGTTATGCGCCCAAAATATAAATAATACATAAAATTCCTTTCTGAACATTGCGATATTTTCATGTTATGATTCACCAAACACGGTTTAATGAGGAAGGATTCGGGTGATATGCCACAATCATCAAAAGTTGAAGAAATGCGCGTTGAACTACTGTCTAAGATGGCAAAATTGATTGAAGAATTTAGCGCGGGCAAAATCAGCAGCGAACAATTTAACATTATTTATGCGCGGTATCATAATCAAATGTCACTGGTCGAACAAGCCGAAGATGGCATCCCCCAAGAAGCCCCAGTTTCGACTATTGCAGTGCTGGAATCCACGCGGGGACGGGCAGTTGGCTTGGCGGTGTATCATCATCGTAGTGGTATTTTTATCGAGACATTGGGCAATTTTAATGTGCCATTATCGGTGATGTCACCTGTATTAAACGATTTTTCCGATAAACTGGATGCCCGCGAATTTGTGGAACCGGTGACGAAAAAATTAGTCGAAGATACATGGGTGGTCTTTTTAGCACGCGAACTAACGACGGCAATTGTGCAGTTTAAGAACGAACCTGCCCGCCTGCAAATGCGCCAGATGGAACGGATGCATCATGCGTTTGAAGAAGCCAATCGCCATTTGTTAGAAGATCAAACCGTAGACCAGAGCAAATTAGCGCGTCCGTTTTTGGGTTTTGTAAAACAAAAATTGAACAGCTAAACACGAACCCGACACTACCCGCCATCCAATCCAATCGCTATTATTCCGGCATGAACACACGACGATTTCTTGCCCTTATTGGCGTGCCAATTTTTATATTGGTCGGTTGTAATTTGGTGGGAGCGCCGGAAGCCACGCTGCCGCCACCGACTGTCCCGAATGTACGGATTGCTCAGGTTGCAACCGATGTGCCGGCACCTACTCGTGAATTGCGCCCGATTGCATCCCCCACTTCAACTGAACTCCCGCAACCGACTGCGACGACCACAGCGTGTACCACTTCTGAGTTAGCGCCGGTGCGCCATACTGCCGTCGCTACGATTGATTATGCCACCAAACAAGTGCAAGTCGCGCAGCAAGTCCACTATCGTAATTTGACAGGCATCACCCTCAGCGAGATTGTCTTGGCAGTCGAGCCGAATCATTGGCAAGGCGCATTTGTCCTAGAAGCGGTTCGCAATAACATGGCAAATTTGACGCATGTTTTGGAAAATAATCGGCTGACGGTGACGCTGCCGCAACCATTGGAGACGGCTTGCGAAATCACGATAGACCTCATATTTCAGGTGCTAGTGCCACGCATTGGGTCGGGCATTACAGCATTCCAAGGCTACTTTAGTTATAGCGATCGCCAACTCAACCTATCCAATTGGCTGGCAACCGTCGCGCCCTATCTGAATGGGCGCTGGGTCGTCAATCCACCCCAGCGCATTGGCGAACAAACCGTGTTGGGTGTGGCAGATTGGGATGTGACGCTGAACGTGTTGAATGCCTCCGGTGATTTAAAAATTGCTGCGCCGGGCGATGTCACCCAAACTAGCGCGACACAGTGGCGTTATGTGTTTCCGCATGGACGTGATTTTTCGATAAGCCTAAGCGAATATTACCGCGTCAATTCACAAATGACACCCGGCGGAATTACCATTGAAGTGTATTCGTTCCCCGATGCAGTGCGTTCTACCGATAATGGACCCGTGGATGCGGGCATTTTCATCATGCAGCAAGCTGCCAATGCCATGCAGCAGTACGCCGATTTATTCGGTGCCTATCCTTATAAACGCTTGGTCGTGGTGCAAGGCGATTTTCCTGATGGTATGGAATTTAGCGGGTTAGTGTTTGTCAGCACCAATTGGGTCTATGCCTTTGAAGGCGGTTATGACAATTATCTGACGGTGATTACGGTGCATGAAGTCGCGCATCAATGGTGGTATACGCGCGTGGGCAATGATGCGGCGAATGCGCCTTGGTTGGATGAAGCACTGGCGACTTACAGCGAGTATATCTACTACGAAGAATTTTACCCGGATTTAAAAAATTGGTGGTGGGATTTCCGTGTAGGGGGTTATAACCCACAAGGCGCGGTGGATAGCAGCGTCTATGAATTTGATAATGCGCGTGATTATATCAATGCGGTGTATTTGCGTGGGGTGCAGATGCTGCATAACTTGCGCGAAGATATTGGCACAGAAGCATTTTTTAAATTGCTGGCAGATTATGCTCGTGCGGGCGATGGGCAAATTGCCACGCCACAATTATTCTGGTCATTGCTGACGCCCGAACAATATGCCGCCACCCAAGATACGCGCGGTCAATTCCTGCGAATCCCTGAAGTGCGCTGAAGCGATTGCAACTTTTGATTGGACGCTGCGTAATGCATGATATAATCACCTTATCAGTTGAAGTTATGCTAAACTGGTAAAAACGGGAGTCAGTAAAACGATGAGCGACGACAACAATGTTACTGTCTGGAAAGTCATTTCCACCGTCGGTAAAGGCGTCGCCCGGTCTATTCAACTCATTGGAGAAGGCGCGGGCGCAGCCGTCACCGCCGTTAATGATGGGCAGGTCGCAGTGAGGAATTCTATGCCAGTCACGGAAGTTACGTCTATTTTTAATACGACGGATAAGACCATTCGCTTCGTCAACCGCGAGACCGCCCGCGACGAGCGCGAAATTTTGGGTCAAAGTGCCGTCTCGCTTCGCACGGAGCAAACCTCTGGCGCGTGGGTGCCGTGGTATGACCCGCCTTTATACGCCGATTTTGTGCGTCGCCACATGGAAATCATCGTGGATGATATGCCGGTGTTATATATTTGGCAGCGTGGCGATTATATCTACTGGACAAATCGGTTGGATAGCGAAGGACGCCCGGCAAAGGCATACAAGATGGGCGGGGTAACGCATGTCGGCGGCAAACGCACGCTGGTGGTTCGCAATGACCCTGACACGGGCTACAGTGCCTTCCTGACGAATGTGGTAGACGAGAAAAAATAGCTTTTTATCGGGCGAGACTTGTTCTCGCCCGTATGATTTTTATGTCTATAGATTGTTTCCCTTAGATGAAGCACGCCAACAATTTCATGCGTTGCCCACCGCCTAAGCGACGCTTCCCCTATGCTTGATTGACCCCCCTTGAAAATGTCGCATAAAATAAAATCATCTGTTTTGTATTTCATCCGTGGGGGAGAAATAAAGATGCAAGCACCACTTAAAATTAAATGCCCGCAGTGCGGTCAGCCTTCAGAAAATATCAAACGCACCAATATTTTCTCGATGTTTTTTCTGATTGTTGTTGCTCGTTGGCAAATGCGAACGATAAACATGTGCGACGAATGCACGCGCCAAGAAATCCTCAAAAATGGTGCGATTAACATTCTCACATCGAACATCTTGTTTCCTTTTATCATCCTGCCAACGAGTATTTATCAGTACGTTCGCAGCCATGAAAAAGGACATTCTAAAGGCGTGGTCGAAGACATCATGACTTCGATAAAAGCACAGCAAATCACGCCGGAATTTGCCAACCAATTGGATAAAATCCGTCATTTGTAGCCCCTATCAGCGCACAATTTAGCTGACCAAACTCAGGGCATGGCGCACCATGCCCTTTAAAATTGTGACATAAACAGGCATCATTACCCCATCTTTTTGAACAGCCAGACACCAAAGAGACCGGCAAAAACACGCGCAAATTTTCCTTTTTGCCTTATCTTTCAGGGACACATCGGTGGAAAAAACATTGCTGGCATTCTGGATAGTTCAAACCAAGTTGTCTAAAACAATGCCGCTTTTTCGACATCCTCATATTCATATTCGTCGCGGTAGGTATCTGCCAGCGCGTGCCAAGCAGCCCCAATGCGCCGGAAACCTTCTTCGATATTTTCTGGGCGCTGCAAGCCATAATTGATTCGCATTCGGTAACTGCCGCAGTTGTTGGTGAAGAAGACGTTGCCGATAGCAAAGGCGACATCTTTTTGCAGTGCTGCGACGAATAATTCCGCCGCTGAGGGACCCGTACTAGGAAGTTTCACCCACAAATACAAGCCACCTTCTGGCGTATTCCAGACTGTTCCGTGCGGAAAATGGCGTTCTGCCGCGACCAGTGCCGCGTTGCGCCGCCGTAACAATTCACGATTATTGCGAACCAACTGCTGCGCCAACACCCCACGTTCTAACAGGAGATGAATCGCTCGTTGATTTAAGCCGGAGGTGGATATATCGGCTGCCAATTTGACGCGCACCAAGCGTTCAAAATGCGTGCCATTGGCGATGACATAACCAATTCGCATCCCCGGCAGCATCATCTTAGTAAAGGCGCTCACATGAATGACCCCATTATTGGTATCCAAGGCGCGTAACGGCGGCAGCGAATCGCCTTCAAAACGCAATTCATGATACACGCCATCTTCGACCACCGGCACATGATATTCGCACGCCATATTCAGCAGTTGGCGGCGGCGATGCAGCGGCATGACTTCGCCCGTTGGATTCTGAAAAGTAGGCTGCACATAAATCAGTCGGGGTTTATTTTCCAGCAAATAATTTTCCAGAATATCCAACCGGATGCCATCTTCATCTACAGGAATGCCATACGTTTGGATGCGACGGGCGCGGGCAATATCCACCATGCCCAAAAACGTCGGATTTGACGTGACAATTGTTTGCCCTTCGGAGACGAGTGCCTGCACCACCAAGTCTAAGGCTTGCTGTGCGCCGCCCGTAATCAGCACATTTTCAGCACTACAGCGAATGCCCAAGGCACTCACATAATCGCGCACGGCGGCTCGGAGAGGAGCATAGCCTTCTGGCGCTTCATAGCTGAGAGCATTTGCGCCGTCACGGTCAAGCACCGTGTTCAGAGCATCGCGCAATTGCGTCACCGGGAAAAATTCGGTGGGGGGTGCGCCATAACTAAAATTAATCACGCCCGGACGCCGCGCCAGCCGCATCATATCGCGCAGCGATGAATCCGGCAGCGCGGTATCATCCTGATGATGTTGACTGGCGGGTGACAAAGAACGTGACGGAATATGATTGCCATTGCGGGCTTCACGGGCGACAAATGTGCCGCGTCCAGCATGGGCGCTCAAATAGCCTTCGGCACGCAGTTCAGCATAGGCATTAACGACGCTAATCCGGCTGATGTCCATCTGTTTCGCCAAATCGCGGCTGGCAGGCAAGCGTGTCCCCGCCGAGAGCGTGCCGCTGTCAATCTGCATTCGTATTCCTTGAATCAACTGGCGATAGATGGGTTCTTCGCTCTCCCGATTAATTTTGATGTTGAAACCGGGCATACGCTGTCCCTTCTCAAAGAGGTGAATGGGTTTATTTTCTAATGGACTCTATAACCATTGTATATCCGATATTGAGTCCATTGGAGTCCATTCCCAACAAAAAGCGGGAGAATTTTGGGAGGAATCACTAAAAATACGTGGAAACGGGCTACACCCAATTCCACGCATACCCAATCGTAATGACATTAAAGACCATGCTCACCAGCAGCAAAAATCGGTCATAAGCAGACGGATACGTGGGCAAGCCCACCAGATTAAACCCGAAAAAGAACACTGCTGCCCCAATGTTCAGCCAACGATTCGCTGGATTCGGCATCAGCACGCAGACCAAAATCATGAGGATGGGGATAACCATCAACACGGCGATACCCAACCACATGGGCTGTGTAAACTTGTCTGTGTCCATTGTATTCGGAAAATCACGGCTAAAAATTCGCAGCACATCGCCCAAAAGATAGGTCAGCATGGTCGTGACCCAGGTTGCAGCCAGAATGAGGCGAACATCCAACATATTTCAAAGACTCCTATTCGTTGAGTGAATTATCTGCCAAGTAGCGCGGCATGATGGGGATCAGCCATATGCTATGCACGCTACAATACCGTATGTCACACAGTATCAATATACTGTATAGCGCACAGTATTGTCAATAGCATTGGTTATATGCGTCAGGGGTAAATACCGCAAAATGGAGGGTAGGTTGGCAACAAATGAGGGTGATTCGATAGGGCGAGATATGCTTCGCCCTATCGAAAATGCTTTATCTTTTATGACCTCTTACAAAGTGGTCTCTATGGTTAGGGTGTCCGCATGAGTCAATATCAACGTTTTTTCGCTCAAATCCGGCGTGTATTTGGCATATTTGACTTGGCTATCGTCTGCCACTGTTTGCACATCTATCTCTATATCATGGGCATTCACCGGCACATCCTCAAACCAACTGATGAGTGATTCAGAGTCCAATAACACCTCATCGGCGACATAAGCCGTGACGGTGAGGTGTTCTGGTAAATTGCCGCGCCAACGAATCGGCAACTTGTGCAGAGTAATAGTGACACCCGCCGCCAGCAAAAGCACAAAACAACCGTGTGTCCCGCGCAAACGCCCAATTTTGAGCGACTCACCGGCATCATTCGTCAGCGCCCACAACGATAGCTCTGATGCACGAAAAGTATCGCTTTTTCCCGCATGGGTTGGCAACAAAAACCAACGTGGCACATCGCCCGGATTATGCAGCGTCACATCGAATTCTACGCGCACAACGGGCGGGCGTTCATAGTGTTTATCAACATAATGTAAGGTTATCATTGGCATCCCTTATTTCTTGAGTGCCTCTAGTTGGGCTAGGTCAAGTTCTTGCCCGGCAGTGGCTACAAAGCCGCCTTTGCGAGTAGTATCATCCAATTTATATTCTGGCGCATCCAAAATATCTTTAGGGGTCACACTATCGGGATATTCGCCCCGGTCATGCCGATATTTGTCTTGGATTTTATCAAGGTTTGCCATATAAATTTTTTCGTAGTCGCTCTCGGCTGTGCCTTGGGGAATTTTGATGTTGTGCCGCCGTAAAATTGAACGGTAATCGGCGGGGTCACGGTCGCCGTTGTAGGCACCTGCCATCTCTTCCATCATGCCTTTTTCGGTTGTGGGTGGCACACCCAAGCCTGCCCATAACTGCTCTTGGGCAGGGTTCTTGCCCATATAAATCGAATTTTCGCCTTGGAAAGCGCCAGCAGGGTGTTTAAGCAAATAGCGTGGATGATTGTAAAAATAATACCATTCGCCTAATTCCGCCGGACGATTGCCAAAGGTGCCAGTGTCACCGCCTTGATTGCCTTCCGTAGGGACTAGGAAGTTTGAAATACTGCTGTTCCCCACACCAACTTCTAATAAGCCTTCTTGCGGTGGACGATTTTTAGAGCCAAATAATTCGTCAAAGCGGGCATCGCCCAATACACCGCGCATGGTATCGGTTTCAATCGCAAAAATCGCGGTCAAACATTCGGCAATGGTTAAGCCTTCCAGCCACGCTTTAATGCCCTCAGAGGCACTGACGCCGGGTTTGAGTTTCCACTGCATATGCCCTGTGCGAATCCAATAGCGTGGGTCAGCATAACCAGCTTCTAGGTCGTCGTTCCACGGGACATTCCATTCATGGGCGTCTTTATTGGTTTGGTATTCGGCTTTATAGTTATGCGAATACCAAATCCCCGCGTTGACGCCACGCCCAGTATTGGCACGATTCACCTCATCTACGATATGCTGCCCGGTGGCTTCTTTGGTATTTTCGATTTCGGGTTTGCTCTCTGGCGGAGATGCGCCAAACATTTCGTCTAATCTGCCGAGCGTTTGCCGCCCAACGACGCCATCTTTATCGGGCAACTGCTGGTCAGTCTGAAATTGTTTGACGATTTTGCGCGTTTCACCGCCATAAATGCCATCCGGTTCACCTGTTTTACTGGTGGAAACAGGCATGGTATAGCCCAAATCAATTAATGCCTGCTGAATGATTTTGACATGTTCACCGCTGCCGCTGCTTAAGGGAGGATTATTATCGTAAGCATCTTGCAAGCGTTGATTCCCGGCAAAGCGCGTTGAGGTTAAATTTTGGGCGCGTTCTTCTGCGGAAAGTCCGCGTTGGAGTTTACCAGAGAGCGTGCCATCGCTGCGGATTTGCCCCTGTGCCAACATGCGCTGCACCGCCCGATTGCCGATGGTGGCTTGCAATTGCAGGATGTTGTCTTGGGTGCTGCTGGCACTGCTAGATGAGGTGGTATCATCTAAAAGGGGTTTGGAAACAAAGGGTTTCTTGGGCTTTCGCCGGATGCGCTGCGGGTTCATAAGTAAAAAGCCTATCCACTGAGTTGGGATTAGATAGGCTCATCATAACATTGTTTATTACGGTGTGTCTATAAAAATATTGTGCAGATATGGTTGCAGGTGCGGAACACGCTCATTACAACCTACTGATTTGAGCGTCTATTTGCCAACAACCCACGCAGGATTACTTTGGTTGAAGGCATTGCTCTAAAGGCTTGGGGCGTGATGTCGCGGCTGAGGTAGCGCAAAAAGTCTCGTTGAAATTTCGGTGAATTAATCATCCAGCGTACTAGCGTTTTAAGCATAATGCCCGGAATTTTGATATAAAGCGATTGTTTGATATTGGCTACAGTCTGTAAAAACATCGCGTGTGTCGCCTCTAGTAGCCGTTGTTGATAGACCGCACCAAACGCTGCCCAAGCTGTACCGCTGCCTTTCCAATCCAATATCGCTTCTGCCAATAACTTTGTACCAAGAAGGGCATCATACATGCCCTGCCCATCGGTGGGGTCTTTGTAATGCACAGCATCACCCACCAATGCCCAATTGGTGCCAAACGCCTCTCGATACCCATTTTCAACTGGGCGTATCCCCACCACATCGGTGCTTCGTCGCGCATTTTTAAGCCGATTCGCCAGATGTGCGATGCGGTACAAATCAGCTTCATAAGCCGTTTCTGCGCCTTGTGCGCCGAACTGGGCATCCTGAGTGCGGCGGCTAATGCCAATGTGATAGGTGTTTTCGGCGATGGGAATGACCAATATCAGCAGGTGATTAAGACGATAGGTGGTGGCAGTATGGAGATATGCCACCGAATATGGCGCGACATTTTCCCAAGTGGCGAGATAAACGGCGCTGGTGTAGCTATTTTTTTCTTCCAGCATTTTCGCGCCAAATTGCCGGGCAGCAAAACTAAAGCGCCCGTCTGCGCCCACGACCAAATCGGCGGTGTATGTTTCGGATGCGCCATTGGTATGTTTGCCCATGATACCTTTTACCACACCTACCTCGTCTTTAAGAATTTGCGTTACTGCAAAAGTGTCATGGGCAGTCACACCGGGGGCTTGGGCAGCATGCTGCCATAACATCGTATCGAACTCACTGCGATCAATGCCACAAAAATAATCGCGGCTTAACCCGGCTTGGGCGATGGGAATTACGGCATCAAATTGACCTACCATATTCACCACAAAATGGTCAACGCGATTCCCGGCATGAACATAATCTGCTTCGGGAATCCCCAATTCATCCAATAATTGCATTGCCCCCGGATGAATAAAGGGCGCAGAAGGAACTTGCGGCGCACTAGGAAAAGTAGCGCGATCCACCAAAAGAATCTTCAGATGGTGGTTTGCTAAACGCAGCGCCAAACTCGCGCCAGCACAGCGCCCACCTATGATGATAATATCGTAATGTTTATCAGACATCGCGGTTTCTCTTTCAGCATTACTTTAAACGGTATCGTTGTTGCCTAAACCGGCTTGCCGCGCTTTAATCACCGCTTGCGCTCGGTCAGTCACTTGTAATTTATTAAGAATATGCGAAATGTGATTGCTAATGGTCTTGGAGGTGATATTTAGGCGGTGAGCAATCTCAGGGTTATTCATGCCCTGTGTCAACAAATCCAGAATTTCATATTCGCGCTCGGTGAGTTCTGGGAAAGGCGTGACGGGCGGTGGCAGCATCCGCGGTGCGTTGCCCACACTACGGAAAAAATCGGTCATGCGTTTGGCGATAGCAGCACCGAATAACACTTCGCCTTCCGCAACAGCGCGAATGGTTTTTAAGACCTGTGCCTTATCCGCACCTTTTAGCACGTAGCCTTTTGCCCCGGCGGTCATGGCAGCAAACAATGACTCAGTATCTTCCAGCATCGTCAACATAATCACCCCAATATCCGGTTGGTGTTCAAGAATACGCTGGCAAGCGGCTATGCCATTGGGATGTGTCATTTGAATATCCATCAAAATAATTTCAGGTTTCAGGTCGGATGCTAGACGAATCGCGTCAGTGCCATTGCCAGCTTCACCGACCACTTCTATATCGGGGACGGCTTTAAAAATAGCGCGTAAACCTTCGCGGAACAGCGTATGGTCATCCACAATCATGAGACGTATCACAGTCATTGCCTTGCTCCTGCTAGATAGGAAGGGTCACTTGTACCTGCGTTCCGCGTGCTTCTCCACGAGTCACCCTAAATGTGCCGCCCAATTCTTCGGCACGCTCGCGCATAGAGTGTAAACCAATGCCAGAAATCACCGGGGCGGGCAGCCCTTTACCATCATCTTCAATCTGCAATATCAATTCCGCCGGGTTCTGCCGCAGATTAATTTTGATGCGGCATTGTTGAGCCGCTGCATGTTTTACGACGTTAGTTACCGCCTCCATGGTGATGCGGTACGTCGCCACTTCAACCGCAGCCGGCAGTTCTGGCAGCGACTCCGGCATTTCAATCTGGATATGGAGACCTTTTTCGGCAGTTCGCATGTGCATCACCGCGCCCGATAGCGCCCCCGCCAACCCCATCTCATCCAAGGCAGGCGGACGTAATTCGTAGACCAAACGCCGCACATCCGCGACGAGTGTTTGCGATTGGGTTTTGACTTCGGTGAGGAGTTGGCTTGCCTCAGCGGGGTCAAGGTTGAGCAAATCCAACGCGGCATCAATTTTGAGGGTTTGGCTGGCAAGTGCCGGACCCAAACCATCATGCAAATCACGGCGCAAGCGGCGGCGTTCTTCTTCGCGGGCTGTGACCAGCCGTTCACGAGAATGCTGTAATTCTGCCAGCAAGCGCACATTATGAACAACGGCGCTCATCTGTTGGGCAATATTTTCTAAAATCGTCTGGTCAGCCAATGATAATGCTTCGCCGGGGGAACGCTGCCCGATAACCAACATGCCCACCCGTTCATTTTGATAAATCAGCGGCAAGTTAAGGGTCGGGGTTCGGGATACACCGGACTCAGCTTGTAAAACATCGGTTTGGGCAGACTGAATATGAATCGCTACATAAGGTATTTTGAGTGCTGTAGACACCGTTTGCGCGGCATTGTCGAGCATATCTTCTGGGGTGATAGCCGACTTTAGCTGTCGCCCCAATCGTTCCAGCACCCGCAGCGGTTCATCACGCTGCCCAAACATCAGGCGGTTTACACCGCGCTGAATCTGCTGCCGCAAGCTCTGAAAACTCGTCGCCACAATTCCAGTCGCAATCAACGATACTCCGGTTGGGTTGTTCTCCGCTTGGAACAACGTACCAAATACGCTGACCACGACCACATAAATACCGACGATGAGTAACGTCAGCAGGGTATAGACGATGGTTCGGTTAATGAGAATATCAATATCCCATAGGCGATAACGCAGGATTGCCACCGTGAGCGATACCCCCAATGCCAAAGGTCCCACCATCACAAAAGGCAAGCCTACAATATTGAGCCAAAGGCGCGTGCTATTTTCCGGGATAGATAATGTGATGAAAATGCTTGTCCATACCACAATCGAGACAAGCCCGATGATAAACCCAAAGAGCAACCAGCGCGTTTGCAAGCGTTGTTCTTGTGTAGCAGTCCGAAAATAGCGGTACACTTGGGCAAGCACGCCCCATAATGTCACTAGCATAGAGACAGCAATGCCATAACTCCCAGAAAAATCTAAGTCATGATTAACAGTGATAAACCACACCATTCCCAAAAGACCGACCATCCCTAGCAAACCCACCAGCCACCGCCAGACCAGTTGCCCAGTGGGGAAAGTATATAAAAATAGCAGGAATAAAATG
>JALHOR010000061.1 GCA_022842885.1 Anaerolineae bacterium
CACGCCAGCGGCGGGCAACATCGGCGGCATACATATTTTCGTCCATGTTGGCGCGGCGGGCATCATCCGCATGAATCCAAGGCGCAAAATCCGGCGGCTGCAAATTGGGGAAGGTCAGCAGCAGATTCACAATATCGCCCTTGGGGTCAATGATAATCGCTGGGATATTATCGAGAATCGCTTCTTCCAACATGGTGATGCACAAGCCCGTTTTGCCGCTGCCGGTCATGCCTACGACGACAGCATGGGTGGTCAAATCCCGCGAATCATAATAGACCACATCATCGCCGAGTTTATTGGTTTGCGGATTAAACGTTTTTCCCAAGTAAAAATTAGTGGGCGCTTCAATAAATGCCATTGAGAAACTCCTGATTTGAGATGCGACAGGTGTTCTAAGATTATAGCATAAACTCGGTTTGTGCGGGGATTTGTAGCAGCACCTTTTTTTTTCATGATAGGTTAAAACCACCGCCTAACATCAACCTATAGGGGCAATGATTATCAATTCTGTCGCCTTTTTCGTGCGGGTTATATCAGGCAGTGGTGGTTGTGGCAGCCATTCATGCGAATGGCTTGTCAGTTGAGTGCGGAGCTAGTTCGAGAATGAGTTGATGAAATCGAGCGAGGTTTGGAGGTCTAATCGATAGGAAACGTTGGTGGCGGTGCAAGGAGTATCACCTGTAGAAGTCACGGCTGCGATGACATTGGTATCCCCATAGAAATTAGGACCGCCGGAGTCGCCATAACACGCGCCTGCATCACCCTGCGCTGGGTTCTGTGAAATGTGAATCCAGTGGGCACTGGTGGCTGTGTGCGAACCAACGGCGAAATTACGGCTGTTTAAACGATAAAAGAACCAGTGTCCACCGCCCTCTGGGAAAACACGTTCACTGACACCGTAACCCACTATTGTGATAGGTGTGTTACGAGGCAGTTTTTTGGATGAATCCACCGTTGGGAGTTGCCCATAAACTGGCAAAATGACATCGGTATCCAGAACAACAACGGCGACATCAAACACATACTGACGTTGTGAACGGTATTCAGGATGGGAGTAGAAAGTACCATTGATAAGTGTCACCGCCGTTGCGACATTTTCTTCAAAAGTGACTTGGACGGCTGAACCGTTGGAACCACAGTGGGCAGCCGTTACAAAAATGCGCGACGAAATCAGTGTCCCGGAGCAATAAGCCCGCTGATAAGGTTCGGCATCTGCGAAGCGGACGAGCGCCCCAACATACGGATGAGCGCCGTTATCTGGCTGGCTATAGGTAATAGCGAACACAGGCATAGCGCAGACAACCAGCAACGACAGAATTATGAGGACAAATGAAATTTTTTTCATACTTAATCCATTTCTTGGGTGGGGAATAGATATTTACGATAAATTATATGTTTTCATTGTATATTTTCAAAGATAAAAAACTGTAAAAAATATAGGATTAAAGATACCAACATACAGTAAATTCAGTGAATCACGAACCTTGCCTATTTTCATTCAAATTCGTTCCGCTATGGCTAGCACAATCCCAATAACACCCTCCTACAATAGGGTGGCACGCCACCTTTTGGTAAAATTCCGACACTACCTAGCACACGCTTAACCATCTAGAAGGAGCCAAAGCCCATCATGAAACCGCCTAGCATTGCCCTGAGCGACATCACAACTTCGCTCAAACGCATTTACAGTGAGACTATCCCGGATGCCTATAAAGATGAAAATAATCACATGAACGTGCGCTACTATATGAAAATTTTTGATGACGCTGGCTATCCCCTCATTGCTGATTTTGGGCTAACGATAGCCTTTCATACCGATCATGGCACAGGGGGTTTTGACCTAGAACATCATTTGCATTACCTGAATGAAGTGCATATTGGCGATACTGTTGCTGTGTATTATCGCGTCTTGGCACGCAGCGCCAAACGAGTGCATTACATGTTCTTCATGGTGAATGAGACGCGCCAAACCTTAGCCGCCACCTTTGAATGCGTGAATTCATTTGCTGATTTAAGCGTGCGCCGCACTGCCCCCTATCCGCCGGAAATTGCTGAAAAAATAGATGGCATTTTGGCACAGCATCAGACGCTCCATTGGGCTGCGCCTGTGTGCGGCGTGATGGGTGCTTGACAGCCGAAATAAAATCGGTGTATGCTCATCTTAAGCATAGGATTTAGAGGTATTTTTATATGTCAGAAGCTATGATGATGCGCCTAAGTATCCGTGAATATCGGCAGCTACCGGAAACCTTAACGCCCACCGAATTGATAGATGGAGTCATTTTGACCATGCCTTCGCCCAAACACGAGCATCAACAAATCATCGTGGCGCTGGTGATTTTGCTCAATACGCTCATCAAATCCGGCAAGATTGTCGTTGCGCCGATGGATGTGATTTTGGATGACTACAACACGGTGCAGCCCGATGTTTTTTGGATACGCGGCGTGGATAGTTTATGCCGCGTTGGGGATGATGGTTATTATTACGGCGCACCAGATTTGGTATGCGAAGTGCTGTCGCCGTCTACAGCATTGCGTGACCGCACTGATAAATTTTTATTGTATGAAAAACATGGGGTACGCGAATATTGGCTGATTGACCCCCTGAATATCTATATGGAAGTGTATCGGCTGCAAAACGGCGTTTTTGTGCGGCAAGGGGTGTATGGCACGCACGATACGTTTGTGTCTGCCGTCTTGGATGAACAACTCGTCTCTGTGAAGCAGATTTTTGGCTAAGGGGATATACCAATGGAAAAAGAAAAACCGAAACGCAAGCAAAAACGCCCCGGATTGAGTTTTGGCGTTCCCGGCTGTTTTCTCCTTTGTGTTGTGGTTGGCGTCATGATTATTGCAGTGTTGACGTTATTGGGTCCTACCATCGGCAATATATTTGTCCTCACAACCGATGATGAGGGGCAATGCGAGCAAACGATCGCCCAAATGACTGCCGATTTAGAAGCGCCGCGTTTAACCGCCAAAGACTTATGGAATGGCGACCTTGAACCTCTTACGCTGGATAATGCGCCGCAACTGCGTGAAGTGGCACAAGTGGGGCGCGGTTACGTTCTGGCTGTGGGTGAAACAACTGATAAGCGGCTGCTGGTGATGACTTCGACGGGCTTATGGCAGCAGGACAGCTTAGACGCCGAGCCTGTCAAATTGTGGGATTATTATTCGGTTGCCAACAAAGAAGCCTTTTTCAGCGATAATGCCCAGTGGGTGATGTTGACGCAATACAGCCAACACCCCTTATTATTCAACACACAAACAGGCGTATCTGTGCCATTAAAAATCGACGAGACTGACAATCCCATATCTTTCTGGAAATCATTTTTCAGCCCGGATGAATCGCGGGTTGTGGGTATCAATTATGGCACTGTGTATGTTTGGGAAACTGAATCGGGCGAACTACTAGCGACTTATGCACTCCAAAAGACGATTCATGCCATCGCTTTTGCGCCGGATAATGTGCGGATGGCAATTGCTTTTTCTGAATCTATCCCAAAAGCAGGCGATACTGGCACACCTGTTTATGAGACACAGTATGCGCTGCATTTGTGGAACAGTGATACAGCAACGCTAGAAAACAGTTATGAATTGCCAGCACAGGTAAACCGCATCGCGTTTGATGCACCGGATAGCCTTGTCTTGGATTTTGAGAATGTGATGGGTGCCCGGCATTATTATCATCGCTTGCATCTGGCAGATGGCAGCATCCGCGAAACGGATACGATACCGCCGATTGCGCCTGATTTGTTGGGACAGTATCGCTCCAAACTTGGGCACCACTATCCCGATTATCGGCATGGCGTCCGCTGGTTAGCGGATGGGTCGCTAATGACTACGGTTATACCATGGGCTATCTACAATCCGAATTCGGTGTCGCCTGTATTGCACTTTTCGCCGGGAGCAAGCAATCCGAGTATTTTGCGCGTATGTGACCCGGTGACAGGCAAACAACAATTAGCAGTGCTGCTGCCCGAATCATCGCATCCCTTTTTATCGCTGGATGGCACACGCTTGTGGAGTATCGAAGCAAAAAATATTCTGCTTTACGATACGGCGACGTTTAAACCACTGGAAAAACTGCCACAGCCGGATTTTGCCTATAACCTATTATTTCTGCCATCGGGCGCAGTGTTGGTGGCAAAATTGGAAGGCGATAATAATGCCCAATTTTTGCGCTTGTGGAATGCCCGTTCTGGGGACGAAGTAGCCCGCCTGCCGCTGGATACCACGCTCAATTATGGGTCATTGTCCAATATCATGCTCAGTCCAGATGGCACGCGCTTGGTGCTGGTGGATAATGCCGGGGTGCTGCATGTTTGGGGTGTGCAAGGGCAATAAATAATAAATAGGGCGAAACTGTAAGTTCAAAACGAGTAATTTTCCGTAGGGACACGGCATGCCGTGTCCCCGCAAATAGGTATTTTTCACGCAATCTGAACATGAGTCGCAAAAAAACGTTCCAAATGTTCGACCAAATGTTCGCCTTTTAGTGGGCATTTTGTGCCATGCTAAAGAAGATCGGATTTAACTTTAGCTAAGGAGGCATTATGCCCTGGACAACCCCCAAAACGTGGGTGAACAGCGAACCGCTAACGGCGGCTGACCTGAATACCCATCTGCGTGACAACCTAAACGCGCTGCACGCGCCGCCCACTGCGGCATTCTTGGCGAATGAGGTGGCAAATTATACGACCACCTCTTCGACCTTCGTCAATATTGATAACACCGATGGCAAATTGTCGCTGACCATTACGACCACTGGCGGCGATGTCATGGTGGGATTTGTCGGCTATGTGTATGGTAGTGGCAATATCGGCTATCTGGATGTGGAGATGGATGGAACGCGCATCGGCAGCGATGATGGGTTAGCAATCTTCTACAATACCATCGCTACGACCAGCTTTGTCATTTTAAAGACGGGCGTTTCGGCAGGCAGCCACACCTTTAAACTCCAATGGAAAATCACGGCGGGCGGCACTGCCACCTTGTACGCGGGTGCAGGGACATCCGGCGCAGATTTGCATCCTCAATTCTGGGTGCGGGAGGTGAGTTAATCATGCCTGACATCCTGATTGACCGTCCCCATGTGAATTTGCAATTGCTGGATGCCGAACTGCGGGCAGCGTTGGGCGCAGTTGTTAGCGGCATTAGCACTCGTGCTGGCGTCGTGATTATTCATCTGCGCCAAAGTGCCAGCGGCGACCAAGAAAATCAAGCAAAGCAGTTGGTACAAACGCATAATCCAACAGCCCTCAGCCCAGCGCAACAAGCCCAAAAAGCGCGGGCAGAGCGATTGTTGGCAGACCGCGCTCGTTTTACAGCGCCGCTGAATCCCACCGAGTTTACGGCTAACCCGTTGCTGCAAACCCTAGCAGCGCGTATCGCATGGTTAGAACAAGAACTGCGCGATTTGCGGAATTTATAATCTGTGCCACCAGTCAGCGCCGCGTTATTCTGTCGCTGACTGGCTCGGCAATTTTAGTTCGCTCAGGTTCAAAACGAGTGATTTTCCGTAGGGTCGAGGCATGCCTCGACCCTACAACAATGCACTTTTCACCCAATCAGGACATGAGTCTCTTTGTTATAACTATCGCATATTAACTGCTCACAGCCGGGATAAAAATTCCGGCGGCGAAAATTTATTTGCCCCACCATGTTAAAATTGTGCCGCCATCGTTGCTGAACCAGCCTAAATTCAACGGCGGAATTAATGCGCCAATCGTAAAAATCAGCAAATTACTTAAAAAGCCTAGCACAGTAATAAACCGAGCGACTCCGCCGCTTTCCCATGCTAAGACCGCCAACACGCCCATGATAATGGTGATGATTAAACTCATGCTAGGACCGCCTAGCGCCCGCTGAATGTGAATTTTGCCCGGCAATTGCGGCTCATCACGCGGGTAAACCGACCCAGCCAATATCGTAAAAAAAAGGATGCCGCGCATGGGGTAGCCACTGCGCCTCGCGGCAATACCATGCCCAACATTATGTAATACGTCATACGTATAATGCAGCAGCGTCGCCAGAACCCCGGCAACAATTGCCGTTGCCGTCGGTAAAGTCACCGTCGCGGCTGCCAATAGTGAAAAAATCATGATTAAAATCACGCCCGATGGCACCACGTTCCAATCGGCTGACCATTCCCATCCCGCAAATTTACCCAATCGAATTTTGCGTCGCATTTTACTGTTCCTTAATATTTAACAGTCAAATTGTAGCGCGGACTTGCCGAATTCGATAATATTGGGGCGAAGTCGGGCTTTACGCACGCCAAAAGCACAGTAAGATACTCGCGTTTATCTTATCCTGCACGCCGCAGAGGAGCATCCAATATGTTGAACGAACTCGAAATGAAGTGGGCGATTGTTCCTGATGATGACGAAGAATACGAAGAAGATGACTTCGACGATGATGACGACTTCGACGACGATGATGACTTCGACGATGATGATGACTTCGACGATGACGACTTTGATGATGACGACGACTTTGAAGATGAAGATGAAGAAGAATAAGTAACAAACGCAGCGGGAGCGCCTAAGCCTCCCGCTGTTTTTTAAGTGGGTGGATTCTCTTTTGCCTCTAACGTGCGCTTGAGGTCTTTGAACAGCGTGGCACTATTTTGGGCATCGCCCACCAATGGAATATACAACGCCGCACCCATCAACAGCGTCAGCAACCCCACCATAATTTGCCCATTTGCCATAATCAACAGGCTGACGACGCCCGCTGCCCCAATAATCAAAGCGATACGGTCACGCGGGACACCATGCGGCACATACCCCCGAATTACCGTGACATTGCCTTGTTTTTCCAATGTGCCGCGCAGTCGTGTGGTGCGCTGCAAATTCCGAAATACTGGGGTCGTCACCGAGAAGGCAAATTTGCCGTCTTTATCCACATTGCCAACCCATGCCGGACGCGCTTTGGTGCCGGGGACTTTCAGCCTTTCGGTCAGCGCCTGAGTGCATTGCTTGATATTTTTGCTGCTGTAGAGTTGAAACTCCATATCCCATCCTATCAGCGGTTGCCAATGCGCCATCTGCTGATTTTCATTATCCCGATAAAGCTGTTTTTGCGATATGCTTGGGGCAACATTTTAACTTTTGCGATGGCGATAACAAGCGCATGTTATTTTCGTGTCATACTTGGGCATTCAACGATTTAACCTTGCCAGAGGCACTTGGCACGATTGCCCGCATGGGATTTCGTTATGTGGATATTGGCACGGGACCACATTTGAATCTGACACGCGCTGCTAACCCTGCCACCCGCGCCGAAGCCATCGCTGAACTACAAGGTGATTTGACGCTGTTTAATTTGCACATTGCCGATTTGTATTTGATGCTGCCGCGTATTTCGGTAGATGATGAGCCAAAACGCGCTGCTGATATCCAGTTGTTTAAGGCACTGCTGCCCTTCGTGAAATTGCTAGGGGTAGCGGGTATCACCTTATCGCCGGGCTTAATTCATCCTGACGACGATGCCGAAGCGCAAAAACGCACCATTGAAGCATTGCAAGAGATGGTGAGTGTCGCCCAAAAAATAGATGTCGCTGTGAGCATCGAACCGCATTTGGACTCGATGGCGCAAACACCCGCCCAAGCCATGCGCTTATTGGATGCAGTGCCGGGTCTCAAAATTACGTTGGATATTGCCCATATGGTCTGCCAAAAAATCAAGCCGAAAGACATGTGGACGCTGCTGCCTCATACCCGCCATGTACAAATTCGGCAGGCAAAACACAAGCGCCTGCAAACGCCGTTTGATAAAGGCAGCATTGATGTGAACGAAGTCATGCAAGAGTTAAAGATGGCTGGTTATACGGGTGTCATCTGCGTTGAATACATGCAGACGGTCAATTGGCACGGCATGATGCCCGTCAGCAGCATCACCGAATGTATACACATGCGTGACGCGCTCAAACAAGCCCGCGATAAAACGCCCTAATCACGCCTGACAACTATGCTGGGCTACTCCATCAGCACCACATCCCCCGCCTGCACTAGGCTGTAGTCAACCGGAAGGGTGAGTGTGGCATAATAACCGCGCCGCCCATCATCCAAAAATTGCAATGCTGCTTTCATCTCTGCGGCAGCTAAAACGCGGTTCGCACAAAAACGAGTGAACGGCTCACACGGCACGGCGGGGCGCACATTATGCAAACCCATTAATTGCCCATTGGTTGCGCGAATCCAGACTTTATCTTGCACCATATCGGGCAATATATCCGCTTCGATAAGGATATTTTCGCCGCCCACACCATCCGGCAAATGGTCACCAAAGCGTTCTCGAATCGTGGGGTAATTTTTCAAAAAACCAAATGAAATGCCATTCACGCCATCAGTGTTCTGCCGCGTTTGTGGATGCTGGCGATGATGCACATCTATGAGCGTTTCGCCTGCAACCGTGATGCCCTCAATGCCATCGGCAGTTAAACGCAGTTGTTCAACCACCAGCAGCGGTGATGGATGATACGTCCGATTCGCGCCTTCGCCCGTTTTCAGCGGTGACTGCTGAATCTGAACCCATTTGACAACACCAATTTCGCGCATACTTGCCCCGTTTTTGAATTAAATCTGGAAATCACCGGAGGTAAAGACCACTTTTTGCGTATAATTTTCAACATAATCTTTGAGTTTTTCCTGAATGCGTTTCCAATCAGGGCTGCGAAGAATGTTCCGCATGGTGTCGCGGTCATCGGTGATAGCTTCTGCCATAATGCGCGGTTGGTCGGTATCGCGGGTATAAATCGAATACCATGCGCCAATGGTTTGCAAGCCCAATCTTTGCGTGGCTGGCACCCATTCGCGCACAATAAATTCAAAATATTCTTGGTCACGCCCGATTTTGATGTCCCAATTCATAATGAGTTTCATCGTCATCGCCCGGTCTCCTGCATCTTGATTTGGGGGGTCAGCACCACGACCTGCGGTTGTTCGGGCAAATCTGAGGCAGTGACACGCAGCATCTCAGTTTCATGCACATGGCTGACGCCCATCGCCTTCAAAAATTTATCCAGCGGTTCCAGTTCTACCGCCAAGCCCGGCAACGCATAATGCATCGGGATAATATAATTTGGTTCAATCATGGCAATGACTTCTGCCGCCAGTGCCGGTTTTAGCCCATTGCCGCCGCCCACTGGAATCAACAGCACATGAATCTCGCCCAATTTTTCGGCGGTGGATTGGTCAGGTAAGTGTGCCAAATCCCCCAGATGCAGCACCGTCAGGTTATTATCATACTGTATCCGATAGGCAACATTCGGGCGGACATTCGTCTGCGCTTCATCAATCGAATGCAGCGCGATACCCGTGATAAATACGCCGCCAATTTCATATTCACCGGGTCTGGTGAGCGCATATTGATAGCCTTTAACGGCATCTACCGCACTATGCCCCGGTTCACCATGACTCACGGTGACAATATCTGCCTTGAGTTTCAGTTCGGGCAGCCCAATTTGTGGTGCATAAGGGTCGGTAATGACCGTCATCTGCCCGCGTTCCAGCAACCGAAAACAACTATGTCCGTACCAAGTAATGTCCAAGAGAAAATCCCAGAAAATGTCTTTGATGTATGGATAACAAGGGCAGGTTCACACCATGCCTCTCCTATTGATTATAATGCACTTTGAAACAAGTGTAAACAGGATATATGCATAAAATAAGAACTTTTGTTCTTTTATAGATATTGTTCAACAATCGTCACCAACTCCCGCGCCCGGTGCTGGAAGGTGTGCTGCTTTAAGACGCGCTCACGGGCAGCTTGCCCAATTTTTTGCCGTTCTGCCTCATGACTCAGCAGATAACGATAGCGGTCGAGGGCTTCTTCTGCGGATTGCACGCTGATAATTTCTTTGTCCGGCTCAAACCACAAGTCAATTCCGGCATAGGGATTCGCCACAATGCACGCGCCCATCGCTGCCAATTCAAACGGGCGCATGGACGATGAGCCGTAAACACTGGCATGAGCGCCACGAGTGATGCATAAATTAATTTTGCTGCGGGCGGTGTATTCACGCAGTTTGCTAAAACTTAAATATGGCAGCAGTTTCACGCGCCCCAAATCACCTAATTTTGTGCCACGCACCGCGAATTTTGCTTCCGGTAGCGCGGCGGCGGCATCCGTCAGCATGGCTTGCACCCACTCAGCACGATATTCTTTGCCATGTCCATAAAAAAAGACATCCATATCTTGGGTTGGCACTGCTATTGGGCTGTATACCAGTGGGTCAGCCGCATACCACAACGTATGCACTGCCTTTGCGCCTAGTTCGCGCAAAAAATCTTCCCCGCCCGTGCTGTTGCTGATGAACGCGGTATATTCGCTGGCATCCGCCCCCTGATAAATGCGAAAACCCGATGCAAAGCCACGCATGTTCGGCAAACTGGCAGGCACATCGCCATCATAATAAATCACGGGTTTGTGATGTTTGTGCTGAATCATCGCAGGAATGCCACGCAGATGATTGAGTGGCACAGTCAAAAAAATGACGGCATCAATATCGGGCTGCTGCGTCAGAATCTTATCCAAATGCCGTTCCCACAAGGGTGCGATGAGCGTTTGGGCGGCAGTGCGCGTGAGTTTGTCTGTGAGCGATTCTTGCTCCCATGCTTCCCCTTCTCGAACTTGACTCCCCCTCTCCTTTAGGCGCAGCACCTTGCGACGGCTGACCGGGGGTCGGGGGGTGAGGTCAGATTGCAAAGAGCGTTGGGGGGTGAGGTCAGATTTAGGGGTGAGATTGCGGACTGTATCCCGCGCCGCCTTAAAAAAATCGCCTTGCCATTTTGCCGGATTCGCCTCTGCCCGCCACCACAGCGATTCAATCGGTGGACCCTGATAAGGCGCTGCGACAATTTCGACACCAACTTCATACAGTGCCTTTAGCAGCATCCACCAAGCGGGTGTGGCACTGAACGGCTGCGTTAAATCTAGCGATGAGACAACAAAAAGTAATTTCATGGTTGTGGTTTTAGAACTTGTGTGCTAAAATACATTTTCCGGTAGTGGTGTTTTTGCCATATCCGAACTATTATAGACTGGGAACAATGAGAACACAGGGTAAACACCTATGGCTAAACGCGCATCAAAAAAAATTGAGACGAATAACCCGCAGATGTTCGACCAGAATAACGAAGCGAAAATGAAGGCGCTTGAAGCGACCTTGGGCGAATTGACGAAGCGGTATGGCGAAGGCACGATTATGAGTTTGGGCGACGCTGCCCACCTGACAGTAGAAACAATTCCTACCGGGTCATTGGGATTGGATATTGCGCTTGGGGTGGGCGGTGTGCCACGCGGGCGCATTGTGGAAATATACGGACCTGAATCGAGTGGTAAGACCACTGTGTGTTTACATGTTATCCGTGAAGCACAAAAACGCGGCGGCATCTGCGCGTTTGTGGATATGGAACATGCGCTTGACCCGGTGTATTCCGAGCGCATTGGGGTGAATTTGGATACGCTGTTTGTCTCGCAGCCAGATACTGCCGAACAAGCCTTAGAAATCACCGAGCATTTGGTGCGGTCTGGGGCAGTGGATGTGATTGTGATAGATAGCGTGGCGGCGTTAGTCCCGCGTGCTGAAATTGAAGGCGAGATGGGCGATTCACACGTTGGGTTGCAAGCCCGCTTGATGAGCCAAGCCTTGCGTAAATTATCAGGTGCCATCAAACAATCGAATGCGTGTGTGATTTTCACCAATCAACTGCGCGAAAAAGTCGGCGTGATGTTTGGGTGTTTTGAATATCATGCAAGAGTGGTTTTGGCAGATGGAACTACTGAAAAAATTGGCAAATTGGTGAATCAAAAACGCGATGTTGAAGTGATGTCATATGATATTGAGACAGGTACTTTTGAGCCGCGTCGCATCGTGAATTGGTTCAAAAATGGCAACGCAGATTACTTCCTGCAATTTAAAGTAGATTCCAATGAGGGACGTGGAAGACGAGAATTTGGCGTTACCCCAAATCATCTTTTACTTGGGGAAGATGGCTATCAACCAGCAGGTGAATTTGAAGTAGGTGATAAGCTTATCACTTCCGTTAAGCATTACCTTTCACCGGCACACTATCAAGTTGTATATGGTTCTCTGTTGGGTGATGGTAGTATGCGCTACGCTAGTGACTACAATGTTCACTTAAGAATTGGTCATGGCATAAAGCAAACAGAGTATGCTAAATGGAAACAATCACTCTTTAAAGGTTTAGTGAAATACGAAACTGTAAATTCTAAAGGCGGTCACAGTTTCGATACTATTCCTATGTATGAACTCGCTCAAGTTCATGAACATGGCTATAAAGATGGCAAAAAGCATCCATCGAGTGAGCTTATTGAGCGTCTGTCACCACTGGCAATCGCTATTTGGTATATGGATGACGGTACACAATATGGCGGGTTAACTCGACATGGTAAACCACGCGCTCCCCGTTCCAGTATCGCCGTGTCTGGTTTTTCACCAGAAAAACGTCAGGAACTTTTAGAATGGTTTACATCGCGTGGAATTGATGCTGGTTTAAGCAAAACAGGTAATATCATTTTCACCCAAACAGGTACGCACAAATTCCAACAGATGATTGCGCCATATGTTCATCCATCTATGGAATATAAATTACTGCCTGAATATCAAGGACAGTTCAAAGCAATTGAAGTTGACCCTTGTGAAAGACTTGAACCAGTCGCAATGGAAATTCTCGAAATCTATCAAAAACCACCAACACGTAGTATGCAACGCTTTGATATTGAAGTCGAAGGGAATCATTGCTATTTAGTAGATGGTGTTGTCGTCCACAATTCGCCGGAAACCACCACAGGCGGGCGTGCCTTAAAATTCTATGCCAGCGTGCGCTTGGATATTCGGCGCATTCAGGGCATCAAATCCGGCGAAGACGAAATCGGCAGCCGCACCCGCATCAAAGTCAAAAAGAACAAAGTTGCTGCACCCTTCAAAGAATGCGAATTTGACATCATGTTCTACGAAGGCGGCATCAGCAAAGTCGGGGAAATTGTTGATTTGGGCGTGGAATTGGGCGTGATTGAAAAACGCGGTGCGTTCTTCCGTTATAACGAGACGTTGTTAGGGCAAGGGCGCGAAAATTCCAAAGAATTCCTGCGCGAAAATCCGGCAATTTCCGATGCCATTGAAACCACCATTCGCCAGCATTTTGCACTACCAGAAAAAGGCGTGGCAATCCCTAAATCACCTGCGCCGCCCAAAGGCGATAGCGATATGCTGCCGGGCATGGACGACGAATAAGCCTGTGTTACATCCATAAACTGTTCAGCCATCAGCCCGCTATTTTTAGCCGGGGCTGATGGCAGCACCCAAAATATTTTTTTACCAAACGGAACACCCGATGTCAAAAACGTATTCTTTTATTCCTTTATTATTTACGCGCTTGCCAGAATCAGAACAACACGCCCGGTCAGCGGCATTTTTGGCGTTGATGCAAACGCGCCGCACCGTGCGCGATTTTTCGCCTGACCCCGTGCTGTTATCCCTCATCACGAATGCGGTTGCCACGGCTGGCACTGCCCCCTCTGGCGCGAATCAGCAACCATGGACATTTGTGGTCGTCAGCAATCCAGAGATGAAACGCCAGATTCGGGCGGCGGCTGAAGCAGAAGAAAAAGAGAGTTATGAACGCCGCATGAGCGACGAATGGAAAGCCGCCCTCGCGCCACTTGGTACAGATTGGCATAAGCCCCATTTAGAAGATGCGCCCTATTTGATTATCATCTTCAAACAGGCGTATGGCGTAAACCCCGATGGCACAAAAATCAAGCATTATTATGTGGATGAATCGGTGGGTATCGCGGTGGGATTATTATTGGCAAGCCTGCATACGGCTGGTCTAGCAACGCTGACACACACGCCTAGCCCGATGAAATTTTTAGGCGAGATTTGCCAGCGCCCCGAACAAGAACGCGCCATGATGATTGTGGCAGTGGGCTATCCCGCGCCCGCTGCCCAAGTGCCAACAATTGGCAAAAAGTCGCTGGAAGAAATCTTGATAGTGTTGGACTAATGAATCAAAAAAACGGCATAATAGCCGTTTTTTGATGGGTGTGGGCGGTACAGGACTTGAACCTGTGACCTCACGAATGTGAGCCGTGCGCTCTAACCAGCTGAGCTAACCACCCTTGTGTTTTATACTATAGCACAAAAAAAGTGTGAGACGCAAGACTGAAAATTTGTTGCACTCGCCCTCTATCAAACAGTCTCACCTTCTTCACTTGACCTGATTAACGCAGACCGAGGCGAATTGTGAGCAATTGTTTTCACTAACCTTGTGTTTTCTGGTTGCTGTCAATCGGCGGTTCATTGCTAATGATTTCTTGAAGGTGTTGAATAAATTTAATACGTATATTTTTCACACTTAAATAACTTGGCCAACCAATTACAACAATAAGTAACGAAGAATATATCAGCCCAAAAACCCAAAAATAAGATAGGATAGACGAACTGAAGAAACTAATGATACCTAAAACTAAATACATAAAAAATAAGCCATCTAATCCCTCAATTTGAGTTTCACCACTGATGAAATTGACCTCATTTTCTGACCAAAGTATAATTTTAACATACACACTAAACCCTGCTCTCCCATGTCCGATTAATTGCATTGAAAATAATCTGTCTTGTAATTGGCGTACAGGAACAATTCTATAGGGATGTTCTCGTGAAAATTTGCGAAGAGAGTTTTGCATCCCGTTCAATCGAAGAACACACTCCTCCAGCGGCAAGTCTGTCTCAATTTGAAATGACTCGTGGAATTGTAGCCGTTCCAAGATACCCGTTTTTTGACGTTTTCGCTTCATCCTAATGTGCCTCTAAAACCACTTGTGCAAAAATTCAAAAAAACTTAGAGCGTTTCCGGCGCGTGTTCAGGCACTTCGACAACTTTGCCTTCAGCGGCTCGTAACAATCTATCGCGTAGGGCAACGCCTAACCCATCGTCGTCTGGTTCGCGCACCAGAATAATATCCGACGGCATATCGTCTAAAGCGCGGATACCTGCAAATAAGCGGGCGGCATATTCAGCAACCGTTCTGCCTAAGAGGGCAATTTGGATATTCAGCCCTTCAAAATTCAGCACATCAGCATCCGGCGCTAGAATGCCGACAGTTTTGCCTTCGGTGATGTATTGGTCAGCAGTTTTTCGCATGGCAGTGATGACCACATCGGGTTTGCCACGGAATAACAGCAGTTCGGCATTGGGCGAATAATGCTTGATGAGGCTGCCGGGGGCGGGGGCGCTTTCGACATCGGCTGGCAAATACTGCGGACGAAATGCTAGTGCCGGCACGATTGCCCGTAATTCTTCCAGCGAAACACCCCCCGGACGCAGCACCGTTGGCACAGGCGTCGTTAAATCTAAAATGGTGGATTCAACGCCAATATCACTGTTGCCACCATCAATAATCACATCCACGCGCCCGTTCAAATCGCCGTAAACATGCGCGGCAGTTGTGGGCGAAGGACGCGAAAAACGATTGGCACTCGGCGCACCCACTGGCACACCGGCTTTTGCCAGCATCGCCAGCGCCACCGGATGCGCGGGCATCCGCACGGCTACTGTATTGCGTCCGGCGGTCACATTTAAAGGAATGGCGTCACTTTTTTTCAGTACCAGCGTCAGCGCCCCTGCCCAGAATTTCTCTGCTAGTTGATATGCCAATACCGGAATTTCAATCGCAATTTGTTCCAGTTGTTCCAGCGCATGAATATGCACAATCACCGGGTCATTCGCCGGGCGTTCTTTGGCGGCGAAAATGCGTGCCACTGCATCAGCATCCAGCGCATTCGCCCCCAAGCCATAAACAGTTTCGGTAGGGAATGCCACCAAGCCGCCTTCGCGCAAAATTTCGCCCGCCAATGCCAGCACTTGATGGTCAGGGTTGCGGCGGTCTACTTTGGCAACAAATGTATTTGCAGTGTACGTCATGGGTTTCGCCTATAGTGAATTTTGCACTCTGATTCTACACCCATCAGCCAGCGCCGAAACCCCCATAATGCGGGGGATTTTCCCTATTAAACTTACATCATTTCTACATCTAAAATTCACAACTTTTAGACGAGTTTTTCACAGGTGAGTTATATACTCAGCGTAACGTTTAAGGTAAACCGCTTCGAGAAATTTGTTCCACTCCCTGATTAAATCCCAGCCCTGACAACAGCCGGGATTTTTGCTTTTAATGACCTTTTCCCTAATCATCCGTTCTGGTGCAAAAAATGAAATTTGTTATAATATCTATTTGGGATATCCGACTCATTTGGGATAATTTGGATTAATTTGGGATATATGCCCATTTTTTGCCCTTCAAAATCTTTTTCAAAAGGCGATTTCCGCACATATGTTTCACAACTATACGAAATGAGGATGTATTATGATTATTAGTGTTTTGCAAGAGAATCTCTCCAAGGGCGTTAATATCGTCCAAAAAGCCGTCGAATCACGCCCGGCACTGCCTGTATTGGCGAACATTTTATTGGAAGCGGAAGACAGCCGTTTAAAGTTAGCCGCCACCAATTTGCAGATGAGCATTACCATGTGGATTGGCGCAAAAGTAGAAGTGCCGGGTTCGATTACACTGCCTGCCAAAACCTTTTCCGATTTGGTGAGTCGCCTCTCGCCGGAGCGCGTGGATTTAAACCTAGATGCCCCTACTCACACGATTAGCATCAAATGTGGCACGACGCAATCCAACATCAAAGGCATTGATGCTGATGAATTCCCACCCATCACCCACAGCGATGAGAATGGGATTGTCGTCAATGGAAAAACGTTGCGCGAGATGATTAACCAAACAGCGTTTGCTTCCGCCAAAGAAGACAGCCGCCCGATTTTGACGGGGGTTTATACCCAAATTGAAGGCGACACACTGACAATGGCAGCCGCTGATGGCTATCGGTTAGCCGTCCGCACCGGCAAACTAGAATCACCCTTCCCCACGCGCACCGAAATGGTCATCCCTTCCAAAACACTCTTAGAAATTGCCCGCATCGCCGCTGATGACGAGGATGTGAACATTTCGCTGCCCGGCAAACGTGATATTGTTACCTTCCACATGACCAATGTGGATGTATCGTCGCAGCTATTAGAAGGGCGTTTCCCCGATTTCCGGGCGATTATCCCGCGGGGTTATATCACGTCCACGACAATGTATACGTCTGACTTGCTGAAAAAATGCCAAACTGCTGAAATTTTCGCCCGTGATAGTGCTTTTGCTGGTCGTCTACATGTGAAACCCGCTGCTGCCCCCGGTGAACCCGGCGAAGTAATCATCGCTGGCAAAAGCGCAGAACGTGGCAGCGCCGATAACCGCTTAGACGCGCACGTAGAAGGCGAATCACTGGATATTTCGTTCAATATCAAATATCTCATCGAAGTGCTAAATGTTATCAATGATGAGCGTGTCACCTTCCAGAGCAATGGCGCAGAAAACCCCGGTGTCATCCGTCCAGAAGGGCGCGAAGATTTTGTGCATGTCATCATGCCGATGAGCCGCTAACATCTAAAATTTATCGTCCAGACACGACTCATAATCAGGGCGAATCGCCGTGTTCGCCCAACATGATACCCTTATGGTCTTATTACAACCACCATCCTCATCGAATCGCAAGCCCATCTATGCCCGGTCTGGATGGGAAATTCCGTGTGAGACGGAAAACCCATTTGAACCCGTCATTTTGCAAATTCAAAATCGAGAATTTGAACGTTGGATGACTTATCTGACATTGCGAACCCGCACACCGCATTTCTATAACTGTGTCGGCATGATTTTTGCAGCACGCCGAGCATGGATTGAAATTGACCATATTTACGATATATTGAGAGAAGACCAGTATCGCGCTATCGCTGCTGTTGAGGTTGAGGTGGGGGATGTAGTTCTATACAAAATCAATCAAAAGCCCACACATGTTGGGTTGATTATGCAAGTTGATCGTGTGAATCAGCATAATACACGAGTGATGAGTAAATTTGGCGCTCATTCTGAATTTTTCCATTTTCTTCATGCTGTGCCGCAATTTTGTGGGGAACCGGCAGAATATTGGACGGATAGACGATGACAACTTTGACAGAATTAACATCATTTTTTGAAGATCATTTTTTTGCTGCCTACGTTAAGGCGGCGAATGGTTTTAGTGTTGTGCTGATAGCCCTTGAACAAAGCAATGAAGTCCAACTACTTATCACGTTGCTAAAACAAGAATCATCCACGAGGGAAATGTTATTGACAAGGATGTCGAAACTCCTCTCTACAAACCCCAACCCAGAGTATGCCCATCCGTTGGATGAGGCAATCACAGCGTATTTATATGCCTTGAGTCAAGTTGATGAGAATCTAGCGCAGCAGGCAGCAACAGCAGTTTTAGCGACACCGCGCTTGTGGTGGGCAAACCGAATGGCAACGCATATCCAAGCACAACAACCGGAAACCATGCCGTGATGGGTACTGCGGGCTGAGTCAAAAAATCAACCTGCTTGGGGGTCACTCAGCGGAAAATTCGTCCTACATGCGTTGTTCAGTCTACCCATGCACTTCAAGCTGAATCATGACTTCATCATCTTCTTCAATTTGTTCGGCTTTGCGGACGCTGGCTTTGATAGGCACTAGATAGGTATCCTCTTTGGGGAATAGCGACGTTTGCCACGCGGTATTGCCAATCCGCACATGCACAGGAATCACGCCCCAACCATAAGTCACGACGCTGGCTATGGCTTTCAAATCGTAGCACTGTTCCAGTGGCACCGTCACAAAAAACCAAGGGGCGGGTCCTTTCCAGAACCACACTTTGCCCGTAAATTCCATATTGAGGAGCATAGGCAATACCTGATTGAAATAGCAACACAAAATATTTGAATGCCTCTCCATAATAGAACATATTTGCGTAACCGTCAACTTGGCACAAAAAACCAAAAGTATTTTATGATCAAGAAAAATAGTGAAACGATGCTGCCCTATGTCAAATTCAAGCAGTCCCATCTATATCGAACCAGACATCGCCATGCTGTATAACAAGGCTGACCCAGAAATCCAGTTGAAAATACAGGCATTGATGCGCTTGTGGTTGGATGAAACCCATCACACCGATACCGCAACATTACTGGCAATGATAGATAAACTGAGTGATAATGCTCAAGCACGCGGTTTGACCCCGGAAATTTTGGAGTCGATTCTTCGTTAGCCATTAAGCATCTTTCGCCATCGGTTGAAAACACTATGGCTACATTTTGCAGAAACCGATAAATCGGTTATTTTCCCCCTCCGTTAAATCTTTTCTTCGTGTGTTTCGTGCCTTCGTGGTTCATTTTTTTGTTTCTGCGGTGATATTTTTCTCGTTTTATGCGATAATGCTGCCCCAATCTGCCACTAATTTTCATACACCCTATGCCTACCAAACCAGAAATCATGAGTCCCGCCGGGTATTTCCCGCAGTTGCACGCCGCCATCGAAGCCGGTGCTGATTCCGTATATTTCGGGCTGAAGCATTTTACCGCCCGTGCGAGAGTTGGCTTCACGCTGACCGAACTGCCAGAGGCGATGCGAACCTTGCACAGTCGCGGCGTCAAAGGCTATGTGACGTTTAATACGCTGGTGTTTGACCATGAACTGCATGAGGCGGTCAAGACGCTGGAACAAATTGCTCGTGCTGGCGTGGATGCCATCATTGTGCAAGATGTAGGCATGGCACAGTTGGCGCAGCATATCGCGCCCGATGTGGCGGTGCATGGCAGCACGCAAATGAGCATCACCAGCGCCGAAGGTGTTACATTGGCGCAGCGATTCGGCGTGAGCCGCGTGGTGTTGGCGCGGGAACTGTCGCTGGAAAATATGCGGGCTATCCGCGAACAGACTGATTGCGAACTGGAAATTTTTGTGCATGGCGCGTTGTGCGTCTCGTATTCTGGTCAATGTTTCTCGTCAGAAGCATGGGGCGGACGCAGTGCCAATCGTGGGCAGTGCGCCCAAGCCTGCCGCTTGCCCTATGAACTCATCGTGGATGATGTGCTGACGCCGTTGGGGGATGCACGCTATTTGCTGTCACCGGGCGATTTATACGCGCTGCACCAAATCCCGGAAATTGTCGAAATTGGCATTACCTCACTCAAAATTGAAGGGCGCTACAAAGACGAAAATTATGTCGCCCTCACCACCCGCGCTTATCGGCAAGCAGTGGATGCCGCGTGGGAACAGCGCCCTAATCCCATCACGCCGCACGAAGAAATTCAGCTTGAGCAGGTGTATTCCAGAGGCTTAGGCGCGTTTTTTATCGCGGGTACCAATCATCAGACGGTTGTTTCTGGGCGCTCACCCCGCAATCGTGGCGTGTTGTGCGGCAAAGTGACCAAAGTTCAACCGGATTACGTCGTCATTGAACCAACAGAAATTCATAGCATTGCGCCGCTGAAACCGGGCGATGGCATCGTGTTTGATGCTGCCGATTGGCGCAGCCCGGAAGTACAAGAAGAAGGCGGGCATATTTATGAAATAACATCGGTGGGCAAACGGCTGGAATTACGCTTTGGCAACCGTGAAATTGATTTTGCACGGATTCGCCCCGGCGATTGGGTATGGCGCAGTTATGATAGCAGCGTGGAAAAAGCCGCCAAACCGTTCACCCGCGCCAATACGCCCGTGCATAAGCAACCCGTGAATGTGCATGTCGTCGCCAAAGAAGCACATATTTTGGAACTCACTTGGACGTTAGCAAAAAATCCTGAAATTGCCGTCACGGTTAGTTCTGATGAGCCGCTGGTGAAGGCACAGAATCGCGCCCTCACGGTCGAAAATTTGCAGCAGCAATTAGACCGCCTCGGCAATACGGCATATCGCTTGGAAGCCATCACCACCGATATTGACGGTAGCCCGTTTATTCCGGCATCGCTCTTAAATCGGTTGCGCCAACAAGCGATTGAACAATTGGTGGCATTGCAAGCACAAGCGCCCGATGTTACCGTTCATAATCCCATCGCCACCTTAGAAACTGCGCTGGCAGATATTGACCGTCGGCAAGAAAACACAGCATCAAAAATTCATTTGCATTTGCTAGTTCGCACGCCTGAACAATTGGATGCGGCGATTGCTATGACTCCTGCCAGCATCACGCTGGATTATCTCGAATTGTATGGCTTGCGTCCGTCAGTGGAAAAAATCAAAGACGCTGGAATTGTGGCGCGAGTTGCCAGTCCGCGCGTGTTAAAACCCCACGAACAGCGCGTCGTGAATTTTCTATTACGGCTGGATTGCCCGATTGTGGTGCGGTCTGGCGGCTTATTAGAAGCGTTGCAAGAACGGCATCAACACGCGCTCATCGGCGATTTTAGCCTGAATGTGGCGAATCAGCTTTCGGCGGATACGTATTTTAAATTGGGCATCGAGCGCATCACCCCCACGCATGATTTAAACGCTGACCAGATGAACCAATTGGCGCAGGCGCTCGGCGGCAGTCGCTTTGAAATAATCGCGTATCAGCATTTGCCTGTATTCCATACCGAACACTGCGTATTTTGCCGCTTTTTGTCTAAAGGCACGAGTTATCTCGATTGTGGGCAACCATGCGAGACGCACAAACTCGCTTTGCGCGATGGGCAAGGACGTGAGCATCCGGTGATGGCAGATGTAGGCTGCCGGAATACAGTGTTTGGCGCAGAAGCGCAAGTCGCCACGCGCCATCTTGACGCAATGCTAAAAAGTGGCATTGTGCATTATCGTTTGGAATTTGTACATGAATCGCCGGAAGATGTGCGTCGGATAACAGCGGCATTCCAAGATTATTTCGCCGGACGCATTATCGCTAACGAATTAGACCGCCGCCTGAAAAAAATCGCGCCGCAGGGCATCACCGAAGGCTCTCTATTCGTGCCAGAAGATTATCTCAAAGTTCCGGTGATGGGGTAGTGTCGCTGGTTCAAAATTGAGAATTTTCAGGATTTGCCATATCAAACCCCTACAAAAATCGTGTTGGTGGGGGAATGGCGTGCCATGCCCAATTTTGGAAATCCTTTACGCTTCTGATTTTTGCCGTAAAAAAATCTCTAATATGTTGTCTACGTGTTTTTTATCATAAGCTGTATCCAAAAACATACGCGCACCAGCTTTCATCCCAGCCTCCATAGAGTTTGGATCCCATGATGTCATGGTGATGACAATAAAGCCGCAAATAGGGGTTAGGGCTTTATACAACTCTACGAAATTCATCGTTGTTTGATTGACATCCATAATAACTATATCAGGATTTAAACTGGGACACGCCACAAGCGCGGCTCGATCTATATAAAATTGTGCAATGAATTGAAATCGTTTATCAAATCGAACAGCATTCTCAAGTCTTTCCCCGTGACTAGGATAATCATCAACAAGGACAATCGTGAATCTCTCAGATGATAACCCCATAGTATGCCTCCCAAAAGATTTTCTCAAAGTTCCGGTGATGAGGTAAATCCAGCGTTATTATAATAACCCACAACGCAAAAACCGGAGGCGTGCTGCCCCCGGCATTTGTGCTACTGCGCTTTAAACATCATGCATGATTCACCCCACTTGGAGCGCCTGCTGCAAGCGTGCCGCCACTGATGGGCAGCCACAGACTTGCGGGTGACGCACCAAGCGTGCCGGGATGCCATCTCGGGCTTGTGCCATACATAGGCGGCACTGCCACGCGGCAGGGGCGTACCACTTCGCCATATTTTCTTTCTGGATGCTTTGGCATACTTTTAATGCTTTCGCCAGCGTAAATCGAATGTCCATATTGGGAAATTGCACCAACTGCACTAAGTGTTCGTGCTGTGCCTCTTGTTGTCTGCGGCGCATATATTCGTCGTTCAAGTCAAAATCTTTGCGTGTGAAGTTCATCGCTAATCCTTGCTACAAAACGTCGCTGAAAATGGTGTCTTTCAGGCTAGGCTAAAATCCCTCTGATTGATAGCGAATGCCGGGCAACGCAACTGCGTCTGGCGCAAGGGCGGCAGCAGCTTCAGCATCGTCTTTGAGCGTTGCTAAGAAAAATGCCGTCACAAAATGGTCTACCAAATCATGAGCGCGATCCATATCCCATACCGGGTCGCTGCACCACCATTGATACCCACCACTCCAGGGAATATCGGCGCATTTAGCCACGCTGAAGGTATGTCCGCCGCCCTGAAATTCCACCAATGCACGCGGTGTCACGGTCAGATTTTCCCAAACGGGATATTGAAAACCTGCCGCTGGCACTAACATATCATTACTGCCAATAATCATCATTGTTGGTACAGAAACCGCTTGCGCCCCTTGCCGAATCACGCCAGCGGGACCCGGTACAATCGGCACAATGGCATCTACGCGGTCATCATGCCATGCGGGCCACAAATCCTCTGGGGTGGTTTCTAAACCGGCAAATTTTGCCATGTCCTCGATATGCGGTGGCAAAAAGACACAGCCCGGCGATTGGTTGGGAATTTCAGTGCAGAGTTCTTCAAATCCGTTCATGGATATTCTGGCACCACCCGCCATAAATGTCGTATAACCACCGAAGGAAATACCGATCACACCAATCTGCTCTATATTTATCATGCCCGCCATTGTGCTATCTTCAGCCGTCAATTCGGTAGCAGCATCCAATGTGCGCGTAATATCTATAGGGCGCAACACCATTGCCTGATACAGCAGTTCTATGTCTGAGCCGGATGTAACCGAATTGCCAAAATGGTCAATACCAATCACCACAAACCCATACGACGCCAATTGTTCCATGAGGTACGGCGCACTACTGCGCCAACTTGCATTCCCGTGCGAAAAAACAATCAGCGGATACGGGGCATCCGACATATTCATAGCCGCATCGGCAAGCGCCCGTCCATAAACAGGCATTTCCGGCATTAACGGATACGTGATTTTTTCTTCTAAGCCCTCAGGATTCAGCGCCGGATACCACACCGTCGCCAACAACGGACGGTCAGACTCCGGTTCAATAACCCATTCGAGCGTACCAACAGGATGGGGACCGCGAATCCCATAAGGAGGTGCATCCGGGCGAATCCCGGTGCGTTGAGGGGCGTCCTGCGCTGTCAGGGGTAACGAAAGCAGCAGTGAAAACAACAACAGGAGACCGACGATAGGCGTAAACCGACGATACGTAATCATAGATCTATCTCCCAGTTTAAAATATATCGAGAATGCAAAAGGCGCTCTTTGCGGTTACAAAGAACGCCATGAGTTGCGATGTATGGATGCTAATCGGGAATTCCTGTAACAACAAACGCGAGCTTGCCCCAATAAGCTCTATCTATAGTAATTGTAATGAATAATTTCATCTAAATATAGTGATAAATGTCACATTTAAGATGAAGAACGCAAAAACCGGAGGCGTGCTGCCCCCGGTTTTTGTTACAGATGTTATTTATTTAGTTGGGATTGTTCCCGTTATTCCGCCATAGTGGGGGTCAACGGACCGAAGACTGGGGTACCACCCACTGCAACAGGGGTATCCGCGCCTTCAACTTCGCCAAATTCATACGTTCCCAAAACACCATCATCTTTGTGCAGCATCGGGAAGACCGTTTCGGTCATGCCTTCGGCGCTGAGTTCGACAACAACATTGTGGGTCAGACCACGTACCAACGGCGTGAAGCCCAGAACTGGACCCGGAGCGCCACCATTATCGGCATGAATGACCAAGAAACCGGGGACATCAATCAATGCTGAATTGACGGTCAAGGTTGTGCCGGACAACGTGCCAGTGTAATCAATGGCGGGGGCAGCACTAATGGCATAGAACAATGGTGAACCAGCGGCAGTGGCTTGGGGTGTATCCGCGCCTTCAACTTCGCCAAATTCATACGTGCCAGCGACACCATCATCTTTGTGCAGCATCGGGAACAAAACAGGGGTCACACCAGCGGGGTCAACCGTGACTTCGATATTGGCATTCGTGCCATCCACAACAGGCGCGAAACCAATGACCGGACCCGGTGCGCCAGCATTATCGGCATGGATGACCAAGAAACCCGGACCATCGCTCACGACCGATTCGGCTTTGACAGTATCAGTCACAATTTGGTCATGCACGCGCATTGAGACACCCGCCACATAAATCGAAGCAGTGGCAACGACACCATTCACGACCACAGGACCATCAGCACCTTCAACGGTACCAAATTCATAAGTGCCAACCGCACCGGTATCCACATGCAGCATGGGCCACAGGAATTCGGTGATTTCGCCTTCAACCGGCACCATCAAATCGGTGGTTGTACCCGCTTTGACTGCGGCAGTCCCGATAACGGGACCAAAAGAGGTCGCATCGCCCTGATGAATGACCACGAAACCATCGGCAGCCGTCGTGACCGATTTAATCATGACCATGTTATCTTTGACCATTTGGTCATAAGCACGCAGCACTTCGACTTTGAAAGCCGGATTCGTATCGGGATTGGGGACAGGGGCATCAGCACCATCTACGGTGCCAAATTCATAAACGCCTACTTCGTTATCGTCCACATGCAGCATGGCGAATAATTCGCTGGTTGCCATGGTGGCATCAATGCTAATTTGGACGTTCTTGCTCGTGCCTTGGTTCACCCAACGGAAACCAATGCCGGGACCTACATTGCCACCATTGCTCTGATGAATGACAATGAACCCAGGTCCTTCACTGTAGACTTCATCAATGACGACCATGCCATTAAGCGAGGCTTGGTCACTGACTTTGACTGCCGGTGCCATCATATCTTGTGCCATGAGGGTTGTCCCCAGGGCGAGCAGCAGCAGCGCCAACAGCACAATTCGATTCAATTTAACCATTTTGTGAAACTCCTTGTTTGAATAGAGCAAAAAATGAGACTTCAAATTCATTTGCTACATCCCTATCGGTATTGCAGGCTATTTGGATTTCTTAACCCGGAAATTTTAATCTGTTCTTAATCTTTAAGAGGCAGCATAGAATGAATCTAAAAAGGGCGGTCAATATTGCCGCCCAAGAACACTGAGGGGGTGTCAGATGAGGGGAGTTCCACCAACACCTATCTCGACACACCCCGTTTTTATTCAATTGTGAGCGACTAACTTACATATCCATCGCGGCATAGGCAATCACACTGGTGTCATAGCCCAGTTCTTCAGCTTCAGCGCGGATAGTCATCACATCATCGGCAGTCGGCGGGGCAATCGGGCCCACAAAGCCTTCACCAGAGCCATCTAGGAATGCCTGCAAGACCGGCACTGCCCCAGACACATTATCAAATTGATACTGGGCATAAGAAATATTATTCGCCAAGCGCGAACCAATCTGACGCACGAGAGCGCGGTGTTCAGCTTCCACAGCGGCAATCTGCGCGGTGGTCACAGCGAAAGCCGCCGAATCCGGTGATGACGCAAAAATGCGGGTTGCGGCTAAATAAGCGGCAACAAAGGTGGTTTCGGCAACTTCAGTGGTGGCAGAGAACAATTCCAAATCGCTGAACAGGGTTTCCGGCACATAAAATTCGGTGACGACTGGTACAGCGCCTAGGCTTTGCAGCAGTTCAAGGTGGTCTTGTTCTGCCAAGAAACCCGCCTTCATATATGCCAACTGCGGGCCCGTCAGCCCCAAGGCATCGGCATTGTTGATGGCTGCCAGATAATGCGTGGTGGCGAACAGTTCAGCAGTGGACGCCAGATTGATGATGGTTTCGACAGAATCATTTTCCATATCCTGCCCCAAAACCCGGCTAAATCCAAATGCCGCGTTAAAAATTCCGGCAGCGCCCAGTACAGCGCCACCTTTCAACATTGCACGACGCGAAAGTTTAGTGGACATTACGAATCGCTCCTGATTAAAAAACTGATAAAATTTGCTGATTACGCGCAATCTGTAAAGCCTATCGGAAGCGTTAGGATTATTAGATTGCGACAAAACAATTTACTCATCCGGCTCTCATAATTAGAGCCAGTCATGGCAAAAATGTGTTACACTCAATCCAAATTGGGATGACTGGGGCAAATTTCAGAATGGACGATGCCTTGTCCACCGATAGAGAGTTGATGCAGCGCGTCCTGCGACGCGAACAATCTGCCCTCGGCGATTTATATCAACAATATGGCAGTGCCATCTATAGTATGGCGCTGCGGGTACTGCGCGATAGCCGTGAGGCTGAGGAAATTACGCAGGACGTGTTTTTGCGCGTGTGGAACGCGCCGGAAAAATGGGACGAAACCAAAGGACGCCTGATTAGCTGGCTGCTGACGGTGACGCGCTATGCCGCCATTGACCGCCTGCGGGCAGAGAATCGCCGGGCTTTGGATGTCGAATTACAAGAAGAAACCGAATTAGCGGGCGAAACCAGCGAATTTAATACGCCAGAATGGCAGAACGGGCAGATTGTCCGGCGGCTGTTGACGCAATTACCCCCCGAACAAGCACAGGTAATTGAACTGGCATTTTTTGGTGGGCTAACCCACCGCGAATTGGCAGACCGCTTAAATTTGCCGATTGGCACCGTCAAAACACGGGTACGGCTGGGCTTGCAAAAATTGCGCCAGTTATGGTTGGAGGCAACCCGTGAATCGTTATAACGGTTTGTACATATATGTCAACAAGAGCAATGTTTTTTTAATACCCCGTGCTTTTCATAAATCCAAAAAAGGTGGTTTTATCGTTATAGTAGGTAACAACGCTGAAAGATATGGCAATGATGAACCCTGATTTTCGTCCGGCAGCGAACTGCGATGAACTCTTAGAGTTACTCCCAGCGTATGCGGCTGGATTGGTGGATGCTGAAGAACGGGCGCTATTTGAAGCCGGTTTACAAGACTGCCCGGAACTGATGCCTGAACTTCAAGAATATGCGGATTTTAGTGATGCGCTGCTGTTCAGTATGCCGCCGATGTCTGCACCATCCCACATTCTGGATAATCTGATGCAATTGACCGCGCCAACGGCTGCTACCGCTACGCTGTCCATTGATGAACCACTGCCCGCCCCGGTCACGCCTGTCGCGCCGGTTGCGGTTCGCCAAAATCCCATCATGGCTTTCTTTAAACCCACACTGCAATTGCGTCCGGCGTTGGTGGCGGCAATATTGGCGTTATTGGTAATGAGCAATGTCTATTGGGTTTATCAAGTCCAACAAACGCAACCAGCTACTTCGGGTTCGCCCTTGGTCAACTTTGCGCCCTTTAATGAGAATGCCAATCGGGTCAGTTTTGATGCAGGCACGATTATGTGGTCGCGCAGCAATGCCGCCGAAACATGGATTGCCGTCTTTTCGGTCGAAGCATTAGAGCCGCTGCCGAATGGGGCATATCAACTGTGGCTGGTGCGCCAAGATGAAGCGCCTATCAGCGCCGGGGTTTTTAATGCCGATGACAGCGGTGCCGGCACACTCATCTTTGAAATCAGCGAACCCATTGGTAGTTTTGACCGCCTCGGCGTGACAATCGAACCAGCGGGGGGCAGCCCTGCCCCCACCGGACGCGCCGTATTCAGCGGGGAATTATAAAAAGTGCTGAGTGCAAAGTGCGCTCTGCTGCCAGAAACTTATGCAGATTAAAAATTAAATTGGGTGATTGTAGGGGCGGGGCTATGTCCCCGCCCATTCTACTAAGTAAAAAGTTCGCTCAAGTCAAAACAAGTGATTTCCGTAGGGTCGAGGCATGCCTCGACCTTGCAATGACACATTTTTCACGCATCTAAACTTGAGCAAAGTTAAAAATTAAAACTGATAGCTGACCGCTGATGGCTAACAGCCAAACGCTAATCGCTAAAAGTTCAAAATATTTACATCTCACATCAGGGGGAAAATCCGCATGTCACCAAGTACCATCGTTCTCGCCATTTATATCATTGTTTTAGCACCTGCTATGCTGCTTGGCTTTGGCTTTGCGCGGCGCAAAATGTTTGTTCCCGCCCATAAATTTGTCATGACGGGCATCACGCTTGCCAATTGGGTCTTGATTGGCGGGCTGATGATTGGGTCGTATGCCCAAGGCGTAGCCCCTTTTATTCCACAAGAGTTAAATGAAATTAGCAAGTTGCTCCCCACGATTCACTTGATTACCGGCGGCATCGCGCAGCTTTTGGCGACCTATTTGGTGATTTTGATGTGGACAGAGCGCACCGCGTTAGAAAAATTAGTGCCATTTCGCATCAAGAAAATTAAAACCCCCATGCGGCTGACGCTGGCACTGTGGCTGACGACGATTGTTCTGGGCGTGGGCATTTATTTTGTGTGGAATCCGGGTGGTATAGCGGGTGATACTGGCACACCAGTTAGCACAGAAGAAGCCCCGGAAAGCACCGAAGCCGCGCCGGAAGGCACCGATGCTGCCCCCGAAAGTACCGAAGCGCCGGAAACCAGCACAACGGAAGAAGCCGCATCCAGTGGCGCTGACCCATATGGTGCTGCCGCCCCCGCTAGCACCGAAGCTGCTGAACCCGCCGCCACAGAAGCCGTTGAACCGGAAAGCACCGAAGAATCCGGCAGTTAATTCAGCACAAATATCATGGGTGATTCGTCGAGTCGCCCATTTTCCCAATAGACAACAACACAACCTCATCCTTCCTACAATTTGCCGCTATCGTTGCGGTTTTTGGGTGATATGGCAGGCACGAATGCGGTCGTGTTTGTGTCCTGAAACTGTTGGGGATTCGTTTAAAACCCTTGTAAACGCCGTGCTTTCCAACGTTTTGTGTTACAATAATCCTCAGAACTTATATTTCAGTTATTGAGACAACGCCGTGAGTGACGAGTTCAAGCCAGATATCTGGCGTCTACAATCACAATATGATATTCAAGGACTCATCCGGGCATTACAAGCGGGTGAGCCAGGGACGCGCAAACGCGCTGCGGCGGCACTACGGGCAATTGGGGCCCGCGAAGCTATTCCGGCATTACGATTAGCTTTGATGAATGAACCCGACCCCGCAACTCGTGCGAGTATTGCCTCTGCATTAGAGACGTTAATGGATACGGGGGAACATGAAAACGTGGACACTTCGCTTATGCCAGAAGACGGTGAATTGGTTGAACGCCTCATCCAACAATTGCACGATAAAGACCCGCAACTGGTGATTGAAGCTGCCCGCCAATTGGGGGATTTGCAGAATAAATTAGCAGTGGAACCGTTAGTTGTTTTGTTCCGCGATGCCCGTGTTTCCATCCAAGTGCGTTTGGCAGCAGCAGAAGCCCTGCTCAAGCTAGAAGGCGCACCGGTTGAAGCCACTCTTTTAGCCAACCTGCGTAATCCAGAATGGACGATTCGCCGCAAAGCCGCCGCCATTTTGGGGCAGCTAAAAGCCGAATGGGCAGTCATGCCTTTAGCAAAGGCACTGCGCGACCCACATCCAATTGTACGGCGCACGGCGCGGGCAGCCCTCAAACATATTGGTACAGTGGAAGCCCGGCGTATTCTGGCGCAAACGGTTGAAAATGCACCCAATCAGCCGGGGCAACCGGGTGGGGCAGCACCGGGCGGCTTGCTAAAACGCGCTGAAAAAGCGCAGCAGGCACAAGAGCAACCACCACAGCCACCCAAAAAACGCCCGGCACCCGGCGATGCTCATCTGCATCTAAGACCGACGCAACCGCTTGACCCCGATGTGCTAAAACGGGTGGAAGAACAGCAGCGCAAGAAAAAAGAAAACGAATAGACGTTATTTCAAAATTCAGATTTTTCTAAGGGACACAAGCGAATGTGTCCCTCTATCTCCTTGTTTAAGATTTGCTCCAAGCGTCTGATATGTCATTGGTAATTTGCAATTTATTTTTCACCACAGAATTGTCCATGAAAGAATACACCACGAGCAATGAAAATAGATCATTGACCCATAGATAAACAACATTCCGTTTTTGACTCAGCACTTAGAACTCAGCACTCAGCACTATTTTCAGGAGAGTCACTATAAGCTACACGCACCATCAAATATGAAAATCGTCGTTGCTCAGAACATTTCAACATGTCAGCGATTAGCTTTTAACTTTGTACTTTTAACTCGTTATTTTGACTCAGCACTTAGTCCTCAACACTCAGCACTATTGTCACAGCCATAACAAACTATTAGTTCATTAATGACACGTCCATGCTCCGCTGTCGGTGAAAGTGCCGTCGCTTGCCGGGATAAATTGCCAACTGTATTCACCATTGCCCAACATGAAGCGCGTCACGCCATAGGTCGTATTATCGCGGGCTTCGGTGGTTGACCAAGCCCGATTCAGCCGCGTGTGCGATGCGCCGCCTGTTCCCACAATAAACTGACGAATCCCACGTTCTACATCCAGCCTGCCCTGCGGATTCATCGGCGCGAAGCGTTCATAATGATGCGCGTCGCCACTGACGAGAACATCCACATTGGCGTTATACATCAGTTCAAATGCCGCCCGCACGCGCCGCGAGAGGTCGCCCGCACCCGAATGAAAACGCGGATGATGCACGAACACCAGCGTACACTGGCGCGTATTCGCCGCTAGTTGATTCACCAACCAGCTATATTGCGCTGAACTGGGTTGCAAATCGGTCATGCTGTTTAAGGCGATAATGCGCCATGAACCATAATCCAGCGCATAATAGCCTTCGCCGGGGTTGCCGGCATTCGCGCCAAAATACGCATAATATCCGTCCAAAGACCGCTGGAACATATCATGATTGCCCGGCACCGGGAAAATGCGCCACTTGTGCCGCCCAAAATTCGGTTCATAACAGTTCTGATAATATTCGGCAGTTCCTTCGTGCTGGCTGTTATCGCCGGGCGAAATCACCCAACCATCCAGCGTATCCAGCAATGCCCCTACCGCTTCATCGCCGTCAGAGCCGCACGACGCAATATCGCTGATGGCGTTAAGTGGGACAGCATCTTGGGCAGAAAGGGGTTGCGAAATGCCAATAAAACTCAAAAATAGTACGAGACTAATGCTCAATCCAATGAAAATATGCCCGTTTTTTTTCATCCGTCTCCATACCCTTTAAGATAGCAACACGTTTAAGGTCACTCTACTTTACCCACAACGCTGCCTGAATGCCAGCAACCACAGCAACTTTATGCAGTATTTGAGTCCTACGCACTTTTTTGAACCAGAGGGAACCGGGGGTTCACTGAGGTTTCAAAGATTGATCCATCAATAAACAATATCTCGTTTTTGACTCAGCACTCAGCACTTAGAACTCAGCACTTTTTCACAACAGATAAACTATCTCAAATTCAATGCTTTTTCATTCGCTAGTTAATTGCTTAAAGCCTCTACCGTATGCCGTATGCCCTTGACTGACGACGATAAAAGCGTTGGTATCCACTTGCGTCACCACTTGGCGCACTTCCTGAACCTGTGTCCGCGAAACGGTGATATACAATATTGTATGGGTTTGTTTGGTATACATGCCGATGGCGTCCCACGCCGTTACGCCACGATACAACGTGGACATAATCGCCCCGGCAACGTCGTCCGGCTTATCGGTAATAATGACGCACGTCCGAATGATGCTGGGTCCTTCCATGACATAATCCGTCGCCATGCCCGTTAAAAACAATGCCACAATCGCATAGAGTGCCGCTTCCCACCCAAAGACGATGCCCGCCACACCAATCACCAGCGCATCGGTATAGAGATAGGTCGTACTCATAGGCGTGCCAAGCCGGCGTTGCAAAATGAGTGCCAATGTTGAAGTGCCGCCCAAAGACCCGCCCCACCGGAAAATTAGCCCGCCGCCAATACCCGCCAAAATGCCACCAAACAGTGTATTCAACAGCGCATCTTCGCCGGCAATCGGCTCGCGCACCATCGTATTTATAATTTCCATAAAGAGCGTATAGGTCACGATGGCGTATATGGTGCGAACAATAATGCGCCAACCGCCCGGCAGCATCCGATAAGCAATGATTTGAATCGGGATATTCAGCAGCAGCACAATCAGCCCGATAGGGGTGCCAATCGTCAGATTTAGAATGACGGCAATCCCCGCCACGCCCCCCGGCGCCACCTCAAACGGCGCTAAAAAAATAATCGTCGAAATCGCTTCAATCAACGTGCCAACCGTAATCCATGTGTAGCTCAAAATAATCTCGCGCCAATTCCACGCAGGCAGTTTCATCATGTGTCGCTTTCAAAAGTAATTCGTGAATAGGCACTATTGAACCAGATTCAGCTTTTTAGTGCCACCTATTCGCATCACATTGGCTTGCAATAATACAAGATTCACCCAAGTTCAGATAAAACGCCTAAATCGCAAATTGCAATTTTCATATCCCGTATTAAAATCACTTAAGCTGCCACTCATGTTTTTTTCATGTTAGCGGCAACAGTTTCTTAGGTTACTTATTGAGTTTCAAGGAGTTCTTGCATGAAACAAGCACTGCGTGTTATGCCGCTACTGCTCGTGTTGGCGCTGGTGATTGGGCTGATGCCCGTTGTCGCGCAGGACATGATGATGGTCGCCGCCGAAGACTGCGCGTATGCAGACAGCACTGGCGGTATCGGTTTCAAGAGTATCGAAGCGGTAGACGCCGCAACGGTGAAATTTGTTCTCTGCTCGCCCGACCCCGCCTTCCCGTCGAAAGTGGCATTTTCCGCTTTCACCATTCATCCGTCCGAATATTTGGAAGCCACTGGCGGCGGCGGTGATTTGATTCA
>JALHOR010000062.1 GCA_022842885.1 Anaerolineae bacterium
CGACCCCCACCCCGCCCCCGGCAACTGCCACACCCACCCTTTCACCCATCGCGGTTTTGGTGGTGATTTCGGCGCTGCCCTCACGCTTGATTCTGGGAACACCGTTCAACGCTACAGTGACACTCTTGAATCAAGGCGCAGGCACAGCAGCACCCTTCGCCATTGCTGCCGCTTTTGAACCCGGTGGCGTTTATTCGGCTGTGAATATTCCAGGGTTAGCCGCCGGACAACAAACTGTCGTAAATCTGAGTGCCACTATCTCCGGCGCAACAGGACCACAAAATGTGGTCATCGTCACTGATTTAAATCAACAAGTGAACGAAGGGGCGACAGGCGAAGCCAATAACAATTTCAGCTATTCGTATATTGCGGATGCACCGATATTGACCACAAACGGTACAGGCACTCTCATTGTTGCCAATACCGCCGCCGCATCGCTTGATAATGGCACACCGGATATTCAATGGTCAGGCGGAACACTACTGCCTGTTGGGGCAGCCCGCATTATCGTGATGAGTGGTTTTTCGACACTTGACCAAGTTCACAAAGATGCCATTGTTGCTGCTAATCCGCAAACTGTACCCATCGCTACAGTGCCGATTGGTGCGATTATTGGCTTCCAGACGGATGGTGGCACCAATTACGGCGCTTTCCAAGTGACAGAAGCCACATCCGGCGGCAATTTGGTCTTTAATTTCCGCGTGTATCAATAATTATTCTAGGGTTATCTCTATCCAAGTGGTATCGCCATCGCGGATAGAGATAGCTTCCCGAAACAAACTGCGCCCGTTGGTGCTGACAATAACCTCGTATGTACCAACGGGTAAATCTGCCAATGTAAAATTTTCTTCCCAAGCTGGGTTACTACTGACTCTATCGCCGCCGTAGGTATAGGTTTCGCGGGTACGCTGTGTATCGCGCACCAAAATGGTTATTCCAGCCATGTTCGCCCCGCTGGCAGATGCCACTTGCCCGGCAAGCGTGCCAAAACCGGGATACGGGCGAATCCATAAATCAGGATTGCGCGTCATCCGATAATCAAAGCCATCGCCTACCCGTACCTCAAAATGCAAATGGGGTCCAATCGCTACGCCGGCATCACCCACCGTCGCAATCAGTTCGCCTTCTTTCACGCTTTGCCCGGCAGAGACTAAAATTTCCTGCACATGCCCATAGAGTGTAAAAACAGGCAAGCCTTCCGGTGAATTAAAATTATGCTGGATGATAATCGCTTTGCCATAATAATTTGCGGCGGGTCCAACGAGAGTTGTGATGTCGCTATCAGCAAAAAGCACCACACCATCTGCTGCCGCAAGAATCGGCGTAAAACGCGCGTTGAAAAAATCCAAGCCTAAATGGACTTCGCGGGCGCCGAACTGTGTTCCGCCATAGGGATAAGTCTTATCGCCATAATCCACTAAGGTATCGCTGCGTTCAATGGGGCGGCGCAACCGATAATGATCTACGCGGCGCAATGTGACTGGCACGCCAATAGTCGCTGTTGGTGGTAGGGTGGCTTGCACCACTTCAGCCATCACCGTAGAAGTCAATGTTGGTGCCGTTGTCCACGTCGCAGTCGGTTCAATCGTGGCTGTCACGGTAGGCGTTGCTGTGGGTAGCGTTGTTGGTGTGATAGAGGGTGTGGGTGTTAGGGCGATTTCCACTGTTGGAATGGGCGTAAATTGCTCGATTCGCGCCTCAACAGTGCTTTTGGTATCCTCCGTTGGCAATGCTGTAGCCGTAGGTATAAGCATCACAGGCTGACAAGCGGCTAGGCACATCCACAACATAACACTGAAAAATAGAGATCTAAATGCAAATTTGCGAAAAAAATACACCGGATATTTTTCATCCCGATTTTTGGCACTTTGGTATTTCGTCAACGTTAAAAACCTTCCCGTGAGGCGTATTGCTATCCTTAGCGTAACTGCGCCAATTCTTCATCCGTGACTTCTTGCCCGTTAAAACGCTCATATAAGCGCGGGTTTTCAAGGCGGTCAACGGCATACAACCAGCGGTGCGTGCCTTTTTCGCGCAGCACCGACCGGCAGCCATCACACCGTACTGTGCGGCGCACATGCGGAATCCCAAAACTGCGGATTTGTTTGGTTTCCATAGTGAGATGCCCACGCTGGCAAATGGGGCAAGTTTCCAGCACAAAACCATCTTGGTACAAACGAGCATTATTCATGCCTTGGGCAAACATGCCAATATAAATCAATGCGCCCACCACAGCGATGCCAGCGCCAATCATACCGGGAATCAACAAACGCGAGGAATCAGCATTTGTTGATGAAGTTTCGGCACTGGTTTGTGTCGATTCGATAGCGGTTGCAACCGTGTCCGGTGTGGACGAAGCAACAAGCGTTGTCGGTGAAATAGGCAGCACCGATGGAGTTATTGCCGATTCGGTAGGAGCAGCCACAATCTCTATTGATGTGGCAGTGGCAACAAGTTGGGGAGAAGGCGGGATAGTTGCGGGCAAAGGGGTTGCTAGCAATGTTGTTGTAGGCAAAGCAGATGTTGCTGTCGGTGGTAGCACTGTAAATGTGGCTGATGGCGCGATAGTTGTGGGCAATGGTGTCCATGTCGCAGTATTGGTTGGTGACAATGTTGCCGTGAAGATAGGTGCTATCGTAGGTGTGTTCGATGGTACTTCAGTTGCAGCCAGTAATGTAATGGATGCCACAGGCGAAACCGACGCTGTATACGTTGCTGATGGAGTCAAATTATCGGCGCTCATCACAGGCAGCGTTAGCAAATATTCTTCACTGCGCCACTGCACCAAATTACGGGAAACCCAGCCAAAACCATCAAAGGCTGTGGCAACATTTTTATAGCGAATCAAAATCCATGAGGTGTCTTCATTGCGGGCAAATGGTTCAACCAATGTTCCAGAGAGCAACTGTCCCAGACTTTCATAGCCGCGTCCCGGACCAGAACGCACGAAAGCCCGGTCGGCATCACCCGGCAGCACAAAACCTTGCCCGGCGGATTCGGTGGGCGTTAGCATGACAAAGGTGGGTGTCACAGGTGGCGATGGTGTGATATTCGGCGCTAAAATTGGCAACGCTTGTACATCTACAGACCAATTAACAGTATCGTGGGGAATCCAACCTGTTTGCCGCTTGTAAACAATCAAAATCCAAGTGGCATCATCATTGCGATACAACGGTTGTACATTTTCACCTGCGAAGACTGCTCCAATGCTGATATACAGGTCACTCTCGCTGGGACCAGACCGCACGCGCACACTTTCAGGAATCACCACATTATCGGACTGGGCATACAGTGGCAAGCCAATGACAAACAGCAAAAAGAACAAGCATTTAAATCTCAAGTGTGCCACCTTCTGCACCGTCCCTGTTATTCCACTATCGTAAATGCCACCGTCCCCGACGCCGCCCCATTGACCAGCAGAGTCGCCGTCCAATTGCCGGGGCGAAAATTCACCCGTTCTGCACCCAATTCCATCGCAATGCACAATTCAGCAGCAGGGGTTGTCGCCTCCCAAAATCCCAAGAATACGCGCTGATTCTCGTAACGCCAATCTACTTCGATCTGTGTTCCTACCGCCAAATTCCCGGCAACGGTGACCAAATACACAATTGGCGTTGCTGTCGCTGAAAATGTTGTTTCAATTCCACTGGCGCAACGGTCTTCTAGGCGCACACTGCCCGTCAAAACAGGCGCGGTGAATTGCATCTCGCCAATTATCGCCCCGGCGTTTAATGGCACATTATTTTCGGAAGATACACCAGTTTCAGCCTGAGTATCCTCCATCATCATATCCGCAGGCATGGAGCTTTGACTAATAGATACGACCACACGCTGTTGGGGTGTCGCAATTTGCCCGGCACGGACTGTCGCTACCAAAATATTATTATAATTCAAATAGGCGGCGGCTTGCGTCTCGGCAACACTAATCGTCGCTAAAACGGCGGTACGTTGTACTTGCGATTCTTCGCGCAAGACAGCCACCTCAGTTGCATATGCCGTCATTTGCACAGATAATGTCGCTGGCACATCTTCCCCGGCGAGTGATTGACACGCTGACAAGAAAAAAATGCCTGCAAGCAAAACAAGATTTTGGAAAACAGACCTTAACATTCTTGAACCTTCTAAAACTTGTAGAATGATAACACAGCATTCACGCTCTACTAAAGGCTTGCCATGCGTCTGCATCGTTTCATGATGATTTTATGGGCATTTTATTTCACATTTGGCGGTAGCACCTATTATAATGCTTTTTTTGAGGTGCGCGTCCTGCATCGTGTTCTAGTGACTATACTACTCATCTTGTGGCTGATAGGGCGAATCCGCAATCAAAAACATCAAGCAGCACTCGGAATGCTGCAAACAGGCATAAATTATATCCTCTATGGGATTGTGGGCTGGTGGTTCATCACCGCCATTACTGCCTATGACCCACGCATGTCATTTGAACAGATATGGTTTTTGCTGGTGCATGTCCTGTTATTTTTTATCATAGCTGACAATATCCAGCGCGGACGCCAACGGCTCATCATGGAAGCGTTGTTTTTTATGGCAGCCGTTGTGATTTTAATGACCAGCATTGAATTAGCCTCTTGGTATTTTGGACTGAATATTACGCCCGGTACAGGGGTTGGCTGGATCGCTACAGGAACCTTACCGGCGCTCACCGACTTTCCGCAAGTTTCTATGGCAATGGGAGGTATCAGCACCCTTTTGGCGGGCTATACTGCGCCGCTGATTATCGTCAGCACAGGGTGGGCGCTAACGGTGCGCGGACGTGATTATCGTGTGGTCTTGTGGCTGATGGCGGCGCTACTGGCGATTGTGCTGTTGTTTACGTCATCACGCGGCGGCGCACTCTCCTTAATCGCTGCCACAGGCACATTGATTCTGACACAGATTATCCAAAATCCACGTATCACAGCGCGTATTTCGCCGCGTTTACTGGCAGGCGTGGGTATGTTATTGGCAGGTGGAGTGCTGGTTGCATTTGTGGTATTAACATTGCCCAATGCGAATCGCGCTTCAGACGCCGGACGGCAAGATATGTGGCAAAGTGCGGTGCGCCTCACTTTTGACCATCCCCTGACAGGCGTGGGTATAGGTAATTTTGGGCGTGCTTTCAGAGACATCCGTAATCCAGCCATTGCCCAAGATAAATTAGCGTCAGCGCACAATGTGTATTTGAATACCGCCGCCGAAACCGGTTTGCCGGGCATGATTTTGGGCGTGGTTTTGATAGGATTGTTTTTGCGATTGGCATGGCAAAACTGGCAAACCGCACCTTCTCGTGGGCAAAAATTACGTATTCAAGTCACCTTTGCTGCATTAGTCGGTGTCGCCGTTCATAGCCTAGTAGATACGTTTACCATTACGCAGATTGTGCTGCTGATTGTCACTTTGGCAGCATATACGATTGTGCCACAACCCGTTAGCCGTTTAACTCCCATCAAACAGGGGCAGCGATTGCCTGCGCTCATTTTTTTAATCATTATCAGCATTTACGGAATATGGTTGCTGCGGCTTGACCAAGCCCAATTTGCCTATCTGCGTAGTTTGAATATGAAAAATACACCCCAAGCCTTGCAGTCTATTGACGAAGCTATGGCGCTTGACCCCTATTTACGCTTGTACCCACTACAAAAAGCCTACATTTTGGGCAGCAGTGAACAGACCGATGAAGCCATTATCGCTTATCAGCAAGCACTAATGCTTGAACCCACTTGGGATGTTGGCTGGATTAATCTTGCGGCAGTACTTGAACGGCAAGGCAAAATTGATGAGGCATTTGCTGCCTTGAATAAGGCGGCTGAAATCAATTATTACAATGTTGCAGCTTTACATCGCTCGCGTTTAGCGGAGGACAATAGCTTGCTCAGTCCAGATGAGATTGTCGCGGGTTATTTGCAAAGCATCCGGTATCATTTTCATTTTTATTTGCCATTAGGTGATTTTTGGGGTGACTCATCGCTGCGTTTACAGGCACTCCGCCAATTCACCATGGATGAACCTATCGAATGGCAGTATCGCATTTGGTCAGTTCATGCGCCAGAAATCGCTGCAACATTAGTGCCAGAAAATCCACAAACGGCGATGGCATGGTGGGTCGTGGGTGAATATGCCCTATTGATTGAAAACGATGCTCAAAAAGCTGTGGATGATTTTTCGCAAGCCATCACGCTTGCGCCCAAAACAGGCGATTATTATGCCTCTCGCGCCCGTGCCTTGTTGACCATCAATCCGACGGCTGCCAAGCATGATTTAGATTTAGCGCAGGTATATGGCACACGCTTTGAATCTATCCCCCTGATTCGCGCTCAACTTGCAACAACACCCGAAGAAAAACAACGCTTCATGGCGCAAGCCACAGCGCGTTTTGTGCCACAAGAATTCGCAGCGGTGTTATATGCGCGTCCTGCTATCTTTGATGTGCCGCTGGCAATGCGTTACCCAGCACATGCGGTGGCGCTTTCGGGGATTGTGCCATAACACAATTTCTGTTATCATTTTCCTATGCGCTTCTGTAGCTCAGCGGATAGAGCGTTGCCCTCCGGAGGCAAAGGCGCAGGTTCGATTCCTGCCAGGAGCATCCATAGTAAAACAAAAAGACGAGATTTCTGCTCGTCTTTTTGTTTTTATAGAATATTTTTACTGACTAACATTTGGCGGGGGTTGGCTGGCTGATGCTGCAGCGGGGCTTGCTGGAGCCGCCGTATTGCTGTTACTGGGACTGCTAGCGGCGGCACTTTCAGGTCCAGCAAAATCTTCATCCAAAGGACCTTTATCTGGTAAACCAAGTCGGGTACGTAAATATTTTTCGTTGCGCTCTGCCGAACCACTAATTTTCCCTAACCAACTATTGTTGGTGTCATCGCGCCATTTTTTGACATGCATGGCTTTAATCTTCGGTGCAACCGCCCCATATAAGGCACTAAAGAACGCATCCCGATTCGCTAATACGCCAGCGGATAATGCTTGCTGTAGTTCAGCATCGCTGAAATTATGCGGTGCGAACATGGGGGATTGTTGGATTTGCAAAATCTGTGCTTTCATAGCAGTTACGCCTTTGGCTTGCCCAAAGCCAAACCACTGGGGATCGCCGCCACTGCCGCCTGCCCCCACACCTGCCAAAAAGCCACCGCAATACCCATCAACAGCCGCAATCGCTGCCCGATGCATCGCTTTGATTTCAGAATTTTCGGCAATGGCAGCAGCATAAGCGGCAATCGTCAGGACACCACCTGCAATCAGCCATGTCGCCGGATTAGCTGCAATTTGCGCGGCGGTGCTGCGAGCGAGGGTTTGCATAATTTGGGGACCATATTTCTGGACGATGGCTTTGGCAATCCCAGCATAATTGGGTTTGACCGTTACTTTGGCTTTGACCGCAATTGCCCCTTGCAACCGCCCCCCTTGTGGCAAATCTGCTAACCGTAAAAATTTGGGTAGCAATTGGAAACTGATTTCGCCACCGCCATGAGGTCCTATCACAGAGCTTTCTGTATCCGTCATCTTGGCTTCATACAAATTGAGGAAGATTTTATGTTTATCGCCTGCTTTGGTCGAAACGACTAGGGCAATGCCGCTGGAACCTTTGCCACCACCCTTTTTGGGGTCATTGGCATACTTCAAGAGATCAACTTCAACATCCACTTTATCTACTGAAAAATGATCATCCCACATCTGCTTGGAAATTTCTTCTTCGGCTTGGGCTTTTGCTTGATCTTTCCAAACGTTGGCTTTCATTTTAAAGCCACCTTCGTTAGGATTTTTCATCTCGCCTGTAGCGGAAGCAGTGGCTTTCGTATCCCAAACCAATTCGACATCCGATGTTGCGCCTGCTTCCAATTGCACTTTGAGCATATCACCCACAGCGCGTTCTGGAAATTTATAAGTCGCTTCAAATGCCAATTTGACGCTATTTGTACTAATAGCAACACCGGCGCCTGTTTTAGTTTCGCGTTGGAGATGGGGATGATTGGCATTCACCGGTGTTGGGGGCGTTTCATCGGCAAAGGTTTTGCTCTCATCCGATTGATGGTTGTTCGTGTTATCTATGATTTGGTCGTCAGTTTCGTTTTGCTTCCCATTCAAGGGGTATGCCTGTCGCAATAATTGGTGTGTTCGCCGATTGCCAATTAAGCGTTGCAAACGCAAAACATTGTGTGGTGTTGGATCAATGAGGGCTGCCGCTGGCAGCTTTCCTTGCGGTATTGCCTGAGGCTGTTCTTTTTCTGATTCTTGGGAAACAACATTTTTTTGCTCTGTTTTCTGCTGAGGTGTCGCTTTAGCATTATCCATAACAGAAAATCCTAGCGTCTTTTTTGAGCTACAAAAATTATTACTTTTAGTATATAGTCATTTTTTGGATTTAAATAGCTGAAGGTATTAAGATGTTGTAAAACATAGTTAATAATAATTATCTGGTATTCTACGGAAACTTATTTGAACAGGCGACAACAGCGCACGTATATCATTTTGAGAACGATATACTTTATTGCCCGGTATTGGCAATGGTCTTATCGGCTGTTGATATTGTATTTACTGTTAAGCCTCATCGCCCCACCTAGTCCACGCACGATTATGGATACCCCCCAAATAGTCGAAACCACTAAACCGCATTTGTGCGTCCATACCCGTGTCATTGACGAAGTGTTTGAGTTTAATATTCAGCGCACTTTTCAGATGGTACGCGAGATGGGGGCATCTACCATTGTCGAATTTTTCCCTTGGGCATATTTTGAAAATTCACCGAGCAATGTGGATTGGTCGCGGGCAGATATGATTATTCGCCACGCCCAAACGCAAGGACTCACGGTGATTGCCCGCATGGGGTTTGTACCAGAATGGGCGCGTCCGGCAGAGGCTGGTGAATTTACAACGCTGAATGAACTACCGGAAGACTCTTATGATGAATTTGCTAATTTCGTGGCAGCATTTGCCGCCCGCTATGCTGGCACAGTTGAACACCTCATTATCTGGAATGAACCTAATTTGGCATTAGAATGGGGTTATCATCCCCCTGACCCGGCTGCCTATACTGAATTGCTCAAAGTGGTTTACCCTGTTGTAAAACAGGCAAATCCTGATGTGATGATTCTGGCAGGCGCATTAGCCCCGACGCTAGAACCGGTAGATAGCCCGCATGGCATGAATGATTTATTCTATTTGGAGGCAATGTACCAAGCCGGGGCAAGCGCCTATTTTGATGCATTGGCAGTCCACACTTATGGTCTCACCTTTCCCGCAGACGATGACCCTGCGCCAGATAAGCTCAATTTTCGGCGGGTAGAATTGCTGCATGAATTGATATTGCGTTATGATAGCGCCGATAAGCCTGTCTACATCACGGAAAGCGGTTGGAACGATCATCCGCGCTGGACAAAAGCCGTGCGCCCATCACAGCGCATTCAATACACACTAGATGCATTAGACTGGGTAGCAAACGAGTGGTCATGGGCGAAAACCATGTGTCTATGGGCATTTCGGTATCCGCGCTACACCTATAGTTATCCCGATAATTTTATGTTGGTCGGGGTTGGTTTTGAGCGCACACCCATTTATGTAGCTTTACAGGCATACGCGCGTGATATTATTCCCGAAGGTAATTTATGGTTGCCCCCACCCGCCGTATCCTCTACGCGCTAATTTTATTAACTATCGCTGGCATCGGTGTGTGGCTAGTCATTAGCCAACTTGAGCCGCCGCCCACTATGACCGAAAGAGCGTTTCCGTATGGCGAAATTCGGATTGGTGTAGACGCCAGTTTTCCGCCGTTTGCCGTGGATGATGGCACAACGGTTTATGGCATAGATATTGATTTAGGCAATGCCATTGGTGCGTATTATGGTGTGCCAGTGCGTTTCATCAACATTGGCTATGATGCGCTCTATGATGTTCTCACCACCGATAAAGCGGATATTGTGATTTCAGCATTGCTGATTAATCCGCTGCGAACTCAAGAAGTTCGTTATACGCGCCATTATTTTGATAATGGGCTTGTGCTAGTCAGTCCCAATGAGCAACCATTTACCAGCATGGCAGCACTTTCTGGGCAGCGATTGTCTATTGAATTTGGTAGCCCGGCAGATGCCGAAGCACGTTATTGGTTACGCCGCATCACAGCCTTTAATCTGTTACCATATGAATTACCCAATTATGCTTTGGATGCCGTGCGTATGGGCGATGCTGACGCAGCGTTGGTGGATGCAACAACGTATTTCTTGTATCAGCGTGAACAGCCTGATTGGCAAGTGCGGTATCATCATGTTACCAATTCGTTTTATGCCATTGCCACACGCATAGACCGCCTAGATACTTGGCAACTGGTGGAGGATGCCCTTTGGATTTTTGCTGCTGATGGCACACTGGAAAAAATTTTGAGAAAGTGGTTATGACTCGCATTGGCATTGATGCCCGTTTAACGTTCTATCGCACGGGCGGCATTAGCACCTATATCCGGCGCTTGATTATGGCGTTGGAAAAAATGGATTCATCCCATGACTATACGATTTTCCATATTTGGAAAGATAAAAATCGGCTGGCACACCGCTTCAAAAATACAATTTTATGGACACCCGCACATCATCGCATAGAACGGTTGGCGCTTTCCATTGAACTCGCCCGACATCGTTTGGATATACTCCACAACCCAGATTTTATCCCGCCGTATCGGGGGGCAAAACGCCATCTCATTACCGTGCATGACCTGACCTTTTTGCACTATCCCCAATATTTGGATGCTGCCAGCCGCCGTTACTACAATGACCAGATTCAAGCTGCCGTTAATCATGCTGACCATATTTTCTCGGATAGTCATGCGACCAAACATGACATAATAACGATGTTGCATGTGCCAGAAAGCAAAATTACCGTGCATCATTTGGGCATTTCGGAAACATTTCATCCGCAACCACCGGAAAAAATCGCCAGCGTGCAGCAAGCCTTAAATCTGCCAAAAGAATATTTTTTGCATGTTGGCACGCTGGAACCGCGCAAAAATATTCTAGGCTTATTGACAGCATACCGTGATTTGTTGCTGCAATTGCCCGATGCACCGCCTGTCGTGCTGGTTGGTAAACCCGGTTGGGTCTTTGAGGAAACACAAGCGCAAATTGCCAAATTGAAGATTGATAAACATCTGTATTGGCGCGAAACTGTGACAGATGACCAATTACCTGCCTTATATAGTGGCGCTGTTGCTGTCGTGAATCCCTCTTTTTATGAAGGTTTTGGCTTTCCGCCGCTGGAAGGCATGGCGTGTGGTGTCGTACCCATTGTCAGCAATCGGTCTTCGCTGCCCGAAGTTGTGGGCGATATTGGAATTCAGGTTAATCCTGATGATAATTCGACCATCACCGCCGCACTTTACAAAGTCCTGATGGATACTGCATGGCGAACTGACATGCAGCAAAAGGCGCTTGTGCAGGCACAGCATTTTTCGTGGGAAGAATGCGCCCAAATTGTGCTGAACATCTACAATTCTGTGCTATAACTTCGTATAATTTTCTTTGCTACTGCTTAACCTGTATATCCTATTGGAAATTTGTCTAGTGAAGTTACCACAACACTATAACATTCTCGTCATCACCCCTAGCTTGCCTTATCCGCCAGCATCAGGCGGTGCGCTCAGAAATTATGGGATTTTGCATGGGTTGGCACAAGCCGGGCATCAAGTCACGCTGCTCACCTTCCATGAAGGTACTATCAAGCCAGAAAAAACACCCCTAGCGCAAATTTGTACCCATATTGAGACGGTGATGCCACCAGAACGCTCTCGCTTGCATCGGCTGCGCGATTTGATTTTTAGCACTCAACCCGACATTGCGAAACGCCTGTACAGTGCTGCTTTCCAAGATAAATTATTATCACTGCTGCAACAAACCCATTTTGACATTATTCAGTTTGAAGGTATCGAAGTCGCCTGTTATTTGCCCATTGTCAAAGCCACAGGCACACTCGCCAAATTGGTTTTTGATGCTCATAATGCAGAAGCTGAATTACAACGTATTATTTCTGAGATTGACCGTCAAGAGACTAAGCGTTTACTGGCAGCCCTTTATTCCATGATACAAACCCGCCGGATTGCACGAGTTGAAGGTGATTTGTGCCATATGGCAGATGCTGTTATTGCTGTTTCACCAGAAGATGCCGCAGCCTTGCAGCAATATTTGCCTAAAAACCCAATCACCGTAGTGCCAAGTGGTGTTTTTGTGGATGACTATGTGAAGGCAGACTCTAGCATAACCCTACCCCCCAACAGCGTCGTTTTTACAGGCAAAATGGATTATCGCCCGAATGTAGATGCCATGGTATGGTTCGCCTTTAACATTTTCCCACAATTACACGATGCTAATTTAGTTATCGTGGGGCAAAAACCGCATCCCAACATCCAAAAACTCACGGATTACGAGAATATCCTGCTCACAGGCTGGGTGGAAAGTGTGCTGCCTTATTTGCATCAGGCAGAGGTGTATATTGCACCCTTACGGATGGGCAGCGGCACACGCCTGAAAATTCTGGAAGCGATGGCGTGCGGCTGCGCGATTGTGGCAACATCAACCGCCGCCGCTGGCTTAAACGAGGCTGCCCGCAGTGCCATGATTATCGCGGATGATGAAGCAGAATTTGCCAGCGCCATTGAGCATTTGCTTGACCACCCGGCACAGCGCGAAATACTAGGAAATCAGGCAAAAACTGTTGTGAAGACACATTATGATTGGTCAGTGCTGATTCCGCGTCTTTTGGAGGTTTATCGGCATGACTAGAGAATCGCTCGTGCGACGCAATCAACAGATGACAGCCGCTTTTCACAGTTCGCCGATGCGCCATCAACTGCGCCGCCGCTTGCTGAGTGCTGTTGCCAATTTTCGGTTCGCGCCATCGCCGCTTCGCGGGCGACGGGTCTTGTTCATTAAGCCCGACCATTTAGGCGATATGCTGTTGGCAACACCTGCTATCCGCGCTTTTAAACATGCCCGTCCTTATACCGAAGTGCATGTTTTGGCAGGGGCATGGGCGGCAAATATTTTGGCGGCATACCCGGAAATTGACCGTGTTTTGACGATGCCTTTTCCGGGATTTGACCGCAGTGATGAGAACCAAAATCCGCTGGCACCCTATTTACAATTGGTGCGGGTTTCGCGTCAGTTGCGGCAAATTGGTTACAGCAGTGCCGTGATTTTGCGCCCTGACCATTGGTGGGGCGCGATGCTGGCACATGTAGCGGGCATTCAAGAACGCATTGGTTATCAATTAGAAGACGTAACCCCGTTTTTAACTCGCGCTATCCCTCATCGGCATGAGCATGTCATTCGCCAGAATATGCGCCTCATCGAACATTGGACAGGCATCATTGACGATGACGAAGTGCCATATACGCTTCCCGTTTATGAAGATGACCGCGATTTTGTGAAAGAGTATTTGGTGCGCTGCGGCGTCAAAGACCGCCAACCTATCATCTGCATTCATCCCGGTTCCGGCACATGGGTCAAACAATGGGAGAATGCCCATTGGGCAAAAGCGGCGGATACCCTAGCAGACCAAATGGATGCTGCCATTGTCTTTACAGGGAATCATCATGAACTGCCGCTTATCGGGCAAATCCAAAATCTGATGCAGAACAAAGCCTGTTTGACGGCGGGCGATATGAATTTAGGACAATTAGCGGCACTCTATGAACATGCCAAAGTCGTTTTGGGTTGCGATAGTGGTCCCATGCACATTGCAGCAGCAGTAGATACGCCAACAGTTGCTTTATTTGGTCCCGCCGACCCGATTGAATTTGGCACTTGGGGCAATAAAAACCGCCACATTGTCCTCACAGCCGCGATTGGCTGCCGCCCCTGCCGCGTGTTGGATTGGGGCGATGATGACCCTGCCAATCACCCCTGCGTGCGAGAAATTACGGTTGCCCAAGTGTTAGAAGCTGCCCGTTGGGTTACATCCACATAAAATGATTTATAATGGCACTAAGTTATACCGAATTACACGATAAAATAATCGAATATCAGGCAAAAGGTATTCAATTGATTTGGGTACTTGACCCGAAAAGAAAACGTGCTGAAGTTTACGCAGGCGAAAATTATCAGATATATACTGAAAACGATACCCTGACAGGGGGCGACATTCTGCCAGGGTTAGCAATCAAATTGAGTGAGATTTTTAGCCAACCGGGTTAATCCGGTATCACCACATTTTCTAATCCCGGTTCTTCCGGCGGATATGCCAACTTCATGCTTTCCAGCGTTTCCACAATCGTTTTGCTGATAATGTAATTGCGATACCATTTTTTGTTCGCTGGCACGATATACCAAGGTGCATAGCTGGTATTGCAATGCGTCAGCGCATCGGAATAGGCTTGCATATAGCTGTTCCACTTTTGGCGCACAGGTAAATCCCCGATGGAAAATTTCCAATGTTTTGTCGGGTCATCGAGCCGTTCTTGTAGCCGTTCTTTTTGTTCTTCTTTGCTGATGTGCAAGAAAAATTTCAGGATATGGGTGCCATTCTCTGCCAGCAATTTTTCAAACTGGTTAATCTGTTCATAGCGTTTGCGCCATGTCTCCTCTGGTACAAGATTCTCCACACGCACCACCAGCACATCTTCGTAATGGCTGCGATTAAAAATGCCAATGTAACCTTTGGGTGGTGTTTGTTGGTGAACCCGCCATAAAAAATCCTGCGCTAATTCTTGTGGTGTAGGCGCTTTAAAACTGGCAATTTTGAACCCCTGCGGATTGGTGCCGCTGAACACTTTGCGAATTACACCATCTTTACCGCCCGTATCCATCGCTTGTAAAACCACCAATAATGATTTTTTCTGTTCCGCAAACAACATTTCTTGTAACACCGCCAAGCGTTCATGCAATTTTGTCGTCTGCATCTCTGCCTGTTTTTTGTCTATGTCACCGTGATAATCCGGTGAATAATCCATAACATCTATTTTCGCGCCAAATTTTGGCACTAAGACTTGTGTAGTTTGTTCGACTACGGATGTTTTAGTCATCTTTAAAAATCTCCTCATTCTGCGGTACAACCGTCATGGTTTCTTCATTGCGATACGTCACCATCCCGGGTCCCGCGCCTTTAATTTTTTTCACATATTTGCAGCGGGTCACATCCACAATCACACTTTTTTCATGGCGTGCCGCGCTGTAATGAGCAGCAACAGCGGCAGCATTCTGAATAAGCGTTTCTGGGATACGCCGCCCATCAAAACGAATCACCACATGCGCCCCCGGTACATCGCGGGCGTGCAGCCACAAATCTTGTGGATTAGCATTTTTGAACGTGACCAGTTCGTTCTGGCGGCTGTTGCGCCCAACCCAAATCACATAGCCATCATAAGTCAACCGCAAGGGCGCGCTGCGACCAGCACTGCCGGGGCGTTTTGCCCGCTGCCCACTAATCAGCCCACGCGCTTGGAGAGCTTGGGCGACTTCTTCAATCTCAGGATAATTGAGCGCCTGCAACAAATCATTTTCTAGCTGCGCCAAATATGCCAATTCAGTTTTGGTTTCAGCAACCATTTGTGGCACGCCGGATTGCGCTCGTTTCGCCCGATTGTATTTATCAAAATAACGTTGGGCATTTTCCAGTGGCGTCAGTTTGGGGTCAAGTTTAATAGTCAATTCTGGTTTATCGGGTTCATATTGCGCCTTAAGTTCAGTTTGACCGGGTTGCAACGCATATTGATATGCCAGAACCAGTTCACCCGCTTGCTGCAAAAAGTGGCGCTCGGTTTCGTCTTTTAAGCCGCTTTCCAGCGATGCCAATTTCGCGCCAAATTTCTTCTTACCTTCGTCAATCGCCGCTTGCACGGGTTTCTTGATTTCGTTGTATGCTTCTACACCGACGGCTGCCCCATAATAAGCACTCATGGCAGCACTTAATGTTTCCATTTCGTGCCAACCGGGTAGATGTGTCAGCGGATACACGCTATATGCCTGCACCAAACCGTATTCTTCGGCGATGCCCGGTTGCCATTGGCGCTTTATCAGTAGTGCAAGGATAGTTTGCAGGGCTTCAAATAATGCCTCTGGTTGGGCATCACTGGCTTTTTGGTTGATATTGCCGCTGGCACGAAACACGATTTCTTTTGCCAATAGCGGACTCACACCCAAAATACGCGAAGATAGCAGCGCTGCCGTTTTTTGTTTCGCATCCTGATTTTGGGCGAAGATGGTTTCAATATCTGCCACTGTGATATTTACCGGGTCAAATTTGCCTGTCATCGGCGGGGGTAATTTATACTCATGGTTGGGCAAACTCAGGCGATAACGATTTTCTTCTGGTCCCACACGCCGCATACAATCCAAAATGATGCCATCGCGCAGCAATAACAAGTTACTGCGGCGCTCCATCGGTTCGATAACAATAACAAATCGCCCTTCGGCATTCGTCACCGTGATTTGGAGAACACGCTCATACGGGGGTTGGCTAATTTGTTCAATTTTGCCGCCTTCGATATAGCGCCGGAACATCAGCCCTAATTGCGAAGGTTTTTCCAACCCTCGTCGCAACTTATCCGATACCAGATGTATACGCGGCATTTGGGTATCGGCGCTCAAATACAAGTAGTGGCGGCGATGGTGCGCGTAAATTTCCATACCAATGCCAGCGGCATCTGCATCCAGTGTATCCTGCACGCGCCCGCCCACCAGTGTATTTTGTAATTCATCTATCAGTGCTGAAATCGTAAAAGCATCTAGGTACATAACAAATCATATTCGTTGGTATTGCTATTGATTATTGGCGCTGTTTGAGCCATGCCGCGAATGTAGCATATTCCCATGCATTAATCACATGCCGCGCTTCGACCCAACCACGGCGGGCATTAACAATGCCATACGGCATTTCATCCATCATAGCAGCACTATGGGCATCGGTGTTAATCGCTAATGGAATGCCCAATTCTACAGCGCGGCGGGCATATTGGGCATCCAAATCTAAGCGGCGTGGATTAGCATTAATTTCTAATGCAATGCCTGTTTTGGTTGCAGCCTCAAATACTGCATCCATATCCACATCTACAGGTTCACGGTCTGGCACGTAACGGGCGGTCAAATGCCCAATCATATCCACATGCGGATTATTGATGGCATTGATGAGTCGCTGCGTAATTTGGTCACGCGGTTGATTCAGGCTGACATGCAACGAAGCAATCACAAAATCAAGTTGAGCTAAAATCTCATCGGGATAATCCATAGTCCCATCGGCTTTTATGTCCATCTCTGTGCCATGCAAAACAATAATCTCGCCGCGCATTTCTTCATTCACTTGGCGCACTTCTTTTTGTTGTTCCAGCAGGCGTTCTATAGACAGCCCGTTGGCAACGCCCAAGCTGCGCGAATGGTCGGTGATGACGATATATTTGCGTCCGCGTTTTTTTGCTTCTTCTGCCATTTCTCGCGTTGATAAAACACCATCGCTCCAAGTGGTGTGCATGTGCAAATCACCGCGTATATCTGCCAGCGTTATTAAATTAGGTAGTTGTCCGGCTCTGGCGGCTTCTATCTCGCCCGTATCTTCGCGCAGTTCCGGCGGTATCCACGGCAATCCAATCGTCTCATACACTTGGGCTTCGGTTTCACAATAAATCTTGGGTGCATCTTCGATAATGTTGCTATCTTTATCCACCGGACTCAGGGCGCTTTCGTTCAAACTATAACCTTTATCCAGCGCAATCTGCCGAATTTTGACATTATGCGCTTTGCTCCCGGTGAAATATTGCAGTGCCGTCCCCCATTGCGATTTCGGCAGCACACGCACATCCATTTGTAGCCCATTTTGCAATTCGACTGAACTTTTGGTTTCGCCATGTCCCAACACGCGGGCAACATTTTCCATATTTACGAATTTGTCCATGATGGGTTTGGCATCATCGCTGGCAATCAAAATATCCACATCGCCAATCGTGATGCGCCCGCGCCGCAAACTTCCCGCTGTTGCCCCTTCTATCACGCCGGGAATGTCTAGCAGCATTTTTAAGACGGCTTCTGCTAACGGCTTGGCTTTGCCAATCGGCATTCGTCCAGTTTGGCGGGCTAAGGCGGCGATGCCCTCCAGAATTTTCTGCTCACTTTTTGCGCCCATACCCGCTAAATCACGTAATTTACCCTGTTTTGCTGATTCTTCTAATTCGGGCAGCGTTGTAATATTCAGGCTGTCCCAAAATAATTTTGCCTTTTTGGGTCCAACACCGTTGATACGCATAATATCTAACAGCGTCAGCGGCACTTCTTGTTTGCGTTTCTCGTAAAATTCCAATTTGCCCGTTGCAAGCAATTCACGGATTTTTTCGGCAATGGCTTTGCCCACACCGGGAATATCTTCCAGCGTGTTATCATCGGCATAGGCTCGTAAATCGCGGGGCAAATCACCCAGCACTTCCCCTGCCCGCCGATATGACAAAAAACGAAATTTGGATTCGCCCTGAATTTCCAGCATGTCAGCGATATTCGTAAAAATTTGGGCAATATCTCGATTGGTGAGCGACATAACAATCCTATCGTTTCATTAAAGCACTGGCATCAAAAAACAAGGTACTCAATACTCACATCTATCTTCGATAATTTCATCTGAAATCAACCGATTAGTAGCAAACAATTTGCTCAATCGTTCTTCTTCTTCTGTCAGTTCTTCAATATCTTCGGGAAGGTCTAAATCTTCTGGATTTAGAAGTATGCCGCCGATTCGCGCTCGCTGAATCACGTCGGCATGATTCATATCCATATCCTCTGGTAGAACATCAATATGAACTTGCAGCACTTTATTTTCAGGTAGTTCAAGTTTGTCCAATACCCACAGTTGTCCATCTCTAAAGAAGGCTTTTACAGAGACCATCTCGCACACCCTTTCTATTCTACAGCCCTATTATAGCATGTTCTCAGTCGTCATACTTATTGCGAATTCCTGTCCAATCGGGTTGCTGTTCAACAGGTGGAGCATCTTTGAGCAAGCGATACAACTCTACAGCACGCTGAAACAGCCAAGGTTGTTTACGCGGCACAATGATGTCATATGTACCACTATTCACCTCTGCCAAATTTAGCCAGCGATACTCACTACCTGCCATATCATCGCCCGGTACAACCGCGCCGCCTTCATACACAAAAAGATACGCAATGCTGACCATATATTGCACAATATCATCGTAACGAAACGAATACACATGCAAAGCACATAGAGGACGCACTTGAATTTGGTCGCCCGCCTCTTCGCGGATTTCGCGCTGTAATCCCTCCAAAATTGTCTCATTGCCATCATAAGCACCGTTGGGTGGCTCCCATTTGCCGGGGTGTTTTGGGCTAGACAGCATCAAGATTTGTTCCTGCTCATTGATGATAAATGCCAATAAACCAACAGCAGATGCTGCAAACTGGCGTCCACTGGAAGCTGTTATCACCGGTGGATACGACATGAGGATGCCCTTTCTAATACTTTACCTCTGCAATAAGAATTTGAAGATTTGGCACAGTAAATGCTTGACAGCATCGAAATTTCACGTTAATCTCTTTTTAACTTGATACATTTAAAAGCGAAGAACCAGAAAAGTACATACCTATCCGATGTTCAGAGAGTCACCCCTAGGCTGGAAGGGTGATACATGCGCGGGTGTGGAATGGACTGGGGAGCTACCAGTCGAACTATCATTTTAAAATGATAAAGTAGCCTGAGTCGGAGAGCGCACCGTTACCAGAGCGCAGAGTATCGGCTTTTGCCCGTACTTGTCGAGAGATTTCTACGTGTTGCATAGCGAAAATTGAAAGTTTGTTTTTGCTATCGCTGTGTAGGAATAATCAGGGTGGCACCGCGAGAGTCCTCCTCGTCCCTGTGTGGATGATGGGGACTCTTTTCACTTAATGGAGGCTGTTCTATGGTGACACCGATTGCAACACAACAACGTTCTCGTACAGATATCAAACCATCCCGCGAAGAAATCTATACCTATTTTCAACAGGGCGACTTAGTGCCAGTGTATCGTACTCTGCTCGCCGATTTAGAAACTCCCGTATCAGTCTATATGAAGTTGACACAAACCGGGCAACCCGCCTTCTTGCTAGAAAGTGTGGAAGGTGGTGAACGAGTTGGGCGCTATTCGTTCATCGGGGTTAATCCTGCTAATTTGCTGCTGATTCAAAATCAACAGGTCAATTTTATCGAAAATGGCAACAGTTATACCCGTGACTTAAAACCCGGCGAAGACCCGCTGCATATCATCAAAAATGCCATGAGCAAATATCAGCCTGTGCGCGTGCCGGGGCTGCCCCGCCTTGTTGGGGGTGCTGTTGGCTATTTGGCGTATGATGTGGTGCGTTATTTTGAAAAACTCCCAAAGACTGCCAAAGACGAACTCAATGTGCCGGATGCCGCCTTTATGCTGCCCGACACCTTAGTAATTTTCGACCATGCCAAACACCAACTTATTGTGATGGCAAATGCTCATAATACGGGCAACCCCGATGCTGCCTACAACGATGCCATTCATCGCATTGATAAAATTGTGGTGGCATTAGGAAAGCCGCTGCCGTCTGTGCCATTCACAGTAACGCCATTAGACGAAGAATTGGTCTCCAATATTGGGCAAGCCAATTACAAAGAGAATGTGCGCCGCGCCAAAGAGTACATCAAAGATGGTGATGCTTTCCAAATTGTAATGTCCCAACGCTTCAGCCGTAAAACCACCGCGTCCCCGTTTATGCTCTATCGGGCATTACGGGCATTAAATCCATCCCCCTACATGTTTTTGCTGCAATTCAATTCGGATTTAACCCTGATTGGGGCGTCGCCAGAGATGATGGTACGCCTAGAAGATGGTATTGCCAGCAACCGCCCCATCGCCGGGACGCGCCCACGCGGTAAAACCGAAACCGAAGATAATCAATTGGCAGAAGAATTGCTGGCTGACCCCAAAGAACGCGCTGAACATGTGATGCTGGTAGATTTGGGGCGCAATGATTTGGGGCGCGTCTGCGATTATGGCACGGTCAAAGTGTCCGAGATGATGGTCGTTGAACGCTATTCCCATGTGATGCACATCGTCAGCCATGTGGAAGGCAAATTACGCGCTGGCATGGATGCCTTTGATTTAGTGCGGGCAACATTCCCCGCTGGAACGCTGAGTGGCGCACCGAAAGTTCGTGCAATGGAAATTATCGAAGAATTAGAAGGCATCCGCCGGGGACCCTATGGCGGCGCAGTCGGCTACTTCAGTTTTGATGGTTCGATGGATTTTTGCATCACCATTCGGACGTTCCTGATGAAAGACGATACGGTTTATGTGCAAGCCGGCGCTGGCATCGTTGCCGATAGCGACCCCACCAGCGAACACCAAGAATGCGTCAATAAAGCAAAGGCGCTGGCACAAGCCATCATTTATGCGGAAAATGGTCTGATGTAATCATAGTATCTATTGAGGAGAATTTTTCATGACCATCAAACGCTTTATTTTCATTCGTCCCGGAGAAACAGGTTGGAATCGGTTAGGGCGCTGGCAAGGGCATGTGGCAGTCCCCTTAAGCGACCACGGCAAATTGCAAGCGGAGCGTTTAGCAAAATTTGTGCGCGTGATTGGGATACAGCAGCTTTACACCAGCGATTTACGCCGCGCGTTAGAAACCGCCCAGATTATTGCTGGCGTATTGAATCTGACACCCATCCCCGACGCCCGGCTGCGGGAACGGCATATCGGCATGTGGCAGGGCTTAACACAGGCAGAAGTGGAAGCATGGTATCCCAACGAATATCGCCAATTGGTAGAGAACCCCAATGATTATCAAATACCCGATGGCGAAGCCCGCCAGCACGTCACGGAGCGCATGTTGGCGGCTTTTAAAGATATTCTGGCACAAACCAGTGATAAAGCCGTGGGCATTGTCTCGCATACAACCGCCATCCGTGCTTTGCTCGGTTCGTTGATGCCCGACATCAATCCATATGCCTTGGATTTCGCCAATATGTCCGTCACCTCCATTGCCCGCGATACCAACGGCAAATGGTCATTCACGCAGCAAAATGATGTCAGCCACCTAGAAGGAATGCCCAGCGAAGCCTTCCGCGAATTGGAGAAAGAAAAACCATGATTCTCGTCATTGATAACTACGACAGCTTTACTTACAACTTGGTACAAGAAATGGGCGAACTCGGCGCAGAAATTCAGGTTGTCCGCAATGACCAAATCAGCATTGCGGAGATTCAAAAACTGACTCCATCACACATTGTCATTTCCCCAGGTCCCGGTTTTCCTAAAGATGCAGGGATTTCCAATGATGTGATCCGCGAATTAGGTGCAACCACGCCGATTTTAGGGGTCTGTTTGGGGCATCAATGTATTGGCGAAGTCTTTGGCGGTGTCGTCTCGCACGCACCGCGCCTAATGCACGGCAAAACCAGCCCCATTTATCATAAACATGATTTGCTCTTTACAGGCATTCCTAGTCCGTTTACTGCCACCCGTTATCACAGTCTGGTGGTGCAGGAAGATAGCTTGCCGGAAGAACTGGCTATCACAGCATTTGCTGATACAGGCGAAATTATGGGCGTGCGTCACCGTGAATACCCGATTGTGGGCGTGCAGTTCCACCCGGAAAGCATCCTGACGCAATTTGGCATTCGCATTCTGCAAAATTTTGTCGAAAATGTGTTCATGGCAGAACGAGTGTAATCATCAATTGAGCAATTCTTATGTCACGCAGTAGCTATCTTAAGCCAACTCATTATCTGCTCTATTGGAAAATCGCGCCGGAAGAACGGCTTAATCTGGCGACAAACCGTACTGCATCGTATGCTGCCAGCAATCAACTAGGGCGAGTTAAACCGGGCGACATTCTATGGATTGTGAATGTGTATCTCGGTCATTTGCTCCTTGCTGGCAGGTTGCAGGTCGAAACGGTTGTAGATGATATTGAAATTGCTCAGGAACTCGTAGGAAATTACCCGGGCGAGTGGTATGAGGCGGAATGGTACGCCATTGCCAATAAATACAATGTCGAACCGCTGCGTGAAGTGGATTTAACACCATTAGTCGGTGATATTCGGTTTAACAGCACGGCAGACCGCTTGTTTTTGCACAATGGGCGCGTGGATGCCAACCAGTTACGGTCTTTGCGCGAACTCACCGATGACTCTGCTAAATTGCTGGAAGACGCATGGTATGCCGATAAATATACGCCGCAGACGATTCAGGATTATCTGGAACTGACGGAAGATGATATTGCCTACGCCGAAGGCAAATTAATCGTGCGGTCTATCCGCCAGCGACAGCGCAACCGCACCCTTGTAACCGATGCTAGGACGCACTTCAAACAGCAGCACGGGTATCTGTATTGTGAAGTGTGCGGGTTTGATTTTGCGGCATTTTATGGCATCGAATATATTGAAGCCCATCATAAACAGCAGATGGCAAGTTTGGACGAAGAACGCCTAAGTACTGTGGATGATTTGGTGATGTTGTGCGCCAATTGTCATCGCATGGCACATCAGCGCACACCACCTTATACGGTACAAGAACTTAAAGAAATGATTCAACGCAATCGAGGGGATTAAATTTTTATGACGATGGATATTCAGCGGGCGATTGAACTATTAAGCCGCTTTGGGCATTTACAAATCGAAGAAGCCGAAGCGGTGATGGAACAAATTATGAGTGGCGAAACCACCGAAGCCCAAATCGGTGCTTATTTGATGGCACTGCGGATGAAGGGTGAAACGTCAGAAGAAATTACCGGCAGCGCCCGTGCCATGCGGAACAAATCACAAAAAGTTCCTGTGAGCAGCAATGGTGATTTGCTCGATACCTGTGGCACTGGTGGCGATAAATCACATACGTTTAATATCAGCACCACCGTAGCATTTGTAGCAGCAGCAGCCGGAATGCGTGTCGCCAAACACGGCAATCGGGCAGCAACCAGCAAATGCGGCAGCGCCGATGTATTGGGTGAATTGGGCGTGAATCTGGATTTAACGCCGGAACAAGTGGGCAAGTGTATTGATGAGGTGGGCATCGGCTTTTTGTTTGCGGTCAAACTGCACCCCGCGATGAAATATGCGATTGGTGTCCGGCGGCAAATGGCAATACGCACCATTTTTAATATTTTGGGACCACTGACGAATCCAGCAGGCGCAAATCGGCAGTTGATGGGCGTTTTCGCGGCTGATTTAACCGATTTGCTGGCACATGTGTTGAAAGCACTTGGCACAAAATCAGCGATGGTGGTGACGGGCTACGGCGGCATGGATGAACTGAGCATTTCGGGTCCTAATCGCATTAGCCATCTAAAAGAAGATGGCACTATTGAGACTTATGAAATTGACCCGATGGAATTTGGGTTCCCCGGTGCCAGCATCTCCGAATTGCGCGGTGATGATGCCCCCACCAACGCCAAAATTTTACGCGGTGTTTTGGATAGTAGCATAGACGGGGCTAAACGCGATGTTGTCTTGTTGAACGCCGGGGCAGCGTTGGTGGCTGGGGGCAAAGTCAATACCTTGGGACAGGGCATTGACTTAGCGCGAGAAGCCGTAAACAGCGGCACAGCCGTGAAAAAACTGGATGATTTAATCGCCTACAGCCAGCAATTTAAAGCCTAGGATAAAAGTGCTATGCCCTTCGTCAAAACCGATACGATTCTGGATAAAATTCTGGCGCATAAGGTCGAAGAATTGCGTGACGTAGACTCGGCATTCTTGGCGCAAAGCACCTTTCTAGCGATGCAAGCGCCGCCTGCCCGCGATTTTGTCGCAGCACTGCGCCACGATACGGTGGCTCTCATCGCCGAAGTTAAAAAAGCCTCCCCTAGCAAAGGTGTTTTCTTGCATGATTTTGACCCGGTGGCAATCGGAACAACCTATGCTGAAAATGGCGCAGCCGCAATTTCGGTTCTGGTAGACCAGAAATTTTTTCAGGGGCATATCCGCTATTTGCGCGATGTACGCAAAGCCGTTGCTGTACCGGTGTTATACAAAGAATTTGTGATTGATATTTTCCAAGTGTATGAAGCGCGGGCGAATCATGCCGATGCAGTATTGCTAATTGTGGCAGCATTGGATGATGTGCAACTTAACGATTTGCACCAATTAATTCACGAATTAGGCATGGCAGCATTGGTCGAAGTCCATACCGAGCAAGAATTAGAACGCGCTTTAAAAATCGGAGCAACACTCATTGGCGTCAACAATCGGGATTTAAAAACATTTACTGTAGATTTAAATACAACGGCACGACTAGCAACATTACTGCCAGAGAATATCACCCTCGTTGCGGAAAGCGGCATTAGCTCTGCTGAAGATGTCAAAAAGATGGGTAAACTCGGCGCTCATGCCGTTCTCGTGGGCGAAGCCCTAGTCACATCTGGCGACATCGCCCAACGAGTCCAATTATTCAGCCAACAGCCGCGCCCATAATTAAGTGGGCTGCGCTATAGGCGTTTGAATAGGCGCTTGGGTGGGTGTTACTAGCAAACATTCTGTATTGTTAGTGTCGTTACCAACTGGATTGCGAACAAGATATTCAGGAGCAATGCGACTACCACGCGGAATATCTTGTTTAGCATAAGAGTCGTAAATGATAGGCAAATCGTTTTGCTGCCAGACTGGAAACATTGGATACCAAATGCGAGTTTTGTCGGAGATAGTAATTTGTGCCGGGGAGGTTTCTAGCGCATTGTCGGTTGTGATTTTTTCACCACAGGCAATATCGCGCACTGCAAACACTTCAATCATAACTCCGGTGGGGGTTGTATTAATGACAACACCCGATTGGATATACTCAATCTGTGGCTCAATAAAAAGGGATGCCAACATGGCACCCAAAATCAAACTAATGCCAACTATCCCAAGATAGAGTAGCCAATTGTGTTGCGATGTACCTTTGCGTTTTTCTTTTTGGTCAATCATGGATTTGCCTCATTCGATTGATTTTATCTTATTTGATGAGGCAAATCTGTTCAAAAAGTTGCGGTGATTTTCTAAAGTTAGCAATTTTTCAGTCGTGCCGGGCTATCTGCCAAATACACGGCAATCAACGCCTCGCCAACCGAAATATGCACATCCATATATTTGCCAATCACATCTTCAGCACGTTGAAACCCGGTGAATGGCACAAGATCTCGGTGTGGCGTGGGCAAACGCAGCACAACATCATTGGCGGTAATTTGTGCGCCACACACCATCGGGCGAATGGTATAAACATAAGCATGGATGTTGGGGTTATGGGGACGTGCAGCAACAATACCAACCATGAAAAGCAACGCAATAAGCATACTCAAAAGAATATTTTTCTTAATCACCTGTCTGCCCTTTCAACTGGTTTACGATTATTATAGCGAAAAAACCATTTTCTAACGCAGCCAATCAGAAGAAAGTGCCTGTTCATGACCAAAGTCAAAATTTGCGGCATTACCACACTCGATGATGCATTGTTCGCTGCCGAAGCGGGCGCAGATTTGCTCGGTTTTAACTTTTATAAGAAAAGCCCGCGTTATATCGCGCCAGAAGTTGCCCAAACTATTTGCCATACGCTGCATCACCAACTGAAAGACCATTGCCCGGTATTAGTCGGCATTTTTGTGAATATGGCAGATAGCGATGTATCGAATATTCTGCATCAAACCGGCATCGCCTATGCCCAACTGAGTGGCGATGAATCCGATGAGATGATTCGGGAATTAGGCGGTAAAGCCTATAAAGGCATTCAACCCATGACGGTAGATATGGCGGCGGACGATGCTAAATATTACAGTCCTTATTTTCCCACCGATGAGCATATTCCGTCGCTATTGGTTGACGCCTATCATCCTCATTTGCGGGGTGGCACTGGCGAACAAGTCAGCGCGGCAATTGCGATTTCGGCAAAAGCCATTGCGCCGCGCTTGATGTTGGCAGGCGGTTTAACACCGGAAAATGTTGAGGAACGCATTGAAGCCGTTTTGCCGTGGGGTGTGGATGTTGCCAGCGGTGTTGAAGGCGACACACCGGGCATAAAAGACCCTGAAAAAATTAAGGCGTTTATTGCTGCTGCCAAAAGTGTTAGTGTGTAAAAGTGATAAATTTCACTGGCTCACGGGAACAATCGCAACCGATATGCTGTCATTAGAAGTGTGATTATCTATTTCTGTTGATAGTTATCAGGAGAAACTACCATGCGTATTCTAGCTGTATTGATATTGATGGTCGGATTGTTATCCTCCACGATGATAGCTGCCGCCCAAACCAATTGGGAAATTGCCATCTTTGATGAGACCGCGCAACAAATTGTTATCATTAATGCCAGCGGCATTCGCCAAACAATTTCTATGCCGGAGCATAACGGACAACCGCTAAAAGTGACCGCTATTTCGCCTGATTATCGTTATGCGGCGGGCTTTTTGCCGGGGTCTAGCGAATATGCCTTTTTGCCTGCTATCGCCGATTTAACGGCGCAAACGTGCTGTCTCATGTTTGATGTGCCAGAAGATGAGCCATTCTTCACGCAGTTTTCTAACTTCGCACCAGATAACACCATCATACTGTCCACCAACAATTATGATTGGAACACCAATACGGGCGGAGGTTTGGTTTTCTTGGTGGATGCCGTCTCCGGCGCAACCGTCAAACAAAAACAATTGGATGTATTTGCTAATCCCGGTGACTGGGATGGCACCGATTTTTATTATCTGGATGCCCCACTTGGCGGTACAGAATGGCTGCCTGTTGGCAATTACAACGTCTGGGAAACCGATACCGATGCTATAACCGAGAGCGATACACGCTTTGCCTTATTCCGGGGCGAGGTGTTGGCAGCAACGGGCGAAGCTGTAGACGGAGTGTATAATGACCAGTTTCCGCTGCCTTATACTGAATATATGTTCCCGCCCAGCAACACCATTGCCTATTATCCGGCAAGCACCAGTGCCGCAAAATTTGATGATATTGAACTTAGTGGCGGTACAACGGTCTTTTTCTCCCCGCGCATTTTAGAGGGACGAGCCGTGTGGGTACGCAATGGCGATGCTGTTTTGGTATACACTGATTTTTTTGATGGTGGTGTTATCGTCAAAACACAAATGGCAGTGGTTTTCCGCACCGGGGCAGCACAAGAAATTGAAGCCATCAATCAGCAGTTTATCGCTGGCACGCCGGACGGTTGGCTCATGTTGAATACCCAGACCAATGACCTGCTGCATTACATAGTCACGGAAACAGGTTTTCAGACGCAAACAGTAGGCAATTTTTCGGGCATTGTTGTCGCCATCAGCCAACCAAAATTAACGCCCACCATGACCGGCACTTTCCCAGAATTTGTGCTGCCACAAGCCACAATTCCGCCGAATCCTGCCCAATGTGCAGGTGCATTACCTTCGCGCTTGCAAGTGGGCGAACTGGGTTGGGTGCTGCCGGGCGACCCGAATAATTTCCGTAGCTCACCTTCGATTTCCGGTGAACAAATTGGACAACTGGCAGGCAGTTTGATTTTCACGGTTTTAGAGGGTCCCGAATGTGCTGATAATTTTGCGTGGTTTCGCGTGCGCGATAATTACGGCATCGAAGGCTGGACTGCCGAAGGCAATAGCAATGGCTATTGGCTTGCGCCGTTGAACTAGGGGTTAAGATTTTCAACCAAAGATTGGATGTAAATCCGCGTGATTTACATCCAAAATCATTTTTAAGGACATCTCATTGGCTAACGAAGAATTGCTCGATTATTACGATGCGAATTTAACTCATCTTGGTACGAAATCACGCTCAGAAGTGCATCGGGAAGGGTTATGGCATCGCACTTTCCATTGCCATGTGATATATCGAGACGAAAATGGCGATGATTTTATTATCGTGCAGAAACGCGGGACAAACACCGAAACTTGCCCGGATATGTTGGATGTGAGCGCCGCCGGACATTATGCCGCTGGCGAAACGATGCGTGATGGTGTGCGTGAATTGCAGGAAGAACTTGGCTTAAACGCAGCATTTGAAGATTTGATTCCGTTAGGCAAGCGCGTGTCCGCCGCGCAATATGGCGTATTAATAGATTATCAAGTTGCGGATGTTTTTTTCTACATTTGCAATCAACCGTTAAGCGATTATGTGTATCAACATGAAGAAATTGCCGGATTGGTCAAACTCAACCTTGTGGATGCTTTAGCGTTATTGACGCACACCAGTCATAGTATCGAATGTGAAGCAGTCGGTTTTTCCACCTCTACCATCCATATTCAACGGGACGATTTTATCCCAACGTTGGACAACTATTTTCTGAAAATCTTGCTGTTGGCAAAACGCTGTTTGGATGGGGAACAGCATTTGTGGATTTAGTGTAAAGGGTTTTCACATGGTTATCCGGTATCGAGACAATCAATATCTTGGGATTTATCGCGCTGGATTGCGGCGCAGTCTACAATCATACATTCCGCAGTTTAGGCACCTTTAGCCATTATGTAGATTATGCCGTCAATCCCGTCAATTTTGAGCGTTACCAATCGGCTGACCAAGAAAAAATTCGGGCGAGAATGGCAAGCGTAAACAATAATTTATCGGAAAATCAACCTTAGTCTTGAAAGTAAATACCAATGGCGACACCTTACATCCAACCTCACTCTGCTGATGTCCCGAATGAACGTGGTTATTATGGCGAATTTGGCGGACGCTTTGTGCCAGAAACAATTGTGCCTGCCCTAGATGAACTGACTGCCGAATATGAGAAAGCACTTGCCGACCCAGCATTCCAAGCAGAATTGGCACATCTGCAAAAAACCTATGTCGGCAGACCGACACCCATTTCGTATGCTAAACGCCTCTCAGAAATGTTAGGCGGCGCGAAAATTTATCTCAAGCGCGAAGATTTAGCACATACCGGAGCGCACAAAATCAACAATGCGTTGGGGCAGGCATTATTGGCAAAACGCATGGGCAAACAGCGCGTCATTGCCGAAACGGGTGCCGGGCAGCATGGGGTCGCTTCTGCCACTGCCGCCGCATTATTAGGCTTAGATTGCCATGTCTATATGGGCAGCGTAGATATTGCCCGCCAACAGCCGAATGTTTTTCGCATGAAATTGATGGGCGCGGAAGTGATTCCAGTGGAAAGCGGCAGCAAAACACTCAAAGATGCTATCAATGAAGCCATGCGCGATTGGGTGACGAATGTCCGCAACACATTTTATCTGCTTGGTTCGGCATTGGGTCCGCATCCATATCCGATGATGGTGCGCGATTTTCAGAGCGTGATTGGCACAGAAGCCAAAGAACAAATTTTGGAAATTGCCGGACAACTGCCCGATGTGTGTATCGCGTGTGTCGGCGGTGGCAGCAATTCGATTGGCATTTTTCATGCGTTTCGGGACGATGAAAATGTCGAATTGATTGGCGTAGAAGCGGGTGGTCATGGTACAGCAACCGATAAACACGCTGCCCGCTTCGCTAATCCTGACATCAGCCGTCCGGGTATCCTACACGGCACGCGCTCCTTTGTAATGCAAAATGAAGATGGGCAAATTCGGGAGACACACAGCATCAGCGCGGGCTTAGATTATCCCTCTGTGGGACCAGAACATGCCTATTTGCGCTCAATGGAACGCGCTTTTTACACCGCCGCCACCGACGAAGAAGCTCTTGCCGCCTTTAGAACCCTTAGCGAAACGGAAGGTATCATTCCGGCGCTAGAAAGTTCCCATGCCGTTGCCGAAGCCCTCAAACGCGCTCCTAAAATGTCGAAAGACTCGGTGATTTTGATTAATTTATCCGGGCGCGGCGACAAAGATTTAGATACCGTGATTAAAATTTTAGGGGATAAACTTGGCTAAAAAACATATTTTGGGTCTGTTGCGCCCGTTCATCACCTTGCTTGGATTAATCATTAGCGTTCTGCCAATTTTGGGCTATTTTTTTGAACAATGGGCAGCCAAACGAGCGAAAGAGCGCCATACACCCCTCGGCAAACGGGTGAATATTGGTGGTCATCATCTGCATATGGTCGTTCAGGGCGAACAACATTCTGGCGCAACGGTGATTTTGGAAAGTGGCGCCGGGGGCTATTCGCTGGAATGGCGCGATGTTCAAGCGGACATCGCCCAATTTGCCCGCGTGGTTGCTTATGACCGTGCCGGACGCGGTTGGAGTGATGCTGGCTCGATACCTCGTTTGCCGCAGCGTATCGCCTCTGAACTTCATGTGCTGCTGAAACATGCGGGCATTCAACCGCCGTATATTTTGGTGGGGCAATCATTGGGCGGGTTTTATGTGCGCCAATTCGCTGCTATGTATCCGCAAGAAGTCGCTGGCTTGGTGTTGGTGGATGCCTCTCATCCCGAAATGCATACCTACCCAGAAGCGGGCATGGATGATATTAAAATTGGGCTTGCCAAAGATGCTGTCAAAACGCGCTTTGGCTGGAAGCGGCTGCGTGGCATCAAACCATATGGTTTTTACGAAACACTGCCGGCATCGCTCCAACGCGCTTGGGTGGATTTAGAGCCGGGCAACACCGATGCGACTATTAGCGAAATTTTGAGCGTGTTAAAAGGAATTTCATTGCCGAAAAATCTGGGCAATTTGCCCTTAGTTGTGCTGACGCGCACACCATCCAAAAGTGCTTTATCACCCATCTGGCAAAAACTCCAAGCTGATTTAGCAACGCTTTCCACCAACAGCACACACATCGTCGCCGAAAAAGCCGGGCATAATATTCATCATGATGACCCGAAGTTGGTGATTGAGGCTGTGCGGCAGATTATTCAGGGCATGAAACAGAAAAGTAATGGGATAGCACACTGATAAGCAATATCTCGGATGATTTCACCATGACATTAACTTGGTTTGAATTGAGCGCGATGATAGATGACTTTGAACTAACACATCGTAAAGAAGATATTCTTGAACTTTGCCAATCATCACTTCGCATTCAACTCACAGAAACACCAGATAATGAAATTTCTGTTGGAGCTTCCAAGTTTGGAGGGATGCCTGATTTACCGCCACAGATTAAATTTCCAGAATACGAGAGACAACCTTTTGAGTTTATTGCTCAAATCAACCTTGCAGATATTGAACCATTCGCACTAAAGCGGAAATTACCATCTACAACAAGCATCATTTATTTTTTCTACAAATCTTATGACGATAATCTCCAATGGGTAGGGAAGGAAGCGATATATTTTTACACTGGAAATATGTCTGAAATACAGCGCGTTTCGCGCCCAAATATGGTGTATGAGGGCAGAATTTACCAACCATGCAAGGTTACACTCATTTGGGAATTAACATTTTGTGATTTTTTGGACAGCGCCTACTGCGAGTATTTTGGGGATACTGATAACGATGACAAAAAATATCGTGAACTTTTTTGGGCTGTAGGAAGGCTTCTTGGACTTGAGCCAATTCATCAAATATTTGGCAATCCACAGTCTATACAGGATTCTCCTTTTGAGGATTGCAGTAATTCATTTATCCAAAAAGCAGATATAAGAGATGCATATCTAAAGAACCCTGCAAACTGGGAACTACTATTACAGATTGATACCGATAAGAAGTTCGGTACAGGGTGGGGGGATAATGGACGCCTCTTTTTCTGTATTCCCCGCCACGAGCTAAAACAAGGAATTTTTGATAATGCAATCGCAGTCATACAACGTTATTGAAGGATTTTGAAAATGGTTGAAATTCGTCCTAGCTATGGTCTCGCTACCCTACACCATCTCTTTGAAACAACTGCTGCCCAAAATCGCGCTGCGTTTATGCCGTATTGGGCGATTGGCTACCCGGATTATGATACATCGCTGGAGATAATCACAGCATTATCGGCAATTGGCGCAGATGGCTTTGAGATTGGTATTCCATTCAGCGACCCCATTGCCGATGGCATGATGGTACAAACCGCCACGCAAATCGCGCTAGAAAATGGCATCACGGTCAAAAAATGCTTAGAGGCAGTGCAAACCCTTCGCAGTCGCGGACTCACGCAACCAATGATGGTCATGGGCTATTTGAATCCATTATTGGCTTATGGCGCGGAAAAATTGGTGATGGATGCCAAAGCCGCCGGAGCCGATGGCTTTATCGTCCCGGATTTACCGCCAGAAGAAGCGCATTATTTCGCCCAATATTGCCAACGTGAAAATATGGCACTGGTCTTTTTTCTCGCCCCCACCAGCAGCGAAAAACGAATGCAGTTGGTCAGCGAGAATGCCACAGGTTTCATTTACACTGTCGCACAAGTGGGTGTCACCGGCGCACGGGATACTTTGTCCGAAGAATTGCCCGAATTTATTGCCAATGTGCGTCAACAAACCAGCACGCCGTTGGTCTTGGGCTTTGGCATCAGCAAGCCGGAACATGCCCGCACGGTGAATCCGATGGTCAACGGTTTTATCGTTGCTAGTGCTTTGCTGCGCGAACATCATCACAACGGCAAAGAGGCGGCAATAGCGTTGGCAAAAGCGATTCGGGCAGCGATTGAATAGCTGTTAGCTGTTCTTATCAACCAACGTTTTTCATGAATAAAGAGTGGAGATAAGAGGCCAAGGTCGTCCTTGGCTAAATTCTGAAATTAACCAATCCCACCCAATACGAAAGTAACTTAATT